>JBECKZ010000105.1:0-17358 GCA_040235555.1 Thiohalomonadales bacterium | reverse complement strand
GACCCCACAAGACATTCTTGCTGGATGCTCAACTGCATTGATGTAGATTGCTGCACCGGTAAAGATTGCACAACAGAGCATTGCCAGGAATTCCATGAGTACTTGCACTGTAGCTCCTTTTTATTTTACCTAACGTTACGCATAAATGGCCGAGCGGTGGCGAGGTCCGAGCCCGCATGTTTTGCGGGCGCTTTTGATGCGATTGTTAGCCATTTACTTTATAAGTGTAAACTCAGTTTTTAAAGGAACACTTATATCTCTATTTTTGTCTGATATAATGAATTCAACAACCCATGTACCCGGTGGGTCATTTTTCTCGCCGATAAACTTAATGACAGTTTTCGTAAGATAGACATTTTTAGGGTCGCCATTTAGTTTTCCGGTTGCACAAGGAATGTCCTGTTGATTAATTGATATAGTCCCTGTTGGCCTTGTTATTTTTATGCTGCAAATTATATTAATTTTGCCGGCTGGATTGACTTTCGGGTTAATAAAGAAAGGAAGGATTGTAAGTTCTTCACCATATTTAACTTTATCGGCTTCTGAGAAATTCGGAATATTTTCAGTTGGCGTTTCCCATTTTTTGACCCAGTCCTTATCTGGTGTCACCACAAGCCAACCACCAAACCCATCAATGCTTTTCATATTGTCCCTATTGGGAACCCTGGTTCCATCTTGATTTACCCATCCACCCTCATCAGGTCTTGTTTGTAAACTTGCGAGTGATGTAAGAGGCGAGAGCAATAATATTATTAATAGTATTTTTTTCATGATGTCCTTATGTTGGCTAACGTTTGAGTTAAGGGGTGCCGCTTTTCGGCGTCCCCGACTTGAACGACTTGTTAGAAGCCATAAATTTTCGAACTATTTCATATATGGCAACCATGAATAGCCCACCCAATACTATTTCATACCTTATATAGTGAATAGATAATTTTTGGTCCAATGATTTATATGCATAGGCAAAATAGAAAACCACAAGCAAAAATATTATTGCAGTTACTATCATCGATTTATGTGGTACTCGATATAAGATTAAATATGCAAACAATGCAGGTATGGCTCCAGCGAGCAAGAAACCAACAACATTATAATTTTCAGGTAATCCTGCATATGGCGGTAAATAGCCAGTTATCTCTGTGTACATATACATCATAATTCGATCGCCAAAATCAAAGCTAAATAAAGCAACAGCAATAGCCAGCAAAACTTGAACACTTACAACTAATATTTTCGATCGATTTCCCATTATGGCTTCTAACTATATATAGGTTGCCGAAACGCGACATAACGCGCCGACATTTTATTGTGTGGCGGAGTTTTCTTTTTCATTTTGAATACCTTATGACCGATTAACTTCCTGATTGCAAGGGGGTGTTATGTCGTCATATGCAGTCCTAATTTTTCTTGTCATGATGAATCCGGAGTATTAGGTTGTAATATGCAGTCCTAATTTTTTATCGCTTTAAATATCAATTATATGTGGCTCGTCAAAGTGTGTGCGTCTATGTTTCTTCCCAAACCTCGTTGCGGGTCTTGTTCAGGTCAGGGCCTCATCATGGCCCAGCAGTCCGTCCTGCGGCGGGCGTTTGCCTTTGCGTGAGGGGCCGCGCTGGCCGCTGACGCCGTTCGCACTGCGATCGAAGAATTCCGGATCAAGGATCTGCACGAAGCGCCGTGCCTGCGGCGAGAGTTGCTTGTTGCGGCGCAGCACGATGCCGTAACTGCGGCGCGGAAAATAATCGGTTAACGGGATCGCTGACAGCGGTTCTTCTCCAGTGAGGCAGATGCTGGTGACAATCGACACGCCCATACCCAGTGCCACGTAACGTTTGATGATCTCCCAGCCACCGGCCTCCAGTACCACCTTGTAGTTGAGGCCGTGTTGATGAAACACCAGGTCGACGATGTGCCATGTACTCAGGTGACGCGGCGGCAGGATCAAACCACACTCACTGACTTCTTCCAGCGTCACTTGTTTGCGCCCGGCCAGCGGATGGTCCAGCGCGGTGATCAACATGGGGTCGTAACTGAAAGTTGGCACATAGCGGATGTCGTGCGGGATATCGATCATGGAACCCACCGCCAGATCCACTTCGCCGTTGCGCAACATGGCCAGGCCATCGCGACCGGTGACATTGTGCAGGCGCAGTTCGACCTGCGGGTACTCGATACTGAAGCGGTATACAAACTCCGGCAACAGATACAGGATGGTCGACTCGCCGGCGGCGATGTCCAGGGGTCCGCCCGTGATCTCGCCCAGGCGTTCGGCGAAGGTGGCCGGCAGGTTGTCGAGTTCTTCCAGCAGTGGCAGGGCGATATCCAGGAATGCACGACCGTCGTCGGTGAGCTGGATGCGTGGGCCGTGGCGCTCGAACAGCAGCACCCCCAGATCCGATTCGAGGCTCTTGATCAGTTGCGATACCGCCGGCTGGCTGCTGAACAGGCGTTCGGCGGCACGGGAGATGTTCCCGGTCTGGGCCGCCACGCAGAAGGCGCGCAACTGGCGCAAGCGGTTGGGTGGCGTGGGCTTGTCGTCGACAGAGGTCATGTTGGTACCTCCGCAGTCTTGTTGAAGTATTCAATTAAATAATAGTAACTATTCAGAGAATTGCCTTACTGAATGCTTCCGGGATGCCTATGGTTATACAAAGGCTATTTTTGGAGTCCACCATGAATCGAACTGAACAAATCTCTGCGCTGGAACAAGACTGGCAGGACAACCCACGCTGGCAGGATGTGCATCGCGGCTATCGCGCCGAAGATGTGGTCCGCCTGCGCGGTTCGCTGCAACCCGAATACACCTTTGCGCGCCATGGTGCTGACAAGCTGTGGCGACTGATTCACGGTGAAGCCAAAAAGGGCTACGTCAACAGCATGGGTGCGATCACCGGAGGCCAGGCCCTGCAACAGGCCAAGGCTGGCGTCGAGGCCATCTATCTTTCCGGCTGGCAGGTCGCCGCCGACGGCAATACCTCCGAGACCATGTACCCGGATCAATCGCTGTATGCCTACGACTCGGTGCCGACCATGGTGCGCCGCATCAATAACGCCTTCAAACGCGCCGACGAGATCCAGTGGTCGCGTGGCATCGGACCGGAGGATGAGGGCTATACCGATTACTTCCTGCCGATCGTGGCCGACGCCGAGGCCGGTTTTGGTGGTGTGCTCAATGCGTTCGAATTGATGAAGAACATGATCGCCGCCGGTGCCGCCGGGGTGCACTATGAAGACCAGTTAGCCGCAGTAAAGAAATGCGGCCACATGGGTGGCAAGGTACTGGTACCGACGCAAGAGGCAGTGCAGAAACTGATCGCCGCGCGTCTGGCCGCAGATGTCTGTGGCGTACCAACATTAGTGTTGGCGCGTACCGATGCCGAAGCCGCCAACCTGCTTACCAGCGACGTCGATCCCAATGATCAACCTTTCCTCACCAGGGAACGCACGGCCGAAGGTTTCTATCGGGTCAAGAACGGTTTGGAACAGGCCATCTCGCGCGGTGTTGCCTATGCGCCGTACGCGGATCTGGTCTGGTGCGAAACCGGCAAACCGGATCTCGGCTTTGCCCGCGAGTTTGCCCAGGCAGTGCTGGCGAAGAATCCCAGCAAACTGTTGGCCTACAACTGTTCGCCCTCGTTCAACTTGAAGAAGAATCTCGATGACCAGACCATCGCCCACTTCCAGGACGAACTGGCGGCCATGGGTTACCGTTACCAGTTCATTACCCTGGCCGGGATTCACAGCATGTGGTTCAACATGTTTGACCTCGCCTACGACTATGCGCGCGGCGAGGGCATGAAACACTATGTAGAGAAAGTGCAGGAGCCGGAGTTTGCGGCGCGCGACAAGGGTTATACCTTTGTTTCGCATCAACAGGAGGTCGGTGCCGGTTACTTCGACGATGTCACCACCGTGATTCAGGGCGGCAGTTCATCGGTTACCGCGTTGACCGGTTCCACCGAAGAGGCCCAGTTCAAAACACGCGCAGCGGGGTAAACAGTATGCTGACTTCAACACTACATTCCACTGCCGAGCTGTGCGATGGCCACGAACAACAATTGCAGGTCTGCGAGCCAATATTGCGTCACTTCGGTGGACGTGAGGAATTCGAAGGCAAGATCGTCACACTTAAATGCATTGAAGATAACTCGCTGGTGCGCGAGGCCTTGAGTGGGCCGGGTCATGGCAAGGTGTTGGTAGTGGATGGTGGTGGTTCACTGCGCTGTGCATTGCTTGGCGACCGACTGGCCGCAATGGCCGTGCAAAACGGCTGGGCCGGTATCGTGATCTACGGTTGCATTCGTGACTCGGCGCAGATCGCGGAAATGGATATCGGGGTCATGGCCCTGGCCACGCATCCGCGCAAGAGCGTGAAACTCGGTTGCGGGCGACGCAATCTGCCGCTGCGTTTTGCTGGCGTGTATTTCACGCCCGGGAATTACCTGTATTGCGATGCGGACGGTATCCTGCTGGCCGAGCAAGCCCTGGAGGAAGAGACGGAGTAAGTTGTGAACGCGTTGTTGGCTCAAACCATTGCCCATGTCATCCTCGACGAGTTCGATCAGCATTATGCACAGTACCAGGCTGTCACTGCGGCCGCACGCGAACGTTTTTGTCGGGCCGACTGGGAGAGTGTGCAGCATGCCGCCCGCGAGCGCATCGATTATTACGATCAGACAGTGCAGGCTACCACGCGGTTGTTACAACGCGAGTACGGCATAGACGAACTGGATGAATCGCTCTGGCACGAGATCAAATTTGCCTACATGATGTTGTTGCACCAGCACCGCCAGCCGGAACTGGCGGAGACGTTTTACAACTCGGTGTTCTGCGGCCTGTTCGACAGGCATTTTTACAACAACCGCAATATCTTCGTGCGCCCCGCGGTATCTACTGATCACATCGACTCCGATACCCCGGCCTATTCGTCTTATTATCCGGACCGCGACGGCATGCGTCGCGTTGTAACCCGCATCCTCGACAATTTTGATTTCGGCCTGCCGTTTGCCGACAAGCGCCTCGATGTGCGCAACGTGCTGCGCTTCATGCGCCAATGGGAGGCGGCACAACACGGCCAGAACCTGCACCTGGCGGTGCTTAACTACGTGTTCTATCGCAACAAGGCCGCTTACCTGATCGGCAAACTGGTCAATGGTGAAGTTGAAACGCCGTTTGCCATCCCCATCCTCAACAACGAACACGGTGGTCTCTACGTCGATACCGTACTGGCCGGTGAGTCAGCGCTGGCTAACGTATTCAGTTTTGCCCGTGCCTATTTCATGGTGAACACCGACGTGCCGGCGGCGGTGATAAACTTTCTCTCGCGCATCCTGCCCGGTATCACCCGCGCCGATCTGTATACCGCGATCGGGCAGCACAAACACGGCAAGACCGAGTTCTATCGCGACTTTCTCGATCACCTCAAATACTCCAGCGACGAGTTCATCACCGCGCCGGGGATCGCGGGCATGGTGATGTACGTGTTCACCCTGCCGTCCTACCCGTATGTGTTCAAGGTCATCAGGGACAACTTCCCACCCAACAAGGATGTAACCCGTGCGCAGGTCGAGGCCAAGTATCAACTGGTCAAGCAACACGACCGGGTCGGGCGCATGGCCGACTCCTGGGAATACTCGCACGCCGCGTTTCCGGTAGCGCGCTTCGCGCCGGAACTGCTGGCCAGCCTGCGCGCGGAGTGCGGGTCCAGTCTTGAGTTCGAGGACGATCAGATCATCATTCGCCACTTATATATAGAACGGCGCATGTCGCCGCTGAATTTAATTATCAGCCAGGCCAATGACGAGGAACTGTTCCAGGCCGTGAAGGGCTATGGCAATGCCCTGCGTCAGCTGGCCGGGGCCAACATTTTTCCCGGTGACATGTTGCTGAAGAATTTCGGCATGACCTGTCACGGGCGGGTGGTGTTCTACGACTACGACGAGATCTGTTACCTGACCGAGTGTAACTTCCGCCATATTCCCGCGGCGCCGTATCCGGAATTTGAGATGAGCGCCGAACCCTGGTACAGCGTTGGCCCGAACGACGTGTTCCCGGAAGAGTGGGTCCCCTTCCTGCTCGCCGACCCACGGGTGCGCAAGGTGTTTCTCGAACTGCACGGCGAACTGCTCAAACCGGAATTCTGGCAGGCCAGGCAGGCCCTGATCCGCGCACACGTCTATGAAGACGTGTTTCCCTATTCGCCCAGCCAGCGTTTTCCCACCAGTCGGCGGGAGACACTCTCGCATGTTGAGAGTCTTAAGACCAAGGCTGCATGATCAAACCTGCGCGGTGCACGGAAAAATTCATTCACGATGAATTAGAGAAGCACTAACGGGCAAGATAAGTCGCGCTACACATTGGCACTGACATCAGCTGAAGTATCTTGTTGGTTAGATATCTGTCCTGGTTGATTTCATCCTCGCCGCGGAGTTTGAACCAGCAGATGTCAAAATAGTGCAATCCAGAAGCATCCCCAAATTTTACAACTGATTTATACCGTATTTGCACCAGCATAACCCATCAAAGAAAAACACCGCATTGATTTGGTGCTTTGGGACAGTAAAGCCAACAATAGATGCCCTGTGTTATTGCAGGTGTATCTAAAAAATGCCTTATCAAAACAGTAGCTTATAAATCCTGCACAGATATGGCCCGCCTCTTGCCTTAGAGCAGACAGACGTCCTGCATTGTTTTTGCTGCGTTCTAATAATTTTTATTACTCGTTAACTAGCTGTTCTAACCAAATATATAAATGGGAGATCCTATGTCTTACTTAATGCCTTCTGAGTTTGTCACGAAGATGGTGGATTCGGGTGAATCCAAAATCTTTATGTCGACAAGAGATACATTTATCCGAGCATTTATGGCGGGGGCTATCCTGGCCCTGGCGGCCGCATTTGCAATATTCGTTGCCGTCACGACCAAGTCGCCGATTACCGGGGCCATCCTGTTCCCGGTCGGGTTTTGCATGCTGTACCTGATGGGTTTCGATCTGCTGACCGGTGTCTTCATGCTGACCCCGTTGGCGTTAATCGATAAAAGACCGGGGGTGACGATTAGTGGGGTGCTGCGTAACTGGGGACTGGTATTCGTCGGTAACTTCGCGGGTGCACTGTTGGTTGCCTTCATGATAGCGTTTATTTTTACTTACGGCTTCTCCACCGATGGCGGGGCAGTGGCCCACAAAATCGCCGGTATCGGTGAGGCGCGTACCCTGGGTTATTCCAAATACGGTGTATCCGGTTGGTTTACCATCTTTATCCGCGGCATGCTGTGTAACTGGATGGTGTCCATGGGTGTCGTGGGTGCGATGGTCTCTACCAACGTCAGCGGTAAGGTCATTGCCATGTGGATGCCGATCCTGCTGTTCTTTGCGATGGGCTTCGAACACTCCGTGGTGAACATGTTCCTGTTCCCGTCTGCCATGATCATGGGTGGTAATTTCTCCATTGCCGATTACTTCATCTGGAACGAAATCCCAACAGCACTGGGCAATCTGGTGGGTGGTATTTCATTTACCGGCTTGACCTTGTATAGCACGCACGTGCGGACCGCGCCGAAGCGTGAGCTGAATGCGGTACCGGTACGCAGCCAGGAAGCGGCTTAAACTTGCGTGAGCCGTTACCTGTCATCAGGCAGGTAGCGGCTCATTCACCTCGTAAACCATGTCAGCTCAATTACGTATTTCAGTCGGAGAGTACTCCGACAAAGGCCGCAAACAACTCAATCAGGACTTTCACGGCATCGCCATCCCGAACGAACCGCAAATCACCAGCAAGGGTGTCGCGGTGTGCCTGGCAGACGGGATCAGCAGTAGCGACGTCAGTCAGATCGCCAGCCAAACCGCAGTCAATGGCTTCCTGGCAGATTATTACTGCACCTCTGATGCCTGGTCGGTCAAGAAATCCGCGCAATGCGTGTTGTTTGCCACCCACGCCTGGTTGTATGCGCAGACCCGACAAAGCCACTACCGTTATGATCGGGACAGGGGCTATGTGTGTACCTGCAGTGCCCTGGTCATCAAGTCGAACACTGCATATCTGTTTCATGTGGGTGACAGCCGTATCTACCTATTACGAGATGATCGTTTAGAACAATTAACCGAAGATCACCGCCTGTGGGTCTCGCAGGAGGAAAACTATCTCAGCCGCGCCCTGGGTATGAATGCACACGTCGAGTTCGACTATCGGGAAGTCGCGCTCGAAGCCGGTGATGTATTACTGCTCGCAACGGATGGTGTCTATGAGCATATCAGTGCCAGGTTCGTGATTGATACGCTCAAGGCCTGCCAGAATGATCTCGATACAGCCGCAAGGAAAATCGCGCAGGCCGCCTACGAATTTGGCAGCGAGGATAACCTGACCCTGCAAATCGTGCGCATCGACAGCCTGCCGGAGGTGCAGGTCAATGAGATCGCCAAACAGGTCGGCGAATTGCCCTTGCCACCGATGTTGCAGGCCCGGATGGACTTCGATGGGTATAAAATTCTGCGCGAAGTGCATGCCAGCAGTCGCAGTCATCTCTATCTCGCGCAGGACCCGCAAACTGACACGCAGGTCATTATCAAAACGCCGTCGGTAGATCTCAGCGGTGACCCGGCTTACCTCGAACGGCTGTTACTGGAAGAGTGGATTGCGCGACGTTTGAACAATGCGCATTTATTGAAGGCCAGCCTGCCATTGCGCAAACGCCACTACTTATATAGTGTCACCGAGTTCGTGCCCGGCCAGACCCTGGCGCAGTGGATGCTCGACAATCCCGATCCGGATCTTGAAACCGTGCGTAACATCGTGGAACAAATCGCCCGTGGCCTGCGTGCCTTGCATCGCCAGGAAATCCTGCACCAGGATCTGCGACCCAACAACATTATGATCGACCACACCGGCACGGTGAAAATCATTGACTTTGGATCGGCGCGCGTCGCAGGCCTGATGGAGACTGCGCCAGTCGATGAGCAATATCGCATCCTCGGCACCCAGCAATACACCGCACCGGAATACTTCCTGGGCGAAGGCGGCAGTACGCGCTCCGACTTGTTTTCCCTGGGTGTGATCACCTATCAAATGCTCACGGACAGGTTGCCGTATGGCACCCAGGTATCCAAAGCCAGAACCCGCTCCGCGCAGCGCAAGTTACGTTATCGTTCCGTGATCGAGGAAGACAGCGAGATTCCGTTGTGGGTCGACGAGGCAATCAAAAAGGCGGTTCAACCGGATCCTCATCGCCGATACGCAGAACTCTCCGAATTCATTTACGATCTGCGCCATCCGAATGCAACGTTTCTCAGCAAAACCCGGCCACCATTGCTGGAACGTAATCCGGTGCTGTTTTGGAAAAGCGTTTCTGTACTACTTTTGCTGATGATTATGTTTTTGGCGTTTAAACGTTAGCTGTCAGGCTAAATAGAGCCGTGCTATTGTTGCATTGCACACGTCGACGAAGACGTCTTCCCTGTTTCCCCAGGCAGGCATTTTCTCGCCAGTCGGCGTAATATACCCGCGCATGTTGGGACCTGAAGACCAGGGCCGCCGCAACAACTCGACAAAATTATAATTATTTGTGTTCAGGCGCGGAGTCTGAAAAAAAGATATGGCGCCATAGTTGTCCAGAGCAGGACCAGTAGCCAGACTCTGCCTGCCAGCAAATTATAATCATGCAGTAGCTTGCTCCAGCTATGCCCTGCGACATAATGCCCAAACAGAAATTCAAAAATAATCGTCATCCCTAACCAGATACCACCAATCAGCAATGCCTGTCCGGCGGACTTGATCGCAAACAGCCCGGTCAGGGTATAGATGTATAAACCAAAAATGATCACGGCGATGAGTGAGGATAACTGATGTGCAGATAACTCCGACATGGCTGGACCATAGACGTTCTCGCGAATAAGGCCATTGAGGATGGCCAGAATAACCATCCCCGGCCAGCTCGCGATGTAAATTAACGTCGTTTTCACTTCGTTTATTCCCTGTCGATATACCTATGTCTAATTCCGTTTCTCAGAAGTTTTACACGGATGTCGTTAATTCTTGTTGTGTTGCATGTAAGAGTTTTTCTGCTTGCAGTAATTTTATTGGCTTTTTAAAAATGAAGCGAGGATTAACCATAATAGTCTAAATCGTAGCCTCATCCTTACCTCCCATCCATGTATTTAAATTTTCCTGGACAAAAACGACGACAGGTACGCACCGAGAACAATGGCAAGGGCATCAAAGCCGGAGCGATACAGTAAGTCTACTAGCGGGATCTGAATAAACAGTAGAACAAATAAATTGAAGATGAGCCAGTTGAGGCCGAAGATCAGTCCGCCAAAGACCAGCGCCTGTTTGAAGGGACTGGCAGGATACAGGTTAGCGCCAACCAATATATATAGGATCCCAATCCAGCCGCCCATTCCAGCGGTCCAGATGAAAGTGGCGACCGGTCGCGTCGCATAGGTCGATTCGATCTGAAGCTGGGTATACGTGAGATAACGCACCACGACATAAATCACGAGGATGATCAGGATGGCAGGGAACAGGGGGCGGCTCTGACTGTTTGCCTCTGCTGTATCGACAGCCAGATACCTGCCAAGCAGCAGGCTCATGAGCAGGATCCCGCTGCCATCGACCAAGCCGGTATAGATTTCGCCAGACAATGCGACGGGATATACCACGTATGCCTCCAGCATCCCGACCAGGTACATGCCGCCAAGCGCTATGCCGAAGCGGAACCCTTTATGGAGTTTCGTCCCGGGGAGCCTTTTTTGTATTGCAAGAAACACGCTAGCCATGATGCCGAATGCCAGGACCAGACTGGCAAGTGCTAGCGGCGGGAATAATCCGGAGGTCACGACAACACTCCTGGGTTTGCTTGCAAGCGTCATCAGCGGGTCGTGCTGCAGCTGATGCAGCAGAATGGCAACGATCGTGCTGGCCAGTACGATGAGCAAGAACTTTATAATTTGCATGCTCTGTTTGTTTTCTGACATATCGAGCCTCAGCGTCTGCAAGCGCCTTTTAAATTTTAGTCTCTATCCTTTCCCGATCCCCACTGAATTCGCGGCATGCAATACCGCAAGCGCCGAGGCTGGTAATCCGACCAACTTAAAATAAAAGCAACTATTAGGTTGCATTTAGGCGAAAGTGGCCTATACTCCAATATGCAACCAGATAGTTGCAAAAGGAGCGATGCCATAACCTGAAAACAGGAGCGAACCCACTATGGATACAAAAGTGAATTTACAGACTGATTCGGAGACTGACCGAATCGAACGCAACATCGTCATTAATGCCTCGCGCGATCGTGTGTGGCGAGCACTTACCAATGCTGAAGAATTTGGTATCTGGTTCGGTGCCGATCTGAAGGGCAAGACCTTTACAGCGGGCCAGCAGGTACGCGTGCCGAATACCGGTTGTGGGCATGAAGAAGTCTGGTTCGATGTCATCATCGATCGCGTCGAACCCAAGGATCTGTTCTCGTACCGCTGGCATCCGTATTCCGGTGAACCGGGTATGGATTATTCGAAGGAAGAGCGGACGCTGGTTACCTTCACCCTCGAAGACGCGCCAGATAACGGTACGCTGCTGACGGTAGTGGAATCCGGTTTCAACAAGCTGCCGCCGAATCGTCGACTGGAAGCCTTCCCCATGCACACCCAGGGTTGGGAAATACAGCTTGAGAACATTGCAAAACATGTCAACGCGTAAGGCAAAGGGCGCGGGCAAGCGCAACACCGGCCTGCCCGCGTTTATCAAATCAAGTGACACGCTTGCGAATGTGTTTGCCGCACTGGGTGATCCCACGCGCCTGAAGCTTGTCGCCGTGTTATGTGCGAGTGGTGCCTTATCGATCGCGCAGCTGACAGCCAACACCCATATCAGTCGCCAGGGTGTGACCAAGCACCTGCAAGTATTGGCCGACGCCGGAGTGGTGCGTCATATGAAGTCGGGACGCGAGCGGTTGTGGCAACTGGAGCCGGGACAGATTGAGGAAGCGAAGCGAACCCTCGAAGTGATCGGGCAGCAGTGGGAAGTCGCGTTGGGCAAACTCAAGGCGTTTGTGGAGTCAGGTTGACAGGCACCGCTGAGCGAATGGTTTCGCAGTAAGCAGATAATCTTTTCCTTAAAAGGTTAGCGAATATGCTCTGGATGAGCGGCTTGTGTCATATTGATTTTGCCAGGCCTGGGGAAGCTCGCTGCGTTGTACTTCTTTAAAACCTTGCGGAATAACTTTTTGCTCCATTTTTGGATTTATGCCCACAACGAAAACGCCTTTACACCCACGCTTTTTGGCCTCTTCAATGAGGCACATAAAAAGTTCTGAAGCGCGGCCATAATGCCGATCCCGAAAAATAGTGGATCCTGTCGCGATCTCTGCCCACTCACCGTACTCTTTTAAGCGCATAACAGAAACAATCTGCCCGTCAATTTCATACACCCAGAAGTTACGGATATTTTGCGCTATGGAATTTTCTTCAACAGGTAATATACGTCCTGCCTCTATTTGTGGACGGATCTGAAATGAGATATCGCTGATATCGCGAAGCTCAGCCTGTCTGATTCCGGAATGAACAATTTTACTAAAGAGGATTCCGGCACCTTCATAGGTGAAAACTTCCTGGCAAAGTACACCTGGTTTGCCAACGAGAAATGCGACTTCTGATATATCGCTCTCTAGCAGGGATTGTACGAAGCGTATACTGTCTTCAAATTTGTCCATCTTGTTTTCGTGAAGACGCTGATAAAAATCTTCAAACTCGTCGTATGTCACGCGGGTACGTGAAAGAGCGTCCTCCAACTGTTGTGCCTGCTGGCTGAGGAAAATGATCTTTTTTGCCTTAAGTTCAGTGGCAACATACTTTCCAAGTTTTTGTGCAGCTTCAATACGCTTCGTTTTAGTGGTGAGGCAATGATAGACAACCACAGGCATTTCACCGAGATCAAGAGCCGCTGAAACTTGACTCAGATTTACTGTCAGATCGTATGATTCGGCGCCTTTCGGCTCCTGGGCCTGGATCAGACTAAAATTGGTTCCGTGTGTATTTGAAAGTGCGATTTCACGTTCAAGTTCGAAGTCAGGGTCAGGCGCGAGAATTATCACTTTGATGCCATATGCAGCCAGCACCTTGAAATCCAGTATCAGATCGTGAAAGGGGGTATTGCGGGATAGTGCGATAGCAAGAACATTATCGCGATAGCGTTCCGCATAATGCGAAAACTCAAGTGCTCGATAAAGATCCGAGATATCCATCGCAACTCCTTTGCACAGGCTAGTATGGAATTTTTAAATATAAAAAGTATGACTTCTAGATCCAGTCACGTCTTTCGGTATTACTCATAACGATATTCAGGTTTCTAAATGGCACTCTGGCACCCCTTTTGTGCCAGGCCTGAATAGCATTTCCCTCGCAAGCTGTTATGTACCACCAGCCATCCAATTTCAAGGTTCTGATCTGTCGCCCATAACAGTCCGTCACGTTCACCACCCGTGTCGTTCACCTTGGCACGATTTGTGCCCTATATATTCCATAACTACACATAAAGACATTACCAGACTAGAGGAGTACATCATGGCACACGTAGTAATTATCGGCGCCAGTACCGGCGGGCTGCCGGCGGCGTACGAGATTAAAGAATTACTGGGTAACGGGCACGAGGTGTCGGTAGTGTCGAACACCGATACCTTTCATTTTGTCCCGTCCAATCCCTGGGTTGCAGTGGGCTGGCGTTCGCGCAAGGACACCAGCTTTAAACTGGAACCCTACCTGGCGAAGAAAAAGATCCATTTCTTTAATTCTGCCGCGCAGGAAATCAAACCCGATGACAATGAAGTGGTGCTGGCCGATGGCCAGACCCTGAAGTATGACTACCTGGTGATTGCCACCGGGCCGAAACTGGCGTTCGAGGAAGTGGAGGGACTGGGCCCGCAGGGCCACACCCAGTCCATTTGTACCCTCGATCATGCCGAGCATGCCCATGCAGCCTGGGAGGAATTCGTTAAAAATCCGGGACCTATCGTGGTCGGCGCCGCACCTTTTGCGTCGTGCTTTGGTCCCGCTTACGAATTCGCATTTATCATGGACACCGAGCTGCGTCGCCTCAAAATCCGCGACAAGGTGCCCATGACCTTCATTACCTCCGAGCCCTACATCGGCCACCTCGGCCTGGGCGGGGTCGGGGACTCCAAGGGTTTGCTGGAATCGGAGATGCGCCACCACGACATCAAGTGGGTGACCAACGCCAAGATCACCCGCTGCGAGCAAGGCAAGGTCATTGCCGATGAGGTGGACAGTAAGGGTGAAGTCGTTAAAACCCACGAGATACCGCATAAATTCGCCATGATCCTGCCCGCGTTCAAGGGTGTGGATGCTGTGATGAAAGTGGGTGAAGACCTGGTGAATCCGCGTGGTTTCGTCAAGGTGGATGAGTTCCAGCGTAATCCCAAGTGGAAAAACATCTATTCGGTGGGCGTGTGCATTGCCATCCCGCCGGTTGAGGCCACTCCGGTCCCGACCGGTGCGCCCAAAACCGGCTATATGATCGAGTCCATGGTTGAGGCGGTGAAATACAACATCAAACATGATATCCAGGGCTATGCCCCGGACCACCGCGCCACCTGGAACGCCATCTGTCTGGCAGACTTTGGTGATACGGGCGCGGCCTTTGTGGCCATGCCCCAGATCCCGCCACGCAACACCGCCTGGATGAAGAAGGGTAAATGGGTGCATCTGGCCAAGGTGGCGTTCGAGAAGTACTTCATCCGCAAGATGAAAAAAGGGACTTCCGAACCGCTGTATGAGAAGTACATTCTCAAGGCCATGGGCATTGTGAAGCTCAAAAATAAGAAACAGGAAGTAGCCTAATTGCTGCTGCCAATCTGACAGTTAACTACTGACAAACTGACACTTCTGTCATAAACTGGCAGAAGTGTCAGCACTTTCAGAGGTGCCCCATGTCCGACCGCGACCTGAAGCCTGGCTGCGACCAAATCATCGACATCCTGCCCGATCCGTTTGTGATCATCGATCGCAACTTCCGTATTGTCGCCGCCAACCGCAAATACACCGAACGTTTCGGCGTGACGCCTGACGACGTGGTGGGTCAGTGTTGTCATAAGGTCTCGCATCACTCCGACGTGCCCTGTAGTCAGCATGGCGAACACTGCCCATTGGAAACGGTGTTTAGCACGGGTGAAGCCACCCAGGTGATGCATGTGCATTACGACAAGGATGGTAACCAGGAGTTTGTACAGTTACAGGCCAATCCCATCCGAAACGCCGCGGGTGAAGTGATGTACATGGGTGAATACATCAATCCGATTACACAATACTACGACAAGGGTGCCTTGTTGATCGGGCGCTCGCGGGCCTTGATGCGCATGATCAGTATCCTGCAACGTGTCGCACCGACCCAGTCCACCGTGTTGTTGCTGGGTGAAAGCGGTGTCGGCAAAGAGTGTGTCGCGCAATACCTGCACCAGTATTCCAGTCGCCCCGCCGGACCGTTCATCGTGGTGGATTGTGGCAGTCTGGGCGAACAATTGATCGAGAGTGAATTGTTTGGTTACGAGAAGGGTGCGTTTACCGGTGCGACAACACGCAAGAAGGGCCTGATCGAAGCGGCCACTGGCGGTACCCTGTTTATCGATGAAGTGGGCGAACTGCCGCTGCCCCTGCAAACCAAATTGTTACGCGTACTGGAAACCGGCAGCCTGCGGCGCGTAGGCGGTACCGATTACATCAAGGTTGATGTGCGTATCGTTGCCGCAACCCATCGCAATCTCAAAAAGATGGTGCAGGCAAGCAAGTTTCGTGAAGACCTGTACTATCGCCTGTCCGCCTTTCCCATCAATATCCCGGCGCTGCGCGAGCGCAAGGACGACATCCCGTTACTGGCGGAACATTTCCTTGCCACGGTTGAAGATGGTGAGCAATATTTACCGTTGTCGCCGCAAGTGATCGAGACCTTGTTGAGTTATGACTACCCGGGTAATGTACGCGAGTTGCGTAACATCATTGAGCGCGCGGTAATCCTGGCAGCAGGCACGGCGATTACGCCGGATCACATTGTGCTTGAGTTACGTGAGCAGGTAGATGCCATGCACGCGGTGCGGGAAGAGCGTCTGGATACCAGTCTGCATAGTGAACTGGATCAGCGTATGCTGGTGCGCCGACGTGAACAGATCGATGAGACCGAAATGCTCCAGGCCTTGCGCGAGCATAATGGTCACCGCAAGTCTGCGGCCGAGAAACTGGGTGTCAGTGAGCGCACCTTGTACCGGCACATGAGGAAGTTGCGCGAGCGCAGTTAAATTTTTCAAGAAGTGGCGGTCAGCTTGCCGTCTCCCATCAATGCACTCCCGGCGTTGCCAGATAGTTCTGCTTTTAATTGTTGCGTGGCATGTTGCCGATGGTGATTGGTTTTATATTGCATATCCCCCGGCGCGAGACGGTTAGTGCGAACACGACGGCAACGGCAGGTTTCTGGCTGATCGCGATTGCCTCCGTACCTAATAGTTTTTTAACAAACTGTTAAGCTGTCTAATTGGAATTAATCGCAAGCAGGCGAATGAGTTTATCCTGTTTCTTGTTCAGCAAATCCGCCAGCGTATATTGGCGCAGGACTTGAAAGAAGGCGGTTTGTGCCTCCTGCAGTGCCCGTTTGAGAGTGCAGGCAGGAAGAATGGGGCACGCGGGGTCATGACAGTCAATGACCGAACCCTGGTCCTCCATGTATTCGACGACTTTGCCAATATTGATCTGGTGCGGCGCGCGCACAAGCTGCCAGCCACCGGTCTTGCCGCGATAGGCTTCAATCAAACCCTGTTCGGCCAGGCCGTTGACGACTTTTAAAAGGTGATTGCGGGAGATTGCATAGGCCTGTGCTATTTCATTAATGCTGACTACTCGCTCCGGATTGATACCAAGATAGATGAGGACGCGCAGGGAAAAGTCTGTATAGCGTTTTAATTGCATAGTACGGGTTTTGCCAATGTAAAATGAGTATAGAAAATACCATATTATGGCAACCCGATAACCACCCCAGCAAGAGCAAAAGCCAAATTAAAAATATTGATGTTGGCAGATTCTGCCTTGTGTGCGGTTAGCAGCGTGTCCCTGGTGGTCTAACCGAGGCCGGTCGCTACTTACAAGCACCCGCTGCAGGTTTTGTCTGCTAGCCGGTGGTGCAGGTCATGTCTTCACCACAGCACATCGGTGATTTGATCTTGCCGTGTCCGTTCGGGCATTTGGAAATTTGTACCACGGTACCGTCTTCGAGGGTTAATGAATCGTTAACCAGCTCTGCACCGCACTTGGCACAGGTAGCATTGACCGCCATACCACATTTCTTGCATTCGTAGGTTGCCATACTTATACCC
>JBECKZ010000093.1:0-4057 GCA_040235555.1 Thiohalomonadales bacterium | reverse complement strand
ATTAAAAGCAAGAATGATGCTCTGGACAGCGAATAATCCAGACTCACCAGGAATATCAGCGTGGAATTGAACACTGGTGACGACACACAGCACATAGTCACTATAATGTTGTTCCTCCTCGATCATCTTTGGTCTGGTAAGCTCCAAATTGATAACCTTGTCTATTTCTAATCACTTGTACCACCTCATGTATCGCGTGGGGTGATTTTCCGTAAATATCCCACATATTGTGCAATTTCAGGTTGCACGTTACACTCCGTGTGCGCGATCATAAGCGCACTAATTTCACAGGTGTAACGACAAGAAAATCTATGCCGCCACGCTCATATACCTCGGAAGATATTGAAGTCTTGACAGGTCTGGAACCGGTGCGAAAGCGCCCGGGAATGTATACCCAGACAGATCGCCCAAATCATTTAGCTCAGGAAGTGATCGATAATAGTGTCGATGAAGCGATTGCCGGTCACGCCAAACGCATTGATGTTCGTTTATATAAAGATGGTTCGCTGGAAGTCAGTGATGACGGGCGTGGTATGCCGGTAGATAAGCACCCGCGCGAAAAAGTCCCAGGCGTTGAAGTGATCCTGACCCGCCTGCACGCTGGGGGCAAATTCTCTAACAAGAATTATAAATTCTCGGGTGGCTTGCATGGCGTGGGTGTCTCCGTTGTGAACGCATTATCCAAACATCTGGAAGTATGGATACGGCGTGATGGCAAGGAATACAACATGGCCTTCGCCAATGGCGCGAAGGCATCCAAGCTGGAAGTGATTGGTGAAGTTGGCAAACGCAATACCGGTACCACGTTACGCTTCTGGCCCGATGCCAAGTATTTCGATAGTGCCAAATTTTCCGTACCGCGACTTAAACATGTCCTGCGCGCCAAGGCGGTGTTGTGTCCGGGGTTGATGGTCACATTCGAGGAAGAGGCCAGTGGCGACAAGGAAGAGTGGTATTACGAAGACGGCCTCAAGGATTATCTGACCAGTGCCTTGCGTGGTAGCGAATTATTGCCGACGGAGGGTTTTGTCGGAAACTTCGAAGGCAATGAAGAGGCCGTAAACTGGTCTATCGCCTGGGTTACCGATGGCGAAGCAAATCTGGCTGAGAGTTACGTTAACCTGGTACCGACACCGCAAGGTGGTACCCATGTTAACGGACTGCGTACCGGTCTGACCGAAGCGGTGCGCGAGTTTTGTGAATTTCGCAATCTGGTTCCGCGTGGGGTAAAGCTCACTCCGGAAGATGTGTGGGACAAGGTCAGTTATATCCTCTCGGTTAAACTCGCGGATCCGCAGTTCTCCGGTCAGACCAAGGAACGCCTGACGTCCCGCGAATGCAGCACGTTCGTGACCGGTGTGGTTAAGGATGCATTTGGTCTGTGGTTGAATCAACATGTCGAGAGTGGTGAACGCATCGCGGAGCTTGCGATCAGCAGTGCCCAAAGCCGGTTGCGTGCAGGACGCCAGGTTGTCCGCAAGAAAATCACACAAGGCCCGGCACTACCTGGCAAGCTGGCAGACTGTTCATCACAGGACAGCGATCGTACTGAATTGTTTCTGGTGGAAGGTGATTCCGCCGGTGGTTCTGCCAAGCAGGCGCGGGATCGTGGGTTCCAGGCCATTATGCCCTTGCGCGGTAAGATTCTGAATACCTGGGAGGTGGATTCCGCCGAAGTGCTGGGTTCGCAGGAAGTGCATGATATTTCCGTTGCCATTGGTGTCGATCCGGGTTCGACCGATTTAAGCAAATTACGTTATGGCAAGGTCATCATTCTCGCTGATGCGGATTCAGATGGTGCTCACATTGCAACCTTGTTGTCGGCCTTGTTTCTGCGTCACTATTGGCCGCTGGTTGCTGCCGGTAACATCTATGTTGCCATGCCGCCGCTGTTCCGGATCGATATTGGCAAAGAGGTGTATTACGCTCATGATGATGCCGAGAAGCAAGGCATTCTCGATCGCATCGCAGCGGAAAAGAAAAGGGGCAAGATAAGCGTTACCCGCTTCAAAGGTCTGGGTGAGATGAACCCATTGCAGCTGCGTGAAACAACCATGGACCCGGATACCCGCCGTCTGGCACGTCTTACGATCAAACCCGGTGACGGGACACAATCGCTGATGGACATGTTGTTGGCAAAGAAACGGGCCGCCGATCGGCGGGCATGGCTCGAATCCAAGGGTGACCTTGCTGTTATTTAATAATTCCGTCTAAACGAAACCTGACGCAATGACTGACGAAATCCTGGAAGACAATGTCGAGCGCTTGCCGCTCAAAACCTTTACCGAGCGCGCCTATCTCGATTACTCGATGTACGTGGTACTGGATCGCGCACTACCACACATCGGCGATGGCTTAAAACCGGTGCAACGCCGGATTATCTACGCGATGTCCGAACTTGGCCTCAGGGCCGGTACCAAATTCAAAAAGTCTGCGCGTACCGTCGGTGACGTTCTGGGTAAGTTCCATCCCCATGGCGACAGTGCCTGTTATGAAGCCATGGTGTTAATGGCACAACCGTTTTCCTATCGCTATCCCTTGCTTGAAGGTCAGGGTAACTGGGGTTCCCCGGACGATCCCAAATCGTTTGCTGCCATGCGCTATACCGAGTCGCGACTGTCGGCGTTTGCCGATCTGTTACTACAGGAATTGGGCCAGGGCACCGTAGACTGGATCCCGAACTTCGATGGCACGCTGGACGAACCCAAATTGTTACCGGCGCGGGTGCCACATGTATTGCTTAATGGTACTACCGGCATCGCGGTCGGCATGGCCACCGACATCCCACCACATAATTTACGGGAAGTGGGTGAAGCCTGTATTCATTTATTAAAGAATCCCAAGGCGACTTTGAGTGAGGTCTGCAAGTTTGTACTGGGACCGGACTATCCGACCGATGCCGAGATCATCACGCCGCGGAGTGAGATCCGTGAGATGTATGCCAAGGGTGGCGGCAGCATTCGGATGCGCGCCAAATACGAAAAAGAGAAGGGTGGCGACATTATTATTACGGCACTGCCACACCAGACCTCGCCGGCAAAAATTCTGGAACAGATCGCCGGACAGATGACGGCGAAGAAACTGCCGATGGTAGTGGATTTGCGTGACGAATCCGATCACGAAAACCCAACGCGATTGGTGATAGTGCCTAAGTCTAACCGGATTGACGTGGAAGAGTTGATGGCACACCTGTTCGCCACCACAGACCTGGAACGTACCTATCGCGTCAACATGAACATGATCGGTCTGAATGGTCGCCCTGGCGTCAAAGATCTGCGTACTATTCTGCTCGAGTGGCTGGAGTATCGTACAACAACCGTTAAACGCCGGCTCGAGTACCGATTACAGAAGGTGAAGGACCGTCTACACCTGTTGGATGGTTTGTTGATCGCGTTTTTGAATCTTGATGAAGTGATTCGAATCATCCGCAAGGAAGATGAACCCAAACCGGTGTTGATGAAACGCTTCAAACTGACCGAGGTACAGGCGGATTACATCCTGGATACCCGCTTGCGGCAACTGGCGCGACTGGAAGAAATGAAAATCCGCGCCGAACAAAAGGACCTCGCTGCGGAGCAGGCCGAGCTGGAAAAGATCCTGGGTTCGAATGCCCGCCTGAAAACCCTGGTGGGTAAAGAACTGAAAGAAGACATCGACAAATTCGGCGATGATCGGCGTTCACCCATCGTCTCGCGCGAAGCGGCCCAGGCCATGGACGAGTCCATCCTGATCGGTGCGGAGCCGGTTACGGTCGTGTTATCCGACAAAGGCTGGGTGCGTGCCGCCAAAGGTCACGAGATCGACCCCACCAGTCTGGCCTATAAGTCAGGCGATCAGTATCTGGATTCTGCCAAGGCCAAGACCAACCAGCTGGCGATCTTTATCGATTCCACCGGGCGCACCTACGCCTTGCCGGCGCATTCCCTGCCGTCGGCACGCGGCATGGGCGAACCGTTGACGGGTAAACTCAGTCCACCCGATGGGGCACGATTCTGTGGTGTGGTGGCAGGCAATCCGGAACAACTGGTCATGCTGGCCAATGACACCGGTTATGGGT
>JBECKZ010000043.1:0-5086 GCA_040235555.1 Thiohalomonadales bacterium | reverse complement strand
CTGCGGGCGTTGGGGCCGATGACAACCTCGGTGCCCACCGGCGCATCATCCAGCAGCGGGACTTTGTGCAACTGGGCGGTGAGGATCTGGATATCGTCCCAGCGTGGTAATTGATCTCGTGGCACACCCATGGCACTTACCCGGCCATGGTGGCCGGTTTTTGTCAGACCATATTCCGCCAGATGCTGGATATAGCCGGTATGCGGCTCTTCAGGTCCACCGTGGATGTCCTTGTAGAGTCCCTGGTAGGCGCTACGATCATAAGGCTGCGGATTATCCAGCGCCCAGGTCCGGATTTCGGACTCATCCACCCAGACCATGCCGTCTTCGACCCAGGCGCTAAACCGGTGCAAACGATCTGAGTTGTTATAGGAACTGATACCGGTTTTATAGTTGTAATCCCAGCTGTGCAGTCCGCAGATCAGTTTGTCGCCGTCGATGTACCCGTCGTGCATCAGGGCGCCACGGTGTAGACAACGGCCATATAGTACGGAAACGTTTTCTTCATCCTGCCAGCGAATGACCACCAAATCCACGTCAGCAACGAGGGCATAGGCAGGGGACAGCGGTTCCAGTTTGTTCCAATCGTATATGGATTTTTTATTCATTCTTGATTACCAGAGTCCAGTGCTGTTGTGCCAGCTTCAATATACGCCAATCGCGCTGGAGAAAACAAACCCGGTCAGAACGATTGTTTTGGCCATACGTAGCGGCGATTAAGCGCAGAACCGCCCCCGACTGGATTAGGCTTGTCCACTTCCCCCGCATCCACTGCGCCAAGCTTCTGGTAGAATGCCTGTGCCGGCGTATTTCGCGCCATGACCCACAGATAGATCCCGTCGTCCGGGTAATGCGCCTGTAGCCAGGAAAAAGTATGCTGCATTAACTGTGTCCCGATACCTCGGCGTTGATACCCGGTCGCGACATGCAGATTATCAATTAAAGAACCCCAGTCAGGATTGTCATGCCCATAGGCGCAGACAAAGCCGGCAATCTTACCGCCGTCATCTGCGACATACACAAACTGTTGGGGGCGTGTTACGGCAAGCCGGGCGGACCAGGCGCGCTGTCGATCGGCATCCGCCTGGTTGTCAAGGAAATCCTCATTGAACAGTCCGCGATAAGTCATGCGCCAGCTCTGCGCGTGAAGCAGTGCGATTTGATCCGAGTCGCTTTCGAGTGCGTGTCGGTAGATCATCCGCAATGATTTAGTTCGTCCCGTCATTTGCGCCTACTATGCAATATTTTTAACCCGTTGTCACAGGCCCGGGTCATATATCAATAATAAGATTGGCGCAGAAAGCTTGGTGCTTCTGTAATATGCCATGTATATTCCAACACTGATGCAGACTGAGTAGGGATACTGATTCATCGAACATGCTTACGGACAATCCATCATCCTGCGGGGGGTAGCTTGCAGAGAGAAACCTAAAGTGGTGGGAATTTAACTCATTGTGGGGCCGGGCATGATGCCGTTCATTTTTTCAGGCTGGCTATGCCTCAGTTCCCGGTTCAGATACGGAGGCCGGCAGTTCCACCTTAAAGGTGGAACCGACGCCTAGCTTGCTTGTAACCGACAGTTCTCCGCCCAGCATGTTGCAGAAGCGCTTGCTGATGGCCAGGCCGAGTCCGGTACCGCCGTATTTGCGTGTCGTGGATGCATCGCCCTGATAGAACGCCTGGAACAGATGGGACAGTTGTTCCTCGCTAATACCGATGCCATTGTCATTGACACTGAAAATCATCCAATCCCGTGAATCACGTGTCTCACGTTTGGAGGTAAATCGGATACAACCCGCGCTGGTGAATTTCGAAGCATTGCCGAGCAGGTTGAGCAACACCTGCCGAAGCAGGTTGGGGTCCGAATGCATAGTGCCAATTTCCCTGCTGCATTCGATTTCAAGCTTGTTAGCGTTTTTCTCAATCACCGGCGTGAGTGTTTCCGTGATATCATCGATTAGCGCCGTGACGTCGAAGTCATGAATATCCAGCTCCATCCTGCCGGATTCGACCTTGGAGAGGTCCAGGATATCGTTGATCAGAGAAAGTAATACTCTACCGGAATCGGTCACCTTTTGCAGGTCCAATGCCATATCGTCGAGGTTTCTTTCCCTGGCCTTTTCAATCAGCAATTCACTGTAGCCAAGAATGGCGGTCAATGGCGTGCGTAACTCATGACTCATATTGGCCAGAAATGTCGACTTATGCTGGTTCGCTGTTTGCGCCTCTTCACGCGCCAGCACAAGTTCGGCTTCACTACGGGATATATGGCGTATCACGAAAAAGGCGATACATACTCCAATCAGCATGACCAATGAGACCATGATAGTGGCCTGACGATATTTTCTGGGTGAAACCTGTTTTTCCTCATTCAACAGTTGGTTAACCCGTTGCGTGGAGAAGGTCAGCATATTTGTCAATTCCAGCATGACCTGTCTTTGTATCGGCACGACTTCATCACGTAGCAGGTTTGCGGCAGCCTCGGTGTCACCCCTGATAATCAATGACGCCGCTTTGTCCTGCGCCTTCCTGCCGGCTATGGTAAGGGGTTTTGCGCGTTCCCATGCTGCACGTTGCTCTGGTTTGAGATTCATGGCGAGCAATTGGTCGCGTGCATTGATAAATTGCTCTGCCAGCGCGCTGAGCCTGCCAATTAGACCTGAATTCGCCTCCTTGTCCATCACGCTTACCCTCTGCAGTAATATAATTGCCCGTATATGTGCGGCGTCCCGCATTTTGAAGACCAATTCCTTTTTGAGATATTCGATACGTAGAGTCTCCAGGCGACCGGCATCTTCAGAAACTTTTGACAAGCGGATTACATACAATGTGGCGAGCAATACCAGCAAAATTGCAAAGCCGATGATGATGACGATGACTGAACGTGAGCGTTGGGCGGAGAGATTCATTTACTGTGATATGACTTAATGGCCATAAATTCAGGTAGTTAGAAATATATCGACCAAGGCGATAACAAAATTTAGCGGCAGAATGTGATCTCGCGAGGAGCATGGTTCGATTATTAATAGCTGCTTAAATCAGCATATAGAAACAGATGCAGCGAGTCAGATAAGCATTAACGACCAATCAACACTGTATCCTGCATTCGATGTAAAGATGTATATATAAGTATATTACGTAATAGGGAAGTGAACGGCTGTTCTATATATGATGTCGCGCTCTTCGCATAAGAATTGAAATAATAAATGCGTATTAATGTAATTTTATCCGCTGAAGTCCGTGACGAAATGTGGTTCCAGGTCACACAATTAACACCGGCTAAAAATTGCAAATTCAGGGATTTGGGTTATACCTAAACTATTGCTGAAATATCAGTAACTAAAAAAAGACAAAGAGGAGAGTTACCTAATGTTCAAGCCGTTCATTAAATTTATGTCTATCGCAGTGATTTTAACCATGGCGATGACTGCTGGCGTGCAGTCGGCCTATGCAGCAAAGAAACACAATGTTGTCATCCACGTAACTGAAAGTAATCCGGCTATGTGGAATCAGGCCTTAAATAATGCTGCAAACCTGCAGAAGGCAATGGGGAAAAAGAATATCAATGTCGAAATCGTTGTCAACGGACCTGGCCTGGATATGATGATGTTTGACTCAAAAGTGGCCAATCGCATGGGCAAGGCGCTTGAAAATGGCGTTACACTCGCTGCCTGCGCAGGCACGATGAGAGCCAGACATATCAAGAAGAAAGACCTTTATGACGGCGTAACGGTCGTTCGCGGCGGCGTAATCGAAATCATGCATAAACAGGAAGCCGGCTGGACTTACATAAAAATATAAAGAGTTTGTGTTTGTTAAACCGCAAGAGGGCGGTTCCCCTCTTGCGGTTTAACTTTTCACAACCTTACCCGGACCGAATCACCACACGGCATAGGTGATTATCGCGCATCCCCCCCAGATAAAAGCGTGCCAATGACAACAATAAAATAGTTGTCTTCATGTCTTCACCCCTTGGTATTTTTGATTTGTGTTATAAAACGATAGCTGGGATATAGCTTTATTCGTGACTGGCCGGTGATGGACAAAATAACGCAGGTCTTGCCGGTCATCAGTGACCTATTAAGCACGCAGAGATAAGCCTGAGAACAGAATAATTCCCTACTTACAGTAACGCACAAAGCTTGAAGCTATAGCAGTTTCCAAATCTTCCCGACGCTGTTTATTAAATCTTACGCATAGTGGATTGCAGTAGCTGGCATACAACTTGGTCGTCGTGCCATACTTTGGCTTCATGCAGAAAGGAGGGGTCTGATGATCAAAAATATCTTTATGGTAGTGGCCGCAGTACTGATCGGTGTGGGCGGCATGTATGCTTATGGCAACCTGGTTGACGGTGGCTCGCAAACCCGGGTAACGGTGAATTCCATCAAAAAGATTGCTGAACTGGCTACCATCGAATACACCATGTCCGTCATCAAAGAGCAAACAAAAAAGAAAAAGTTTCTGGAATGGAAAACTGCCCGATTTCTGGTATTGGTCACCGGTAAAGTCAAGGGAAGCGTTGACCTGAATATGGCCGATGTAAAAATTGACAAGGAAAACAGGAAGGTGAGCATTAACTTTAAAAAAGGTGCGGTAAAGGTCTCTTACCCGGAAATCGCTCCAAACGATATTAAAATCATCACGGTGGATGACCCAAATATCTTTCACAAGATCAACGACAAGGATCGCAACAAGGGAACCGCAGCAGCGATCGCGGTATTGCGTGAAACTGCCATGAATAAAGGCATCGTTGGCCAGACCAAGAACCAGGCCAGACAGGTTATCGAAAATTTTCTGGCTGCCCTGGGTTATAAAAGTGTCATAAAATTCAGTTGAGCCGGCTTTGCATGGTCTGCCACTGGATTTGAGTAAAATACTGTTTGTTTACAAGTGCGAATATATATAAGCGTGGCCTGTATGGTGGATGAATCGAGCCATTCACCTTTACGGCTGATGTGAAACTAAAAAAGCCGGAGACCGCGGCAATCCTGGATCATGCCTCAGTCACCGGCTTTTTGTACTTGAGACTCTAGATTGTCAGATTGTGCGCCTTTGCAGGGTGCTTCAGATCATGGCCACAGTG
>JBECKZ010000037.1:0-7711 GCA_040235555.1 Thiohalomonadales bacterium | reverse complement strand
ACCTACCGCTGTCCCGGTAAAGTTCGCCGCCTCCGTAAGCGAGAGATCGCTTCGCACCTTTGCCGAGGTGGCGGAATTGGTAGACGCGCTAGCTTCAGGTGCTAGTTGGGGAAACCCAGTGGAGGTTCAAGTCCTCTCCTCGGCACCATCTTTCCCTTCTCTATCTCTTTGTTTTTAAAGCGCTAATTACCCAGTTGACTCAGCTTTGGTTAGGAGAAAAAACTGGGGTCAGAACACTTAGAACCTCATTGAGTTTCATTAAATACTCCCCTAACCAGTGTTACTGATTCTGGTCGTACAGATCTTGCTAATAATCTAGAAGACATAATAGATAGCTGACAGCTCCCCAATCCCTGGACGTCCCGGTATTCCCGATCAGACTTGCCGTTGCAGCAGGGTTTCGGTTTTATCCTTAAAATCCTCACGTCCCAACACGAGTTCCTGGTTGAGTGCTGTGCGAATAGCGTGGACTACCGCTTTATCCAGGTGTTGGTTGAATAGATCACGATAGGCATGCTGGAGTGTGTCGCGATCCGTACCCAATACAAATACAAAGAACATACATACTTTCGCCCCAGCTCTAACATCATGTGCGCGATTCCATGCACCGGACCGGGGTCGCCAACAAATGTACATTATTTGTCATGAGCATATACGCATGGACCGCGACATGATTTTCGTTGGCAGCATCGTACAAGTCACTGAGATAACGCAGGCGTTCATAGAGCGCATAAAAACAGGAATAGCAAATACAACTTCGCTGGCTAATGTGTTGAGGAACACCCGGTAAGATAAAAAGAGGTTTACGCGCTATCTGCCACCCCCGTGTATTGTTGACACATGTTGACGATTGAGTTTTCGCTACGCTCATAAACTCTATTTTCGCAAAACCTTGTCCTGTCCCGCCGTTACAACTTTTCGTGATATTGCTAATCATCTTAATTAACACTTATTCATCAACATGCGTGCGATAAAAATAATCAAAGCATTGTCGTTAAAATAATGCCGCACTACCGCATTCTAAATCTTCCTTAATATAATTTTTACGCAAGAGGGATCTCGCTCACAAGATTTAATGCGTTAACAATTTATTACAAATATGACACCGCGAATCGTTAACTAATATTTTTTTAATGCCGTTAACTACGCCATAACAAAAACGAGGTGTCACCATAGTGGAAGAAAAAAAACATAAAACATGGTCGATAGCTGCGCTTGGCCTTTCCGATAGGGAGTGGATGCTTCTAAAAAATATAACCAACCTGACACGTAACCGCGCAGAAAACAGCTATGTTTTAAGTGACAAAGGAAGCGTTCCAGGCAACTGCAACATCGTCATAGTTGATGGAGCGAATCATGAAGTAATGGCACATTGGCGAACCTTGTCTGAATTGGTCAGCCCACCCACTGCAATATTCTATGCAGACACCCCGCCCGACGATGCCACTCAACTATTTCTGTTACGACCACTTGGCCCGACAAAGCTACTCAACGTACTCGATGCAGCAACGCAAACAATCCGCGAAGTGGAACAGATCTGGACAAAACCTACCAGTGGCACAAAAGATGTAAATAACAATACGGGAGCATCAATTACCACCTATGGTTTGCGTGCACTTGTCGTGGATGATAGTCCTACCGTTTGCAAACAGCTCGAACTTGAATTGCGTAATTTCAATATTGAGTCCGATATTGCGGAAACCGCTGAACAAGGACTGGAATTATTGGAAAACATAAAATACGACATTATTTTTTTGGACGTAATCTTGCCTGGCACAGATGGCTACCAGGCTTGCAAAGAGATCAGGAAGAATCCAAAGACCAAGCGAACCCCGGTTATTATGTTAACCAGCAGATCATCTCCATTCGATCGTGTCCGCGGATCACTGGCTGGATGCAGCGCTTATCTAACCAAACCAGTGAATTACGGTATGTTCTGCGAAACAGTCGAGAAATACATAGGAACCCATATAGCGATCAAAGCCAGATCTTAGCGCGTACTGAATCGTTGCTTAATGTTTTAAATACAAAACTACTGAATTAAATAACCGAAGGAGTAAAGAACATGGCAAAGAAAGTGTTAGTAGTAGATGATTCCGCAGCCGACCTGGCAAATATGAAGAGTGTACTGACAGATGCCGGCTATATAGTCATTACCGCATCAGATGGGAACGAGGCGATCAGCAAGGCCAAGCTGGAAAAACCCTCGGTGATCTTCCTGGACGTGATAATGCCGGAAATGGATGGTTACGAGGCCTGTCGTCAATTAACCATGGACGAAAACACCAAGGGCATTCCGGTGGTGTTTGTTACCAGCAAGGGACAGAAGTCCGACAAGGTTTGGGGTGACCTGCAGGGTGCAAAAGGACATGTAACCAAGCCCTACACTGCAGATCAGCTTATCGATCAAATGAAAAAGTTCGCCTAACGCGATTCCACAAGCCTCATGGATAAATTAGAAAATCATTCAGAAACTGAATCCGTCTGGTTATCACCCGATGATGCCCTGACGTTTTTTGAGCCGCCCGAAGGGGTTACCTTGACCGCTGCTACGCAAGTACAGCAACAAGTAAGGGCGCGTTATGGGTTCAGAATTGGAGACCTGGGTTTGCTCATCAATCCCGATGTTGGCAGCGAAGTCCTATCCATGCCCCAGGTAGCAACATTACCTAATACGCTACCTGGGTTCCTGGGGCTGATTAATTTGCGTGGCAATCTGGTTCCAGTATATGAGCTGCGCGTTTTGTTGGATCTCCCCCCTCGCCCTGCCAGTGTGACAACCATGGTACTGGTCTTCGGGAAAGACGAACGCGCGGTAGGGATAACCATTGAAGGCTATCCCGATGCGCTTCTTGATCTGACACCGATGTCCCATTTGCCTGCTTTACCCGATCTGATACGGAAACATGTCTCTGCCGGATTCATCAAAGACGACACAGTCTGGCTGGACTTCAACCACAACACCTTTTTCGAAGAAATAAGCGGTGCTGCAGCATCAGACGCGCATGACAGCACACACAGAACTGACAGTTAACTGAACCCAGGAGCTACACAATGGCAAACTTACGTAATTTCAGCTTAACCACAATCCGTACCAAGATCACAGCAATGTCCTTCGCCGCCATTATCTTCCTCACATTGGTAGGTGGTATCACGACTGTGGAAATTTATTCTTTGTCCAGAACTTCATCTAACGCTATTAATAACAGCAACGCCATGCTCGACATGGTACAGACGATGACTGAGGTACGTTCCAACTTCCAGCACCAGGTACAGGAATGGAAGGACACACTGCTGCGTGGCAACAGCGCTAAAGACTTCGATCATTACCACGGCGCGTTCCTGGCCCGACTTGCCGACGTGGACAGGTTATTGAATGAGGCACGTGCCAAGACCCAGAAAGAGGGCCTGACCCAGTATATCAGTACGAAGGATATTGATGACCTGCTCAAGCTGCACGGGGAATTGGACGAACGCTACGCAAATGCACTGGCACAGTATGACCACGACAACCCCGGTGCAGACCATGTGGTGGACAAAATGGTACGAGGTATGGACCGTCCCTTTACCGCAGCACTGACCAAAGTGGTAAACAAACTCTCGGAATCAGCGACTAAAAATGCCGAAGCGATCAAAGCGGGTGTGGCAAGGGATTCATCAAGCACACTTACTCTGGCTATTATCGTGTTGCTTTTGTCTGTACCGGCTCTGGCCGCACTGGGTTTCTTCATTGCCCGCGGCATTATCCGCAACCTGACATCTTTCCAGAAAACGGTTACTGAAATCAACCAGGGCGACTTCACGGCACGTGCCCAGATAAAATCCCGCGATGAACTGGGTCAGCTGGCAAAGACCTTCAATGAATTGCTGGACAATCGTGTGGCAACGCTTGCAAAAATTCAGCGCGACAACGAACAACTCAACGAATCAGTAATTTCCCTGCTTCGTTCAGTAGCACAACTTGCACAAAAGGACCTGACAGTGAAGGTGCCGGTGTCTGAAGACGTTACAGGTGCTGTCGCGGACTCCCTGAACATGCTTGCCAGTGAGACCTCCAAAGTACTGAATAATGTCTCCAATATCTCCGCTGATGTAACCTCAGCATCCTTAAAAGTTCAGGAACAGGCAGATGGTATGTTGCGATCATCAGAAGAAGATCGCGTGGAGGTAGATCGTGCCGCACATACATTGTCTTCTGCAGCACAGGCCTTGCATGAAATCGCATCACTGGCTCAGCAGTGCAACACGGCCGCAGATAATGCCATCAATACCACACAGATGGCTCTGTCCTCAGTAAATAACACCGTAACCGGTATTAATAACACTCGTGACGTTATTCGTGAGACAGAAAAACGGATTAAGCGTCTAGGTGAACGTTCACAGGAAATTTCCGGTGCGGTTAACCTGATTAACGTCATTGCTGAACGTACCCACATTCTGGCGCTGAACGCCAGTATGCACGCCGCCTCAGCCGGTGAGGCTGGCCGTGGTTTCGCGGTGGTTGCAGACGAAGTGCAACGACTTGCTGAAAACTCACGGCAAGCCACACAGCAAATCGCCGCCCTGGTAAACAACATCCAGGTCGAGACCTCGGATACGGTAAATACCATGAACGATGCGATTGCCCAGATCGTCGAAGATAGCCGATTGGCTGAGCAGGCGGGGCAACAGATGCAATTGACCCAGCAGACCACTGCCGATCTTGTAGCCTCGGTAAGACAGATTGCAGCCAACTCTACGGAACAGGCCAAAGCCGGACAGGAACTACTGGAAAGTGCCGAAACACTCAAACAAAGCAGTCAGAGGGCCAGTAACCTTTTACATGAACAGTCTGACAACACCAATAGCCTGGTGGAGTATGCCAAGCAGCTTCTGGCAACAGTTCGTGTATTCAAACTGCCGGCTTAATCAAACATGCATTATCCTAACTCAATCAGTCAGCAAGATGCGTTTGGTGATAGATTGCATCAGTTTAGCCTCGCTGCGGCTGAAGCCATTGACGAGCTGATAGCACTTGCACCATCCACGATGTCTGTGGAAGGCAGCTACGTGGATGGTGCGACGTTGCGGCGTTATAACGAACTCGTGCAAAACATCCTGCGAATGGCCCATGATTATGATCTAACCGGATTGCAATCGCTATGCGCCCTTGTGGAAAACAACCTGTTGCGTCTGAAGGACTGTGCACATATCGTCACGGCAGACGAATGTTTTGCACTGGAAGAATGGCCACAGCTGTTATTCGGCTATCTGATGAATCAGGCGGACATCGAATCTTCCACGGCCTTACTAAAAAATCTCTCCTCGATTTGGCCGATATGCCTGCCGGAAGAATCCATTAGCGATGAACTTCAATTGCTCATGGGCCAAACCACCCTACCTCCAGACCTGTCACCTGGCACGGAAACATTTACCGATACCGCAGCCGATTTCGAACCGCAACAGATTGAACGGGAGATGCTCGACACCCTGGTATCAGAACTCGCGCTCATGGATGAACAGTTTCATTCTGATCTTGCCGCCGCCACGAACGGGCCGGATGAAGCACGCGAGACGGCGCTGGCTAATTATCTGGAATTCCTCGAACGTCTGGGTTTTACCGTCGAATCCGTCGGTCTTACCGCGCTCGCCGCATTGTTGGAGCAACTTAATCGACAAATCAAATCGCTGAATTGTGGACTCTCAACATCCCAGCAGTCCCTGCTGGAACAACTGCCTGAACATCTCGCGGCCTATCTGGCTGATCCGGGTATTACAAACACGGGTTCAGCACTACTTGAATTACTCAGCGATGCTGCATGGCCGACCCCTGTCACGGGTGATTCGATTTTGTCATGGCAAGAAGCATTAGCCAGTGTACAAATATCGGAAAGCTCACCGGAGCTTGAAACACGACAGGAGCATGCCGGTGAGGAAGACGTATCGCTGGAAATATCTGATGACGTACATCCTGAATTACTCAATGGTTTGTTACTGGAGCTACCGGTACAGGTCAGCGCCTTCTCTGAAGCAATTGAACAGATTGCACTTGGTACAGGCGACACGACTGATATCGAACGTGCTATGCGTGCAGCGCACACCCTTAAGGGTGCGGCAAATACCGTGGGGGTTGTTGGCATCGCCAATTTAACCCATCACCTGGAAGATATTTTGGCAGTGCTGCTCAGTGCACAAAAACTGCCCCAGCGCGCATTGTCTGATGTACTGATCAATGCCAGCGATTGCCTGGAGACAATGAGCGAATACCTGCTTGGAATGGGGCCCGCCCCTGAACAAACGCTGGAGGTATTACAGGAGGTACTGAACTGTGCCACCCGGATCGATAAACAGGGCGTTGATGCCTTCACGACAGAAATAGCCATCACTTCACCCGCGTCCGAGGAACTCACCACGGCATCCGCACCGCAGCCACAACAAGCGGCTATAGCGCACCCCGAAACCGACGAAGCGGCAACGCCAAATCCCGCTGCCGAACAATCGCTGCGCATCCCGGCACCACTGGTGGATGAATTGCTTCGACTTTCAGGGGAGACTCTGACCTCAAATTCACAAATCCAGGAACACCTGCGCCAATCCGCCAACCAAACAGGTCTTATCCGCAAACAGCACAAACTATTACAGCAGCTGGTCGCTGAATTGGAGGAACTGGTCGATATCCGTGGTATTTCCTCGCCGCAATTGGCCATGGAATATAAAGGTGACAAGTTTGATGATCTTGAATTCGAACATTACAACGAATTGCACACCGTCACCCGGCGGTTGATGGAAGCCGCCACCGACGCCCAGGAATTGACCGACTCGATTGAAAATAATCTGGGCGCACTGGAAGACTCGTTGGATGACCAACACCGCCTGCAGACTGCGAACCAAAACGCGGTGATCCGTATCCGGATGGTCACGGTCAGCAGCGTCGTTTCCAGACTAAAACGGGGTGTACGCCAGACCGCCAGATTGCTGGATAAATCCGTCAGGTTCACCATTAAAGGTGAAAACACAAGCATAGACGGCAACGTATTGAACGACCTGATGGATCCGTTGATGCATATATTGCGCAATGCAGTAGACCACGGCATTGAATCGCCAGATGAGCGTATTGCTGCCGGAAAATCTCCCGAAGGCCATATCGAACTGACTTTTGCACGTGAGGGCAATTCCATCGTCGTCCGCTGCAAAGATGATGGTCCGGGCCTCGATTATGAGGCTATCCGCCTAAGCGCCAAAAACAAAGGCATGGTTCAGCCAGAATATAATTACAGAGACGATGAGCTTGAAAGGTTGATCCTGCTACCAGGCTTCTCGACACGAGGCAGTGCTTCGCAGGTATCTGGTCGTGGCGTAGGTATGGACGTGGTGCAGAGCCGGGTCCAGGAAAAAAAGGGTTCGCTTACACTGAAGTCAAGACAAGGTCAGGGATTGACGGTGGAAATGCGTCTACCTGCCACCTTGTTGTCCAGCCACACGCTTATCGTGCGTCAACGCGACAAATACCTGGCAATTTCCAGCAGAAACATCGAAGACATTCGTTATTGTATGCGTGAACAGATTCTGGACATCGGACCACGACAGTTTTTCCGCGCGGGCGAAAATATGTGCCAACTGGAAAAACTGGAGAACCTGTTATCCATGCCATATGACCGGCGTGAACAAGACATGTCTGGATTTCCTGTGCTATTGACCCGAATGTATGACGGTACAATGCGCGCCATTCTGG
>JBECKZ010000042.1:0-14194 GCA_040235555.1 Thiohalomonadales bacterium | reverse complement strand
TTCTCAAGGCACTCAGGCAGTCCCCGCGCCTGAATCTAACTGCACTGGATCAGCTCATGACGTTCTGGGCACCGGTGAGTCCGCATACTGTGTTTCAGGACATTTACGAGATTTCACCGGGCAAGATGCTCATCGCCGAGCAGGGCAAAACCCGCGTGCAACGCTACTGGGAATGGCAGTACGCCGACAAAGACAAGGTCATCGCCGATGCGGACGTCAATGACCTTGCCGGGCAATTACATGATCTGCTGATCGACGCCACCAAAATCCGTTTGCGTGCTGACGTGCCGGTAGGCGCCTATTTATCCGGTGGCCTGGACTCCTCGGTGATCACTGCCATCATACATAAGTACGGCAACGTGCCCCTGCGCACGTTTTCCATCGGGTTTGATGACACCGATCTGGATGAAAGTGATTATCAGCAGGAATTAATCGCCCACCTTGACGCCGACCATTCGCGCATCCAGTGTGGTGTCACCGACATTGCACAGCAATTCCTCAACACCATCTGGCATACCGAGGCACCAATCCTGCGCACCGCCCCCATCCCCATGAGCCTGTTATCCGGGCTGGTCCGTCAGCAACAATACAAGGTGGTGTTAACCGGTGAAGGCTCCGATGAAGTGCTCGGCGGTTACGATCTGTTCAAGGAAGGCAAGATCCGCCAGTTCTGGGCACGCTTTCCCGACTCACAAGTGCGCCCGCTGTTATTGAAAAAGTTATACCCGTATCTGGATATCTCGAAAAAACAGGGCCTGGTGTACCTCAAGAGTTTTTTCGGCATCGGCCTGGATCATCCCGAGGTCCCGTATTTTTCGCATCTCACGCGCTGGGCCACCACGGCCAAGTGCAAGGAGTTTTTCAGCGATGACGTCAAGGCCCAGCTGGCCGACGATATTATTGATAGCGTACAGGAAACCCTGCCTTCAGACATTCGAGCCTGGCATGCCTTTCACCAGGCACAATATATCGAGTCCAAGCTGTTGATGTCCGGTTATCTGTTGTGTTCACAAGGTGATCGCATGTTGATGAGTAACTCGGTCGAAGGCCGCTTTCCGTTCCTGGATCACCGCGTGATTGAGTTTGCCAATCGCCTCCATCCTAAATACAAGATGCAGGGGCTGAATGAAAAATACATTTTGAAAAAGGCCATGGCACGGTATCTACCGCCGTCGATTGTGCAACGCTACAAACAACCGTATCGGGCACCGGATATCCCTTCGTTCTTTCACAACGATACACCTGAGTATATTGATGACTTGTTGTCGGCCCAGACGGTAGATAAGTACGGCTATTTTGATTCAGCCCGCGTCAGTCGCCTGGTAGCCAAGATTAAAAACGGTCGTGCGATTGGCTACAAGGACAACATGGCCTTCGTCGGGATCTTGTCGACCCAGGCCTGGCACCATTTGTTTATTGAAAACTTTCACAATCAGAATTAATTTCTATGCATACCAGACCCAAACGATTTCTTGGTGACAGCCTGCTGGTCTCCGGCACACTCTATCCAGAGAAAACCGCTGTAGTGGTGGAGGGCCAGCCCTACAGGTACGCCGACTTGCTCGATAGCGCACAGCGTTTGGCCGGCGTCTTGCTCGAACGCGGACTGCAGCGCGGTGATCGCGTCGCAATCTACATGGATAACACCTGGCCCTGCATCATCAGCATTTATGCGGTGGCCCTGGCCGGTGGGGCGTTCCTGGTCATCAACCCGCAGACCAAGGCGGACAAGCTGACCTATATCCTCAACGACAGCGGAGCCGGCATCCTGCTCACCGATCTGCATCTGAAGGGGGTGATCAACGAAGCGGTCCCGGCGTGCAACACTTTGCGCAACGTTATCTGCAGTGGTAAGGAGAACACCGCACAGCAGGACCTGGCGTCGTTGACAATACCGGTGGAATTTTTTGATGAGGTCATCGCTTCGTCAGCGCCCTTGACCACGCCGGCCCATATCACACCCGTGGACATGGCCGCCCTGATTTATACCTCCGGCAGTACTGGTAATCCCAAGGGTGTCATGCACACCCACCAGTCCATGACCTTTGCCCTGGGCAGCCTGATCGAATATCTGCGCTTGCAGCATGAGCATGTGTTATTGAATGTGTTGCCGTTTGCGTTCGACTACGGTCTATATCAGTTACTCATGGCCATTGAGCTGGGTGCCACCCTGGTGCTGGAACGCTCCTTCACCTATCCGGCCCAGGTATTCAAACGCATGCAGGAATTCAACGTCAGCGTATTTCCTGGTGTGCCCACCATCTTCTCCATGTTACTGGCAGCGCATGCGCGGTCCGCGCTGGCGTTTCCCACAATCGAGCGCATCACCAATACGGCCGCGGCCCTGCCCGCGGATTACGTACCCAAACTCAAACAGATCTTTCCCAATGCGCTTATATATAAGATGTATGGCCTCACCGAATGCAAGCGGGTCAGTTACCTTGAACCGGAGCTGGTTGACAGCCACGCCGACTCCGTCGGCAAAGCCATCCCCGGTACCGAGGTGTTCTTATTAGATGAACAGGGTCAACCCACCGCACCCGGTGAACGCGGTATCCTGCATGTCCGTGGCCCGCATGTAATGCTAGGTTACTGGAATCAACCGGAACTCAGTGCACACATGTTAAAATCGGGGCAATTACCTCATGAACGCGTACTCTGTACCCACGACTGGTTCCGCATGGATGCTGACGGCTTCCTGTATTTTGTCGGGCGTACTGATGACATCATCAAGACCCGGGGTGAGAAGGTCAGTCCGATAGAGGTGGAAAATGTCTTGCATGGTATCGATGGGGTAATCGAAGCGGCGGTGATCGGCTGGCCCGATGAATTACTGGGGGAAAAAATCTGTGCCTTTGTGGCGCTGGCGGAGGAAAGCAACCTGACTGACAAACAGATCCGCAAACTCTGTCTGAACCAGCTTGAGAATTTTATGGCACCGCAGGAAGTCATCATTCTGCAGAGCCTGCCCAAGACCGCGACCGGAAAGATCTCGAAAAAACTCCTCAAGGAGCATTACGCCACCGCATGAAACAACGTGATTTATATACACAATACCTGGCGCAACTCGAAAGCAGCCTGAGTCGGTTACCGGACAAACCGGAAGAGACGGCGAGTTCGACGCTGAATGCGCTGTGGCACCTCGCTGCCGGCAATCGCTACTCAGTGGAAAAGGCGGATCAGACCGCGTTACCCGAACTCGACGAAGCCGCGTTTGAGGCACTGGCTGAGCTGATCACGCATCGCAAAAATGGCAAACCGCTCGCGCACCTAACCCAACGCCAGCAATTCATGCTACTGGAATTCATTGTCGGTCCCGAAGCACTGGTGCCGCGCAAGGAGACCGAAATTCTCGCCACCACCGCACGGGACCTCCTGGCCAGCCTGCTACAACAACAGGATGATGCCATAGTCCTCGATGTGTGTACCGGCGCCGGTAACATCGCACTATGCCTTGCGCACTATCATCCGAACACCAGGGTCTATGCTGCCGACTTGTCAGCCGAAGCAATAGACCTCGCTAATCGGAACAAAGCCCACCTGCAACTCAAATCCCGCGTCGAATTTTTTGCTGGTGATCTACTCGAACCATTTGCCAATGACCGTTATTTTGGCAAGGTGGATCTGTTGACGTGTAATCCGCCCTATATCTCTGCTGGCAAGCTGGATAAAATGCCGGACGAAATCGCACAGCATGAACCCGCGCTCGCGTTCAACGGCGGGCCCTTTGGTTTGAATATTGTCGGCAGGCTACTCAAGGAAGCTCCGCAATACCTGAAACCCGGTGGTTGGCTTGTGTTTGAAGTGGGATTGGGGCAGGGTGAACCCCTGCAAAAGCGTTTAACTCGTAACCCGGATTACAAAGAGGTCAGGGTCATGCAGGATCAGGATGGTAATATCCGGGTGCTGGCACTGCAGGTTTGATTTGTTTTTCTCATTGAGTTGTTGGGAGAGAGTCGGGAATGGATAAAAACGTATTGGCATTGGATGAAGCCGCTGAAGTTGACAAAATCAGCACACGCATTCGCGAACTGCTGCAAAAAGATCTGAAACGACGCGGCCTGGTGGTAGCCATCTCCGGGGGTGTAGACAGTGCCGTGTGTGCAGCACTCGCTGTCAAAGCTGTCGGTGTTGGCAAGGTCTTCGGCCTGTTGCTACCCGAACACGATTCCTCATCGCAGAGTGTCAGCCTGGGTGAACAAGTGGCGCAACAACTCTGCATAGAATACCAGATCCAGAACATTGCCCCTACCCTTGAGGCCATCGGCTGTTATCAGTGGCGCGATGAGGCAATTCGAAAAATCTTTCCTGACTACACCAGTGAATGGAAAAACAAGATCGTCATCGCTGGTGGTGAGGAAGGCAAGATCAATTATTTTCAGTTGGTAGTACAGTCACCGAGTGGCGAGATCATGCAACAACGCATGGATCTGAAGGAATACTTGCAGGTCGTCGCCGCCACCAACTATAAACAACGCATCCGCAAGACCGTTGAGTATTTTCACGCCGATCGCCTTAATTATGCCGTGATCGGCACACCCAACCGGCTCGAATACGATCAGGGCTTCTTTGTCAAAAACGGCGATGGTTCCGCCGATCTTAAACCCATCGCTCACCTGTATAAGACCCAGGTGTATCAGCTCGCACACTTTTTGCAATTGCCTGACGCCGTCTGCAATGCACTACCCACAACCGACACCTACAGCATGGCGCAAGGACAGGATGAATTTTATTTTGCCCTGCCGTATCACCAGATGGACCTGGCCCTATGGGGCATTAACCACGATATTCCGGCTACACAACTTGCCAGCGTACTGGATATCAGCGAAGAGCGCGCAAATTTTATTTACAAGGATATCCTGTCAAAACGTCGCACCACCCGCTACCTGCACGCCAAACCCTACCTGATCGAAAGCGTTAGCGAAATCAGTTAGGACGGAACCAGGTCTCGCTTCCCATCCTGGTACTGTCCTCCAGGGTGGATTTTAAATTCCCCACCATCACGCAATTCTCTGAAACTGCTACCTTACCTATTGTTAAATCATCATTTTTCGATTTTGCATGTTAATCTGCACAAGCTAAAGTTAAGGATGAAATGAATCGTCTTTTACGTTGTCTCTAGTGGTAAGAAGGAAACGCCAAAATGGAACAACCGACAAAAGAACCGCTGCAAAAGGCGCTGAATATTAATCTCGACAAACGGGTCTATGGCACCATTGCCGAAATCGGTGGGGGTCAGGAAACTGCGCGCTGGTTTTTCCGCGCCGGTGGCGCCGCCGGTACGATTGCCAAATCCATGTCGGCCTATGACATGAAATTCTCCGACGCGATTTACGGTCACTCTCCCCGTTATGTCAGTCGCGAACGCCTGCACGCCATGCTTGACCACGAATATACGCTAATCATTGAACGGCTTAACGTCTCACGTGGTCAGGACACCTGCTTTTTTGCTTTTGCCAATACGGTTGCCACCCGCAGTTATACCTACAAGGCTGATGGCCATGGCTGGCTCGGTATTCGATTTCAGACCCGCCCCGGTGAAGACCCGTCGCAAATCGATCTGCACGTCAATCTGCATGGTCAGCAAGGTATCCAGGATCAGGAAACTCTGGGGGTTATGGGTCTGAACCTGATCTATGCCGCCGCCAGATTGCATGATGACCCGGAGACACTGTTGCTATCCCTGATGGATAATATTTATCAGCAACTGGCCGAGATCGACATGATCGACTTTACCGGTCCGGCATTTGCCAAGGTCGATACTCGTCTAATGGCACTGCGCCTGGTGGAAAAAGGCCTGAGTAACGCAGCGATGTTTCATCCTGACGGTCATCTGGTTTCGGTCGCGGATACACTGTGGAAAAAGGCCGTACTGGTAGAACGCAGTCGGTTTCGCCCGCCCACCCTGTTTACCATGAACCTACTGGACTGTGCACATCAGGCCTTTTTACGTGATGCTCATTTTCGGGACAACGAACTGGTAGTGCTGTCGGAAATCACTCTGAATAATCTGAGCGACGGCCAGGATATCGATACCAATGATTACCTACAACGCGCCGATCTGTTATGCGCCCTGGGTAAAAACGTGTTGATTTCCAATTACGGTGAGTATTATCGTCTGGCGCAATACCTGTTTCGCTATACCACGCAACCCATCGCTCTGGCCATGGGCGCCTTTTCCCTGCGTGAGCTGTTTGATGAAAAATATTACGAACATCTGCCAGGTGGGATCCTGGAAAGTTTTGGGCGGTTGTTCAAGCACGATCTCAGCATCTATGTCTCACCTGCAATCGATCCGAACACAGGAAAGGTCATGGAACTTAAGGATGTGCGGGTCGCCCATAAGTTGCGTCATCTATACGAACATCTGCGAGAAAACCTCTGCTTACGGCCTCTCAATAGCATAAACCATGATTACCTTAACATTTATTCCCATGAGGTCCTGGATAAAATTAAACATGATTCCCGTGACTGGCAACAGATGGTACCGCCGAAAGTGGCGCAATTGATCCTGCAACGCGAACTGTTTCATTAATGCATAAACTGCTCAAACAATGGGATGACAGTCTCAGCCCTACCCAACACGCCCACCTGGATACCAATCTGGCGCGGCGCCATTTTATTTTCAATAATTTGAAGGCCGCCGCTGCACTCAGCCTTGCACCCGCCTGGTTAGGCTTAAATGGCTGTCATGCGGACGAGCGCGCAAATGAACAGGCGCGGCTCTCACAAATAGAACCCTGGTACACGATTGCCACTGCCCAACAACAGTTGTTTCCGGATGATGGCGACGGCCCGGATGCACGGTCTATTAATGCCACCAGTTATCTGAAGTTTGTACTGGATGCGCCGGACATGGATCCGGAAGATCGGCGATTTATACTGGACGGTGTCGACTGGCTCAATCGTCTTGCCATTGCACGCTATACCGGAGTATTTGCCAGTTGTGAACAGGCACAACAGGTTAGCCTGTTACAGGAGATTGCCAAAAGCCAGGCCGGTGAGCGCTGGCTGTCTTTTCTCGTTACTTATATCATGGAGGCCTTGTTGAGTGACCCGGTCTACGGTGGCAACCCTGATGGTATCGGCTGGAAATGGTTGCAACACATCCCGGGTTTCCCACGCCCACCCGCCAATAAACGCTATTTCGATTTATTATGACCGACGCTGACATTTGCATTATTGGTAGTGGTGCCGGTGCCGGCCCGGTCGCCCGTCAGTTGGCCCAAGCTGGCTTCAGTGTTGTGGTCCTGGAAAAAGGCCCGCACTTTACCCAGCAGGATTATTTTAAGGACGAACTCGCCTGTTGTCGCCGCAGTGTTTATACCCCAAATCTGCGTGATGAACGCCATGTCATCGAAGATTACGATGGAAAAGATGCCAGCGGTCACTATAAATGGTCGCGTCAATCCACTGCTGATTCCGGCTGGGATTTCTGGAATGGAAATGTGGTCGGTGGCTCGTCCAATTTCATGAGCGGATTTTTTTACCGACTCAAACCGCAGGATTTTCACCTGCTCTCGGAATTCGGTCCTATCACCGGAGCCAACCTCGCGGACTGGCCAATCAGTTATGAAGATCTTGAACCGTATTACACCATGGTCGAACACATCGTTGGCGTCTCCGGTCGGTTTAACCCGCATCCGTTTGCCGAACCGCGCTCCACGCCGGACTTTCCATTCCCACCCACCCAGGAACACATCGTGGCCAGTCTGTTTGATGATGCCTGTAGCAAGATGCAGTTGCATTCATTGCGCACGCCTCGCGCGATCCTGCCCACGGCCATCAGTGCCCAGCGCCGTGGCTGTGAGTATTCCGGCTTTTGCGGCAGTTATGGCTGTGCCTCCGGTGCCAAGGGTAGTAGTCGCGAAGCCTTGTTAAATGATGCGGTGAAAACCGGACACTGCCAGATCCTGGCCAGAAGTAAAGTCAATCGCCTGATCAGTGATAACAGCGGCAAGGTCACGGCAGCCGAATATGTCGACGTCCACGGTGTGCTGCATCGGGTCAGCGCACGGATCTTTGTCGTGGCCTGCCAGGCAGTTGAAACTGCACGACTGTTATTGCTTTCCACCGGTCCCAAACATCCCAATGGCCTGGGGAATAATCACGCTCAGGTCGGAAAAAACCTGGTGTTCTCTGCTGGTGGTGCTGGCTACGGTGATCTGATCTACCATGAGCTGGATCCGAAGCTGGTGCAGCAACTCAAGGTACGCGGGCCGTTTGTCAATCGTGGCTTACAGGACTGGTATGTCATCAATGATGAGCAGTTTGGTCCACGTGCCAAGGGTGGGACTATCGACTTTTTATTACGCCATCCCAATGCCATCAATCGTGCGATTCAACTCAAGTGGGATGACCAAGACAAGCTGGTCTGGGGCAGTGCACTTAAACAAAAACTCAAACATGAATTTACTAATGCACTGTCGGTTCGGTATGAAGTCTTTTGTGACTGGTTACCCACTGACGATTGCTTTGTTGCGCTGGACTCCAGTGTGAAAGATAAATGGGGAGTCCCTGTTGCCAAAATCCGCATTGGCTATCACGATCACGATATCAAGGTAGGGCAATACCTGTCGGGCAAGGCCAAACAGGTATTGCAGGCCATGGGAACAAAAAAAATTCGCGGTGGAGTTGATGGGTCGCCGCCGCAAAACCTGCAGGCCGGTGGCTGTCGTTTCGGCACCGATCCGGTAAGCTCAGTACTCGATCCCGAGTGCCGCATCCACGATGCACCCAACGTCTTTGTCAGTGATGGCTCATGGATGCCCACCGGTGGTAGTGTCCCCTACACCTGGACTATCTATGCCAACGCCTTTCGGGTGGCGGATATCATTAAACGGCAGTTGTGAAAAACCGACTGATCAAAAGCGTCTCGAGCGTAGTCAGGACAATGCGCAAAAGAACGAGATACCGGCGTTTACGCGGGAGTAAATAATGATTTCGAGTTCTTTTACAACACCGTCACAGCAAGCGCAGTAGTTTTTCTACAAGCGATTTAGCGCACACTGTAACCGCGTCCCTCCAGACAGGCTCGCATCGCACGCTGATAGTCTTCACGTTTACTGTTGACTTCGCCTTGCGACATGTTACCCGGTGGTTGTGTGGGATCATAATTGGTTTGCTTGACACTCCATTGATGACACGCAAAGCGATCATCCGCCTGTTTTTGCGGACTCTGTCCTTGCTTGGGATAAATGTACAACTCATCCGGCACCAGGGCTGGTTGTTGTTCATCAATATTCGCTGGCGGGTTCGTTACAACATAACCGTCACGCGGAGCATCCCAGACATAATACACATCATTGGCATAATAATACGGAATACCACCAAACCAGATCGTGGTGTAAAACGCCGGCAGGAACGGTACGACAATGCCAATCGGTGGAGCAATCACAACAAAGCTCGAACCAACTGGTCGATACCAGATACCGCTATGAAAGTAATAGCGGGTATTGTGGTAATGCACCGTATAGTGCTTGGGTGGAAGCTTGATAACGTTATATCCGGGCCGTGGATAATAGCGATCATGACTATAGCGTCGATCCAGGCGATAATCCTTGGGCGGCCGTTCATAACTACGGCGATCGCGAAAGTCGTGGCGATCACGTTGCGTCGGCTGGTTACGATCATAGCGATTACGATCATCACGGTCACGCAGTTTATCAGCATAAGCCAGATTCGACAGCATACCAATCACACCGATCAGTATCACTGATTGTTTGAGTAAACGCATTGTGTTCATACTCGCATCTCCTTCCTCACCGAGTCAGCGTCATTGCTATTCGATCAACGCACCGTGTAGCCACGTCCTTCCAGACAAGCTGTCATGGCGCGGCGATAATCACGGGCCTGCCGATCCAGCCTGGCATATTGTTCCGCATCTCTGGCGTCATACTGTTGCTGGATTTGTGCAGCCTGTGCCTGTTTGGACTGTTCCGAGGCGGCACCCAACATGGCACCGGCGATGGCACCAAACACCATGCCTGTACCACTCTCGCGTGGCCGCGACATCATAGATCCCACAACTGCACCGGTTACAGCACCTGCAGCAACGTCTGACCCCGGTGGTGTCGTTGGCACAACCTCGACCCGCTGATGCGGCGCCAATTGCGCCTGGCCCGGGTCAAAACCGGTTTGTTTCACCGCCCATAAATAACATTCGTAGCGATCCCGCTCCTGCTGCGCCTTGGTCTGTCCCTTGGTGGGATAAAAATAAATTTCAACCGACGGCGGCGGGGCTGGCGGTGCGCCACTGGGTCTGACGGTATATGCCGGTGGTGCACAACCTCCCAGCAACAGACTCGTCACACCGAGCAACGTAGCCGTACTCAATGTGCCGAGCATTTTTTTATGTTGTCGCAATAATGTGAACATGCTCATACCCTGGATTCCGATCGCAAAGATGTATGGTAAAAAAAGCATAACTTCCGTTCCTGAACAGAACATTAATCATTCGACTGACAGCCATAAATATAATTCATTACGCTGGCAAATTGCCCAACACTGTCACTACCGCCTGTATGGCTAATCTCGCAGTTAAATCCCTAGACACTCCTATATTTTGATAAAATCTACACCCTATTTGTCCAGACTGATTTGACATGGCTCAACATAATCCGACGGAACGCGATGACCTGATTGAGACACTCTTGTGGGTATTCAGGCAGTGGGGCCTCGACAGCACCGCTCAGGTCAGACTACTGGGTCTGCCAGACAATACACCAACCCGTGCCTTGCAGCAGTTTCGCCAGGGTAAGCCCTTACCGGATGAGGCGCGGTTTCTCCAGCATGCAGAATTGATCCTGGCCATCTATCGTGCTGTTTCCAGCTTTTTCCCCGGCAATCCCACTATGGCCAATTACTGGGTGACTACCCCCTGTACACCGTTCAATGGACGTGCCCCGATCGAGATCATGCTTGCAGACGGGTTGGCGGGCATGCAGTATTGCCTGGATCACCTCAATGGCGAACACTGGTAAGCGCATTCACCCATGGCCGCAAAAAAGCAGAACAAAAAGAAATCCACTAAAAAGAAAACAGCGCGCGGCAAACTGGCACCCAGTAAACGCAAACGTGGCCTGGCCTCCAATGAAATTACCCTGAGTCTGACTGATAAGGCAGTCGCTGGGCTGGCCACCGAAATCCGGGCAGTGGGTGGAACGGCTATTGGTGCCTATCAAGAACCGTTGTCCGGGCGACCAATCCTGGTCGCCTCGCTGCCCCTCAAATCTGTGCAACCAACGCCATTTCAACGGGATTTGTCACCCACCCACACCAAACGCCTGGCCGAAAAGATTGATGAGGCTGGTTCGTTCCTGGATCCCCTGATCGTGGTACGCGGTGAAGATGGACATTTGTGGACTCCCAATGGTCGTCATCGCCTGGCCGCCGCCAAGGTTCTGGGATTACAACAGATCACTGCCCTGGTTTCACCGGACGAGGCCCTGGCCTATCGCATCCTCGCGCTGAACACCGAAAAGGCGCACAACGTCAAGGATCGCAGCCTGGAAGTGATTCGTATGGCCCGTAACCTGGCCCAGGTTAAACCACGCAGCAAGGAAACCGATTACGCCGATCAATTCGAGGCGGCCGAGTTTCTCACCCTGGGCGTGATCTATGAACAAAATAAACGCTTTGCCGGTGGTGCCTACAGCCCGTTTCTAAAAAAAGTCGATCGTCTAGCCGAGCGCAGCTTACCGGTCAGCTTGCGCGCCCGTGAGGATTATGCCGCTCGCCTGATAGCAATCGATGATCAGGTGAAAAAGATCATCGAAAAGTTACAAAAGAAAGGATTTAAGTCACCCTACCTGCGTACTTATGTGGTCGCCCGCATCAACCCGGTCCGCTTTCATCGGGCCAAAAAAGGTGAAACCAAACCCGCCATGCCGATCAAGGAGGCGCTTACTCGCATGGCCGCAGCCGCCAAGCGCTTCGATGTCGATTCGGTCAAGCCCGGGGAACTGGCGCTGGTCGCTGCCATGAGCAACGAATAACCCCGCAAACCTCGCCATTTTTATTTGGCGCTAACTATCTATACTTTTACACCTAAACCACGTATTTATCTGTCAAAAGGAGAATATTATGGCGGGTGTATACATCAATCGTGCGAATCCCTTGCGTCGGCATGCCAGCGACAAAGGTTATCGTATTGGCTGGAAACTGCGTTTCGGTTTTCAGCGTGGCTATCTCGACGGTGAAATGACCTATGGCGATGCCGTCAAAAAGGCCGAAGACTTGGGCAGTAAGGATCATGACAAAGTGTATTGGGCTGAAATGATCATGGATCCAAAATTTCAGATGTAGCCAATTAACCTTGCTACTGTTCATGTCCCAGGCAGGTCATTCGACCTGCCTTTTTATTTATGGAGATATATACCGTCTATGGCATTAGACAGACTGACGGATTTGAGTTACATATACTGAATCTGGCTCAGCTCGGAGAGGACAATCATGACTGGCCTGGTCTGCTGGCACTGTGGCGCTTCACTCAAGGCTATCCATAAACCCATCGGCAGGCTCGCGCAATGCAAGACCTGTGGTGCTGATCTCCACGTCTGTCGCCTGTGTAAATTCTATAATCCCAATCACTTTGAAAAATGCGATCACGACATGGCCGAACCGGCGCGTGAAGTGGATGTTGCCAATTTCTGTCATTACTTCCGGCCTCGCGCGGATGCCTACAATCCGCAGGAAAAATCCCGTGCCGATGATGCGATGGCGGAACTCAAGGCCTTGTTTGGCGAGAGTGAAAAAACGGAACAAGTTGAAAAAAATGAGACCGTAGATAAATCAGCCGCAGATTCAGATAAAGCCAAGTTCGACGCCCTGTTTAAAAAGGACTAGCTTTCACAGACTCACTTGCAGGTTCTACCCGCTTACGGTCATGTTGAATAATATTATTTTGCACTGGCATAGTGCTGCAATGTGGCCTGACGCCGGGCAGGTGGCATCGCACCCACGCGTTTGGCTTCCCGGTAAAATGCCGGGAGATCACCATGTACTGATGCCAACATGGCCAGGAAGGCAGGGACTTTGTCCGAATAGGTAGCGATCAGGGCCAGGTGCGCATTATTCAGATCCTGCTGCATCCAGCGATCATAGCCGGCGTAATCGTGGTGTTCACGCCAGGCATGATATTCCTGTTTCAGCGCCGCAAACGATTCAGCTTTTTGCTCGCGTTTTTGACTCACACTCAATGGTTGCGCATACAAACTGTCTAATGCATCGCGGGTATCTTCCAGCATCTGGATTATCGCGTTGTGCTGCTCACGCCGTTGCAAATAGGCCTGATAACGTGCCGGTTGTCCGGTGTGTAAATACCAGCGTCGCAGCCCGACCTGTTCCACGGTATTAGCGAAGGATTCATTAAAACTGCTGTCATCCTTGACATATACAGTCTGGTGGCCCAGTTCATGGAACAGGGTACCGATGACATCCGCATTATCATGCTGCAACATGGTGTTCAACACCGGATCTGCAAACCAGCCCAGGGTGGAATAGGCCCAGGCCCCCGTTATTGCCACATCATAGCCTTGTTGTTTAAGTTGCTTGGCGAAGTCAAGGGCATCCTGTTCGTGAAAGTAACCGCGATAATTAAAACAACCGGCAAATACATAACACCAGCGCCTGGGCTTGATGGAAAATTCCGGTGTGGCAATGACATTCCAGGTTACAAACGGACGATGCAAATCCGCATATTCAGTGTAACTGTCGTTGTCAGGCAGGGCCAGTTCCTGGCTGGCAAATTGTCGCGCCTGTTGCACCAGTAGCAGTTTGCGCCGCAGAGTTGGATCGAGATCGGCCTGTTGCAGGACGTCCTTGATTGGCTGTTCGCGTGAAACGATATCGAAATGGCCATGAATGGCCTGCCAGTAATAGCCCAGGCTGCTGCAACCCGACAAGGCCACCATATATATAAGTAAGGCAAGGAGTTTAAGACTTCGAGTACCTGGCATATGTTTTATAGTATCGCCCCATGACCCACTCCCTGACCAGAGCAAACTACAAAACCTGGCTGCCATGGCTGGTATTATTGCTCCTGACCGCAGTGCTACAAGTGAACGGTACATATACTGCATTGCGACTGCGCCTGCCTGCCAGCGATGCCAGCTGGATCTATACCAGTCTGACCTGCCATCTGGTACATCTGTCCTGGCGTCACTGGTTGTATAATGCCCTGGCACTGCTGGTC
>JBECKZ010000273.1:0-12476 GCA_040235555.1 Thiohalomonadales bacterium | reverse complement strand
CCCTGGCGTTGCAATTCATTCAATATACATTGATCGTCATTACCTTATCTATATTGATTCATGGCGTGAGCGTGAAACCCCTGTTAACCCGATTTGCGTATTGTTCACCCAGAATACAGAAAAAAGACATTCAACAGAAATCGCGACTAAGAAAAGCACAAGTCATTCGTTGATAGGTAATCAGAGACGTCAAAAAAGATGGAGGAATTAAATAATAAGCAAACTGATTAATATATATTTCCTCCGTCCCGCTTATCCGCTTAAAACCTCTTCGAGTTGTACTCCAGAACCCCTTCGGGCTTCGTCGAGTACTTCCCACCCCTTGATTCCTTTCAGGAATCATTATGGATTTCCTGAACGTGTTCCACACATTCTGGTCAACCCTCCGGGTTCTGGCCCGTTATTTTTATAAAATAAAAAAGCCTGCTTAGGCAGGCTTTTTTAATGCTTCGTTTATTTTAATTTGGCGGATTCTGGCAATGATAATAATAGATGCCTGCATAACTGTTATTCTTGTCAATCCCTCCATCGCCCGAACCACTGGGGACATCAATGAATATGTAGTTTGCTTTCAGTTCATCTGCCTTTCCAACTGCCTGCATGACAATTTCATCGTATCTTCTATCAGGATCCATACGGCCTTTAAAGCCCCAGCTCGATGCCATCTTTCTTCTTAATTGACATTGATTATCTGCTTCCGGTTTATATCGGCCTGCGGTAACTTTCTGCCCTGATGAACTTGTATATTCTTTTACCGTCAGCTTGCTGATTGTCGAACATCCCGAAATTACACCAATGACGACCAGTAGACTTATCATCTTTTTCATATCTACCCCTTTTTTAGATTTTTTACGTCGTTATTTTATGATGGATTTTTTCAGGAAACTCAAACTACATCTCTTTTTCGCACATGTGAAGTACTATCCGGAATTTTGCAAAGAATGGTGAAAACAGAGCCCTTTAATCAGGCGCCTCGTTTTCGTTACCCCAGACCAACCAGTTTTTGGATGATCAGCATCACGCTGGAAATTACGGGACCAATCAGTTTCCACAAAACACCGGTTAACATCAGTCCGACCAGGATAAACATGCCATAGGGCTCGATCTTGCTAACGCGATAGGCCATGCGCGGAGGTAACAGGCTGGTGAGTATTCGACCGCCGTCGGTCGGCGGAATCGGGATCAGGTTAAACACCATCAGCACCGCATTAATCAGGATTCCGAACATCCCCATGTAGATTAAAGGTGTGCGCAGGAAGAGATCGTGAGGCAGTAGCGTGCCTAATTTCACCAACAGCGCCCAGAAGATGGCCATCAACAAATTCGCGCCCGGACCTGCTGCGGCGACCAGAGCGATATCACGTTTAGGGTGGTGAAGATTACGCCAGTTGATCGGCACGGGCTTGGCCCAGCCGAAGGCAAAGTGCACAGTCAAGATCAGTATCGCAGGCACCAGGATGGTCCCGACCGGGTCGATATGTTTGATTGGATTGAGCGTCAGGCGCCCTGCCGCATACGCTGTGTTGTCGCCAAGCTGCCTGGCAACCCAGCCATGCGAGACTTCATGCACCACGATGGCAAAGAGGGTGGGCAAGACCGCGATGGTCAATAACTGAAATGTACTGAGTTGGGAAAACATGTGGGAAGTATACGGAAAACTGGGGGCAGAGTATAAAAAGACTGAATATTTATTTTAGTAGAGGGTGGTCTTTGGGTAGTTGCTTCATATGCCAAATTGCTAATTTATGCCGCATGCTTTGTTGCGAGACCTGATCCTCAGGCATCGGTTGAATGATTTTGTCGTGGACTAATAATCTGTATATGTAGAGAATTTTTTCACTCTGTGAGTCAGTCGCCTCAAACACCGCTGCACCTCTTTCTTCAGCATACTTCACTCCTGCAAGTATGGCGGCCTTGACCAATTCTGCTTCATTTTTCAGCTTTTTCATGGCAAGCCTCTTCTCAAGATTTGATTTATTGAGGTTAGAGAGTACTTAATTCTAATATTAGAGAATAGCTTTCTCCGCCATTATTTTTCACCTGCTCAGAAGTATTTTTTTGATCTGGAGACGATGTCTTGAGCTGACTCGCTTCTGGTTAACGCAGTTTGCGCACCCGGAACTTGCGCCCCTTGATTTTGCCTTCGCTCAGGGTCTTGAGTGCCTGTTTGGCGACCTGGCGTTCGACGGCTACATAGGCGACGTTATCAGCGATATCGATTTTACCGATGAGTTTGCCTGGGATGAGTGCGTTGGCGGTCAGGGCACCCAGGATATCGCCGGCACGCACTTTGTCCTTGCGCCCGCCATTGATGCTTAGAGTCACCATGGGTGGACTGAGTCGAAAATTTTCACGCGGATTCAATGACGAGACCGGCGCAATGCGGACCGGGCTATCCTGGAATTTTTCAATTGCGTTGACCTTGGGGGCCTCGGAGGCCATGAACAGGCTGACGGCAAGACCTCGATTGCCGGCGCGGCCGGTGCGGCCGATACGGTGAATATAGACTTCCGGGTCAGGTGATAATTCAAAGTTCACCACCAGGGGTAACTCCTTGATGTCGATGCCGCGTGCGGCAACATCGGTGGCGATCAGGATCGACGTGCTCCGGTTGGCAAACTGGACAAGCACTTCATCGCGATCCCGTTGATCGAGATCGCCGTGTAGGGCCAGGGCATGAAAGCCTTTTTGCCATAAATCATCGGCAAGTTCCTGGCATTGTTGCTTGCGATTGCAAAACACAACAGTGGATTCCGGATTAAAATGCGCGAGCAGCATGACCAGGACACGGGTGCGATCACCCTTTTCGATTTCATAGAAGATCTGTTCGATCTTGTTCTCCTGGTGCGTGCTTTCTATCCGCACGTCCACCGGCTCATCTTGAACGGTGTCACTGATGACTTTGATTTCATCCGGATAGGTCGCGGAGAACAACAAGGTTTGGCGTTGGCGCGGCGCGTGTTTGATAATCTGCATGATGTCGTCGTAAAAACCCATGTCCAGCATGCGATCGGCCTCGTCCAGCACCAGGGTCTGCAGGCTGTCGAGCTTCAAGCTACCCCGCTCCAGGTGTTGTAACAGTCGACCGGGGGTGCCGACGACGATATGCGGATGGTGTTCGAGTGAGCTGAGTTGTGGCGCAATCGGCTTACCGCCACACAGGCTGGTAACCTTGATGTTAGGGTAAGCGCGCGCCAGCCGGCGAATTTCCTGACTGACCTGGTCTGCCAATTCACGTGTGGGGCATAACACCAGCGCCTGTGTCCGGTAACAGCGGGGATCCAGTTTATGTAACAGGCCAATGGCAAACGCCGCCGTCTTGCCGCTACCGGTTTTGGCCTGGGCCAGCAGGTCCTTACCCTCAAGAATAACCGGCAGGGTTTGCGCCTGGATCGGGGTCATCACCTCATAACCCAGCGACGCAATATTGGCGAGTTCATCCTCACGCAGGGGCAAGGATGAAAAGGCGGTGTTGCTCATCGTTGTTGCCGCATCGGCTGGTCATCTGGCAGCGTGACATTCGCCAGCAAGTATTCTTCATAGCTACCATGGAAATTGTTGATGCCGGTGGCGGAGAGTTCGATGATGCGCGTGGCCAGTGAGGACACAAACTCGCGGTCGTGACTGACAAATAGCAGCGTCCCGGGATAGTTCTCTAGCGCCAAGTTCAGGGCCTCGATAGATTCCATGTCCAAGTGGTTGGTGGGCTCATCCAGCACCAGGATGTTCGGTTTTTGCAACATGAGTTTGCCGAAGATCATGCGGCCCTGTTCGCCACCGGAAATCTTCGTCACCGATTTCTTGATTTCATCTTGCGAAAACAGCATGCGCCCCAGGACCGCGCGCACGGCCTGTTCGTCGTCGCCGGGTTGTTTCCATTGACTCATCCAGTCGAACAGGTTCATGTCCTGGCTGAAGTCCGCCGAATGGTCCTGCGCGTAATAGCCGATGTTCGCGTTTTCGGACCACTTGACCGTGCCACTGTCAGGCGTTAACTCGTTCACCAGGGTACGCAACAGGGTGGTTTTACCAATACCGTTGGGGCCAATCACCGCGATACGCTCACCCACTTCGGCCAACAGGTTGAGGTCGCTGAACAGCGGCGTTTCGCCGTAACCCTTGCTGAGTTTTTCAAGCTCCAGGGCGATGCGATAGAGTTTCTTGTCCTGTACGAAACGGATAAAGGGACTTTGGCGACTGGAGGGTTTGACTTCTTCAAGCTGGATCTTTTCAATCTGTTTGGCGCGCGAGGTGGCCTGTTTGGCCTTGGAGGCATTGGCCGAAAACCGGCTGACGAAGGTTTGCAATTCGGCGATCTGCGCCTGCTTCTTGGCATTGTCGGCCAACAGGCGTTCGCGGGCCTGGGTGGAGGCCGTCATGTAGTCATCGTAATTGCCGGGATAGACCCGCAATTCACCGTAATCCAGGTCGGCCATGTGCGTGCACACACTATTTAAGAAGTGACGATCGTGGGAAATGATCAGCATGGTGCTGTTGCGCTCGTTGAGCACCTTTTCCAGCCAGCGGATGGTGTTGATGTCCAGGTTGTTGGTCGGCTCGTCCAGCAACATGATATCGGGGTCGGCAAACAGGGCCTGCGCCAGCAACACACGCAGCTTCCAGCCCGGCGCCACCGCGCTCATCAGACCGGTGTGTTGCTCCAGCGGGATGTCCAGACCCAGCAACAACTCGCCGGCACGAGCCTCGGCGGTATAGCCGTCGAGCTCGGCAAATTCGATCTCGAGATTGGCGACGGCCATGCCGTCCTCTTCGCTCATTTCTGCCTGGGCATAGATGCGGTCGCGTTCCTGCTTCACCTGCCACAGGCGGGCATGGCCCATGATGACGGTATCGAGCACTGTTTCGTTCTCGAAGGCAAACTGGTCCTGGCGCAGTTTGCCGACGCGCTCATTCTCATCGACCGAGACGTTGCCGGAGGTGGGTTCCAGGTCACCGCCCAGGATCTTCATGAAGGTGGATTTACCACAACCATTGGCGCCAATCAGGCCATAGCGGTTGCCGTTGCCGAATTTGACGGAGATGTTTTCAAACAAGGGCTTAGCCCCGAATTGCATCGTGATATTGGCTGTCGTAATCATGGGAGATGTCCGGAAATCGTTATACAGGGATAAAGGGCGCGCATTATGCCACAAAAAATCGCCCTGGTCCGATTGCATACCTGTCATAAAATACCGTAGCAGAGAGCGGGGGTAATGAATTCTAATCTAAAAAATGTTCCTCTCTGACCCTGTTTTTACGTAGTTACTTTCGTTGATGGTATTCCGCTACCAGCACTTTGATCTTTAGTCTCATAATATCTTTCAGCATCCGCATTTTTCGATCATGTTCCTGATGTGCGATATCGTAGATTTGTTTTCTGAGTGTTTCGCTACTCTCTTCGGGCAGACTCAAGGACCATTCAGTGAAAAAGGCATCATAGCTATCAATCGTTTTGATTAGCGCAAACCTGAGCTTTTCCCTGTCACTCTTCGGGATGGACTTCAACTCTTCATCGATGACCGCCTCAAGATCTGAGTTTTGTAGCTTGTTCGAAACGGGGAACTGGATGATCTCAGACATAGACACCTTAAAAATAATTAGCAGATGGACAAAGCATCGTTTTCAAATAGCTTACTAAACAAAATGCTTAATTCATATTTTGTACCAATTTATAAGTGATTGAATCGCTGGAAAATAATTCTGCGCTTCTTTGTTGCATTTGTAACAAATAAGAATCAGTTGGAAGGTCGATGTCTGAATGGCAGCAGCTGGAAATAATTGGGGTCAGAATACAGATATTGCTAATATATATTTACAGATCAATGATTGAGAGCAGAGTTATAACTAATTAAAGGGGTCTGCAACAAATGAGATTGATTTTACCCCGCAGTGTATATTGCGAAATGAAGTCATAAAATAAGGAAAGCAATAATGTGGCCATTCCGAAGAAAAACACCGCATAAAACCATTTTCGCCGATATCACGAGTAATACCGATGGAAGTGTGAATATTGATGTCCGGGGTCAGACGTGCCCCGGATATCTTTTGTCCATTAATAAAGCAATGGATACTCTTGAAGAAGGTAAAAAAGCCTTCTTGATTACCACCTACGCACCTTGTGGTGACGATGTTAAAGCATGGTGTAATGAGAAGGGCTATATATACGATGGTATCGTGCAGGAAAATAATATTTGGAAAATTGGTGTGATAAAAAACACAAACTTGTTCACATCCAGCAAAACCTGAGCATATAAATCAACAGTGTCACACGCATTAAAAATGAGCGCTTACAACCCTATAAATACAACCGTCATCTGCCACTCCGATTTAAAAATTAATTGTTATCACAGCCGTATTCTTTTTATGATGATAGAAATTGCGTATTCTTATTTGTATATCGTTAATTGGAATAACTGAATAATAGCGTTATGACGACCAAGTGTGTTTTTTGTAAAAATGATAATCTTGAGGTGATCGCGGAGAATGATCTCTGTTATGCCATTCGTGACACCCATCCGGTCACTGATTTGCATACCTTGATTATCAGTAAACCCCATCACCAAACCATTTTTGATCTGCCAGCTGCCGTATTACTGCGAATGTTTGCCCTGGCCAAGACATGCCGGACTGAAATTCTTGCACTCGACCCGACGGTTAAGGGTTTCAATTTCGGGGCCAATGCCGGAAGCGTTGCAGGTCAGCGCATCCACCATGTGCATTTTCACCTAGTTCCCCGCCGTGAAGGGGATTCGCATCACCTGTTGGCGAAATGAATCGAAAACGGACGGAGGGATTCATTAGTGCGCAACGACATTGACCAGTTAATCGATAGTCACTACGCCCATGCTCTATGGATTATTCCATCTTGATCCTGAGATTTTTTCAATACCTTTCGCCCTGGCAAAGCGCTGATAGGTCCAGTTCTTTTCATATGCACGTTCGAGTACATATCCAATCGAATTCAGCATACGTTGCCGTATCACCAGCGCATCCGTTTCCAATACCTTTTCACCCCGCTCATTGAAAAAAACCAGTGCCGGCAGGCGGGCAAAATTCGTGCTCTCGTACCATGCTGTGGGTGTCGTCAGCTTGCCATCCGGATCGCGTACCGGTGTTGTGTTATCCGCCGCATCGAGGCGCACCACGTTAAAATCCATAAGCCCTTCCCTGACAGACGTCAAGTCCAGCACTTTCTCGTGGAAATCGACACACTCCCTGCATCCGGCTTTTACAAAAATGACCAATAAAGGTCTGTTTCCCGCGATTGCACCCGGTTGCAAGTTGTAAGGAGGTGATCTGAACATCGCATCCTGTATCAAGCTGCCCGTATTGAATTTTTCTGGCCTCTGTTGCGCCTGGCATTTAAAATAATCACGAAGTGACACAGTTTTATAATGCGCACCGTTTACGTAGCCAAGAATCGTTCGAAAACGCTCGGGTGACTGGTAACCGATAACACGCAAAATTCGCTTGCCATCCGTACCGTAGAAAAGCAGCGTTGGTGTAAATTGGACACCTTCCTGTTTTGCGTAATTCTTTATACTCATGCTCTGCCCGTCCGGGGTAATCATGTCAGTATCATCGAATATTTCCAGGTATACGGTTTTGAAATTACGCTTCACAGTTGAAGCAAGCGATGGATCACCCAGGCTTTTGCGCAGGAATACCTCGCAGTAAGAGCAGCCGACGGTACCAAACACAATCAACAAACCCTGTTTCCCTTCTGATCGCGCATTTTGTAATACCCTGGACAGGTCATTAAAAGGGTCCTTACTGAACCATGCCGGTAATTTCAATCCTGTACTGACACTGTCATCGAAGCCGGCAGCTACTGCTGGCGATACTGGAAAAAATGCAAACAGGTAATAAACCAGTACCAGGCCGCTATATCTGAATTTGATCTTTATCATGTTCACCCCGCTATACGATGTTTAATAGGAAGATAATTTGTGGAGCGTGTGAGTCTGTATTTCCGCCTTGTAGTGCTGATAAGCAGCACGATACAGCCTTGATGTCGGGAACAGCCGGGATGCTTGTTGAATATATTGCAATCCGCTTTGCTGACAACACCGAGTATGGATCAGGCTCAGTCCTATCTGGTACATCAGCTCGGCCGGTATGGCATCCTGGTTGACACCTGTATAAACCATTTGGATCTTTTTTGGACCGTGACCCTTTGGGCCATAAAAAATCATGTAGTCAGCGTAAGTTTCAACGCGCGGTGCTTGCACTCGAAACACGGCACACGGCACAGATTGATCGTTGTCATCCTCACAGACGCTTGCTCCCATGAATCGGGAGTTTGCGAAAATCCGCGGTGGAGTTGTTAATTTGCAGTCGGGTGACGGTGTGAAGGCATTTTCCTTCCAGACTAACTGGCTAACCTGATTCCGACTATCCAGCCTGGCGATGGCCTTTGGCTGTCGGCCGCCCTTGAAGTAGACCCGGAACATGCCGGACTGTGCATGCAAATCCTGGCAGGCATACATCTCGGCTTGCCCACGGTGGCTGGAAAGACACAGATGCAGATTTGCCGTTGGCACTGCATCCGATGGAATGAACGCAGAGCATTGGGTATGATTTATTATCCCCTGTGGACCAGTCAGCGACGCTTCCTGCCCGTGAGCGTAGAGTGCGCCGAGGAGCAAAATCAGACCCGTATGCAGTCTGATGACAGAACTGCCAAATTGGTATCGAGTCTTCATGCCGACCTCCTGCTACCTGTATTCCTGATAAATTGATGTGTACCGAGTTGCACCGCTTACCGTTGCCTATGCGGGTCGCCCGAACTGTTACACTTAGTAATAGCGATTCACGTTCGTAAAGTCCCAGCAGAAATACGTAGGAAAAACGCCGGAGATGACACGAAGTTATTAGCTATATAAAACAAGAAGTTATAGTTTCATGACTGAACCCTCTTAGCATCCGGTCATGTCATTCGTTGTTTCACTGAGGGCAGCGGTATATGCATAAGCCAGGAGCCAGTGTCTTTTACATTGATGATTGGCGAGTCTCTCCAGCAGAGGGAGTGGTGTCTCGTGGCAACGAAACCACCCGTCTCGAACCCAAAACAATGGAAGTGCTGGTTTACCTGGCCTCACGTCCAGATGATGTGATTAGCCGGGAGGAACTGGAGCAAGACATCTGGCGTGGCGCACTGGTGGGATACGATGCAGTTACCAACTCAGTGATCAAGCTGCGTAAAGCCCTGAGGGACGATGCGCGCAGGCCCCATATCATCGCAACCATTCCCAAGAAAGGTTACAAGCTGATTGCGTCGATCGAGCATCCCGCATCAAACGCCACATCTGTGGTGACGAAAACCAGTACGCCGCTGGCAAACACGGAAAAACCGGGAAAATCCCGTTCATGGGTAGAACTAAAAATCGGTGCAGCAATACTGAGCATGATGGTACTGGCCGGTATCGCAGCACTGTGGCCGCTTATAGCACCGGAAAATTCGTCACCGGGAAACGATAAAATTGCAAACCTGCCTTCTATCGTCATTCTTCCGTTTGAAAGTTTAAATCGCGATCCCAAACAGGAATATCTAGCCAGAGGGATTACAGACGACATCATCACGGACCTCACCCGCCTGTCAAATATACTGGTCATTTCCGGAAACACCTCGTCAACATATAAAGACAGGCAACTGTCCTCCAGAAAGATCGCCGCTGAACTGAATGTACAATACATCCTGAAAGGTAGTGTCAGGCTGCTCGGTGACAGGGTCAGGATTAATGCCCAGCTTTACAATGCAAAGACCGGCTTCAATGTCTGGGCGCAACGTTACGAAAGAAAGGTAAACGAGTTATTTTCGGTTCAGGATGATGTAACACGAAATATTGTCCGCTCGCTCACCATAAAAATGAGCCATCAGGAAAAAATTCGACTGTCGCAAAGGGCAACAGACAATCTCAAGGCATATGATTTGTTTCAGGAGGGGCAGCGTCTGGCCCTACCAAGAACAGAACAGGCATTAGACCAGGCGAGGGAATCGTTTAAGAAAGCGATTGAATACGATCCGAATTACGGCAGGGCCTATGGCGCAATCGCGATCACCCTGTGTTTCGATTACCTGAATGGATGGGTCGATGCTCCAGTTGAGACTCTGGACAGGGCACTAAAACTAGCGGAAAAGGCTGTCATGCTCGATAATTCAACTCCGCAAACTTACTGGGCCCTAGGCTTCACCCATCTGATGCGCAAAGAATATAATAAAGCGGAAAGTACTGTCACGCAGGCAATTCGTATCGCGCCGAATTATGCGGATGGTTATGGCTTACTGGCGTTAATCAAGATGTATCTTGTACAACCTGACCAGGCCCTGAAACTGAATAAAAAGGGGATGCAACTCAATCCGTATTATTCCTGGCAATACCTGTATACCCAGGGCAGTTCATATTATATGCAAGGCAACTACAAGGCAGCGATCACTGCGCTTGAGGGGGCGCAGCAACGAAACGAAAGCGCCGTGCAAATCAAATTATTCCTTGCGGCTGCCTATATGAATCTGGATCGTCAGAATGACGCGGAATGGCTGGTTGAGGAAATCAAGGCAGTCAGTCCTGAGACCACGATTTCCGATATCGAAAAGACTATTCCCATAGCAGATTCGAAATTCACACAGGCACTGCTTAAGGATCTGCGGCAGGCCGGGTTGACGGAATAAGTACTGTTGCAATATTAGGGTCAGAATAAAAATTAAGATCTTATTGAACCAACCATACTTTCCTATCAGTTCCATTAGTACGGTACTGACTAGTTATCCCCATGTATTCCCAGTTTTAACTCATTCTAAATAGTTAAAATTCTGCCATAAATGTGATTCCGGAGGCAGTTTTGTTTAGCCCACGTTCAGGCTTGTTTGTTAAATTAGGCAGCGAACTTGGACAATATACGGCATGCAGATTAAGCCACAAACAACGACTTGCATAACTTCTGTGCCTAAAGGAGAGATCTATGAAACGATTATTACTTGTAGCACTTCTCTCAACCACCGCCGTAGCTGCAAATGCCGCTGACGTCGGGGTCTCGATCAGTATCGGGCAACCGGGCTTTTATGGCCAAATTGACATCGGAAATTACCCCCGGCCAGTGGTGGTGAATCCTCAGCCGGTTATCATCCAGCGTGGTGTAACGGTCGTGCCGCCGATCTACCTGCGCGTGCCTCCCGGGCATATCAAGCATTGGAAAAGGTATTGCCATCACTACCACGCCTGCAACAGACGCGTCTACTTCGTACAGGAAAAATGGTACAACAATGTATACGCACCACGATATCGGGCAGAACATCGTCACCATGAAAGCTACAAAAAACACAGGAAAGACCACAAAGAACGCCGCGACAAGCGCCATGAATATCGCGACCACGACCGGGGGCGCGATCATTAAATGTTCATCTGATTAGTAACGCATTATTTATCAACGCGAATGCCGGAATCCAGCGATATTGAAAATGTTACTGGGTTCTGGCATTTGTTACTAAATTCGAATACTTCCTGTTCGAGCTTCGTTAAGTACTTCCACAACTTTTCACGCACGAACTAAAAGAAACCGTATCGTACTTGTTTTAGTAGGGCCGGAGTAATTTAGGTAACCACCCCACCCTTTTAACATAAATTTGAAGCAAGTAACCGTGCTTCATCTGGAAGACACGGTATCTACTGCGCGGCGTTTTTTGCTTGCTTCGAACAGTGCAGACAAATCCGCGCTGGGCCGGATCTCAAATGTGCCGCCCATCTTCAGGCTTGGATGCTTTGACATTAGCTGAATGGCTTCATTCAGATCTCTGGCCTCCAGAATCATGATGCCACCGAGAAATTCCTTGGTTTCGGCAAACGGGCCGTCGGTGATCTGCAGTTGTCCATTACGATACCGCACCGTGGTGGCTGTATTCACCGGTTGCAACGCTTCGCCGCCAATCATGTGGCCGTTTTTCTGCAGTTCCTCATCGTAGACGAAGCAGGCATCCATAAATTCCTGTTGCTCTTTTTCGCTCAATTGACCGAAGTACTTGTCTTCAATATAGCCCAGACAAATGTATTTCATGGTATATCTCCTCTATTTTGCCGTCTCGAAATCTTCAGGGCCGAAGATTTGGCGGATTTCAATGACATCCCCGTTGTCGGCCGGGCATTTCTCAACCCATTTTACGACGTCCGCTTTTGAATCAGCTTCCACCAGCCAGTAGCCGCCCAATACTTCCTTGGATTCAATAAACGGGCCATCGGTCACGCTCGCCTTACCCTTGGCAAACGCCACACGCGCGCCGGTTACTTGCGGGTGCAGACCGTTGAGGTCCAGTATTCTAAGCGACTTGCCCATCTCCTCATTGAACTGGGTCATTTGCGCTACTTTCTCCGGGTCCGGCACGAAATCAGGGTCCGGTTTTTTCCCAGGCTGGTAAACAGCGGGGATCATCAGCATCATGAATTTCATCAAGAATCTCCTTCGATAGTGTTGGTTCTATACCC
>JBECKZ010000241.1:0-7553 GCA_040235555.1 Thiohalomonadales bacterium | reverse complement strand
ACACATCAGGCCGAGGGCTTTACGCTGGTTTTTAAGCAGCTAAAGCGTAGTTGTCGTCGTTGGCAACTAAAAGTTTGCAGCTGGATTTACGAGGTCCTCTGCGCCTCGGCATGCACCTCCGGTTTTGCAACCCACGTCGAAGCCAGGTCGCCCCCAAAATCGTCTGTAAGCTGTCATGCCATGATGCATAATGCTCACACCAATTTTGCACTGCTAATTCAGTGCTGAGATAGGTTGATAAATATAGCCGATTGGACGGCTTTTCAACAGGGGAAGTTCAAGTGGTCTTCATGATCCGTTGTTTCTGGCGCTGCCAGTCACGGTCTTTTTCACTGGCGCGCTTGTCATGCAGTTTTTTACCCTTGGCCAGCGCTATTTCCAGTTTGGCACGGCCCTTTTTCCAGAACATGGCGGTTGGGATCAGGGAATAGCCTTTGCGTTCGACGGCACCAATCAGCTTGTTCAGTTCCTGGCGATTGAGCAACAGTTTGCGGGTACGCGTGGGATCAGGGCGGATATGGGTGGAGGCCGTGGCGAGCGGGGTAATGTGCGCGCCCAGTAAAAAGGCTTCTCCACCCTTGAGCAGGACGTAACTGTCGCGAATTTGGACACGACCGGCACGCAGGCTTTTGACCTCCCAACCTTCCAGTACCAGTCCTGCTTCGAAACGTTCCTCAAGCTGGTAATCGTGGCGGGATTTTTTATTCAGAGCAATCGTGCTGGATTCGCTGCCGGCTTTTTTCTTGGCTTTCCCCATGCGGGTATTATATCCGAGCCAGGTCGGTGATGGGATGATGATTCCATCACGATAGTGCAACAGCTCGACTTGAGTCGGGACGCCATTTCAAAGAAAATCAACCCACAACTACAACACAAGGGAGTAGCCATGTCGGCGAAAGAATCCATTCATGGATCCTGGTCATCGCGTTGGGCCTTCATTCTGGCCGCGACAGGTTCTGCCGTCGGTCTGGGGAATATCTGGAAATTTCCCTACATCACCGGCGAAAACGGCGGTGGTGCCTTTGTGCTGGTTTATCTGCTTTGTGTGCTGCTGATTGGTATTCCGGTGATGATTGCCGAGATTACGCTGGGTCGACGAGGCCGTCAGAGTCCGATGAATACCATGTATAACCTGGCCATCGAGTCAGGCCATAGTCCCATGTGGAAATATCTGGGTTTCATGGGGGTGTTTGCTGGTTTTATCATCCTGTCCTATTACAGCGTGATTGCTGGTTGGGCTTTGTACTATATGTTTCTGGCGGGTGGCTCGGAATTTGCCGGCATTACCGCTGCCGGAGTGAACAGTAAGTTCCTCAGCTTCACTCAGGATCCGGTGTATTTATTATTTTTTCATACACTGTTTATGTTAATGACCATGTATGTGGTCTCGTTGGGTGTGCGGAGCGGTCTGGAAAAGGCGACCAAGATCCTGATGCCAGCCCTGCTGGTCATCCTGCTGGTTCTGGATGGTTATGCCTTGAACACCAAGAGCGTAGATGAGGGTATTCGCTTTTTATTCAACCCCGATTTTCACAAACTCAGTTGGGGTGCGGTGCTGACTGCGATGGGGCATGCATTTTTTACCCTGAGCTTGGGTATGGGAGCCATCATGGTATATGGTTCCTATTTACCCAAACGCGCCTCCATTGCACAGGCAAGCATTATTATTGCGCTAGCCGATACGGTAGTCGCCCTGTTGGCCGGTATCGCCATATTCCCGGTTGTTTTCTCCCACGGCTTGCAAGCCGGCAGTGGTCCTGGACTCTTATTTATTACATTGCCACTGGCGTTCGGACAAATGGAATGGGGCGGTGTGCTGGGAACCTTGTTTTTCCTATTGGTAATTTTTGCCGCCTGGACGTCATCTATCTCATTGCTGGAGCCAGCAGTGACCTGGTTGGTGGAAAACCACGGCTATAGACGGATCAAGGCAACATTTGTTGCTGGTACAATGATCTGGGTGCTGGGTATTTTTACGGTCTTTTCGTTTAACAAATGGGCATTCAAGTTTTCGTTTCTTGGCCAAACCTACGAGAACGGTTTTTTCAATCTGTTTGATATTTTAACGGCGAATTTCATGTTACCGCTGGGAGGGATGTTGATTGCACTGTTTGCCGGTTGGTTCATGAGCCAGGAGGCAACGCGCGATGAACTGGAAATGCAAAACTGGACATACCAGAGCTGGCGTTTTCTGGTGCGTTATATCAGTCCGTTTGCAATCCTGATCGTATTCCTGAATGTCATTGGCGTTTTAAAACTGTAAGTTGTCGTACCTTGAAAAAGATTCATAAAACTGCACTGGTACCCTATCAGGCATCCCAAATGTACGCATTGGTCGATGATATTGGCTCCTACGCAAATTTTTTACCCTGGTGCAGCAAGAGCACAGTGTTGAAACGTGATAGTGATAGCGTGGATGCCAGTCTGGAAATAAAATATGGCAAGTTGCATAAAGCTTTTACCACCCGCAACCTCAACACACCTCACCAGATGATTGAAATGCAACTGCTCGATGGTCCATTCAAACATTTACACGGCAAATGGCTTTTCACCCAGCTTGGGCAGGAAGGTACCAAGGTCGAATTGCTATTAGAATTCGAATTTGCAAGCAAGTTTATGGATATGACCGTGGGGCCAGTGTTCAGCCACATCGCCAATTCACTGGTGGATGCCTTTACCAAGCGCGCCAAGGAAGTCTATGCCTGATCAAAAAACTATTACTGTTGAAGTCACCTACGCATTGCCTGACAAGCAGTCTGTTATCACTCTGCAAGTCAAGCCGGGTACTACCATCCTTGAAGCAGTCAAACTCTCGGGCATTCTTGAACAGCACCCGGAAATCGACTTATCGGAGAGCAAGGTAGGGATTTTCAGTAAAATCAGCCCACCAGAAACGGTCCTGCGTGAGAAGGATCGGGTGGAGATTTACCGGCCATTGATTGCTGATCCCAAAGAATCCCGCCGCAAGCGCGCGGAGAAGAAACACGCGCATGACATAGCCGAGGGAGATTCCGATTAATTACTTGAGCGTTTTTTTCTCAAGTCCGGATTTATCAATTCGTTGCAAGCTGTCCTTGTCAAAATACAGTGTCAGACGCTGAATGCTCATACTTGAGCCTGAACCGGGCTTGACCGTGTGAATGTAATCCCAACGGTTTTTATGGAAAGGGTCCTGCAGTAACGGTGTACCCATGACGTAGATGACCTGGCGTTTGCTCATACCAGGTTTAAGCTTGTTAATTTGCTCCAGATCGAGAATGTTACCCTGCTGGAGTTCGGGGCGATAAACAGAGCAGCCGCTGGTGACGCTTAGCCACACGAGCAGGGCGGAAATGAGAATGTTTCGCATCATCAATCTTTTTCGGGGTATAATTTTGGCCTGAATCATACCCTAAAGCCCTCATCAATACAGCAGGAGTCCGTCATGGAAAGCCAGGATTTGAAAAACGCCGGACTAAAAGCAACACTGCCTCGTATCAAGATCCTGCATTTTCTGGAACAGAGCAAGATTCGGCATATGAGCGCAGAGGATGTGTACAAGGCTCTATTAGAGAGTGGTGAAGAGGTTGGGTTGGCAACGGTCTATCGGGTATTGACCCAGTTCGAACAGGCCGGCTTGGTCACCCGCCACCACTTTGAAAGCGGCCAGTCCGTGTTTGAACTCAACGAAGGCAAGCACCACGATCACATCCTGTGTATAAAGTGTGGCAAGGTGGATGAATTCGTCGATAAGGTAATCGAAGAGCGCCAGCAGATGATCGCCAAGGAAAAAGGCTATGAGATGACCGATCACTCACTCTATATTTATGGTATCTGCAAGGAGTGCCAGAAAAAAATCTGAACAGGACTTATAGTTTCTGATGCTATAAATCTTATAAAACACGATTTAGTTCACAGTTCAGTAACGGAGCTGTGCAGTTAAATAATAAATTAATTTTCTTAAATAAGGGGGGAATCATGAAAAAGCTTTTAATAATTACCTTGATGTCTGTACTCAGTGCATGCGGTGGGGGTGGCGGCGGTAGCAGCAATAACCAGGTGGTCAGTCCGGCCCCGACGGTCGCAATCACCAAGACAAATGGCGCACAGGTCTCTTCCTCAGCGGGTTCCGGTGACACCATCACCACCAGTATCAGTAATGTTGTGCCCCTGACCTCCGGACAAACAAGCCGTACCGCAATCAATCTGTCAGATTTTGCCCGTAAGCTCCTGCACCTGGGTGAAAGCCAGACCTTGCAGCCGCTCACTGTCACGGCATCTTGCCCGGGCGGTGGCAGTATCACTGCACCGGATGCGACAGCGACTTCCGGTACAGTCACGTTTAATGCCTGTGTCGGTTATCTCGGCACCGCCACCCTGGATGGTTCGATAACGTTTTCAGCCAGCGGTGATTTGGCATCAAACTATTCGGCGGCAGTGACGTTTCAAAATTTCACGATAACGAATGGCGCGGATGTGGTCACCATCAATGTTTCGATGAACATCAGCGGCACCACTGTTGGGACAACTGTGACGACCAAGGTTTCATACTCCAAGTTCAGCGTCACAATCAATAATGACTACATCAATATATACAATTTTCATTCAACAGAAATTTATGACACAAGCACCCTGGATTACAGCCTGAACTGGGATTATACCTTCGACAGTTCGCTCATCAACGGAGTTGTCCAAGTTGCGACAGAGACGCCTATCGTAGGCAATAATGCCAATCAGTATCCTTATACTGGTAGCGTTGTCTTTACTGGCATCAATAATAGCCATGTTCGAGTGTCGACCAACAACAGCACGGGTCTTTCAACTGACACAGTGATGGTTGAAGTCGATGCAGATGGCGATGGAGTTTATGAGGACTCGCAGACCATGACCTGGACCCAGTTTGAAAGCCTGGGACAGGTATTTCTGTTTTAAAATTTATGTAGGTTCGTAGTGTACAAAGGGCGCAATCGCGCCCTTTGTCGTTCAGGCCTGGGCACGCTCAATCATTTCTTTGGCATGGGACAGGGTTTGATCGGTAATCTCTATTCCGCCCAACATCCGTGCGACTTCATCAATTCGTTGCTTGCTGTCGAGGTGTTTAATTTCGGTGATGGTGGTGTCCTTGCCAGTTAGTTTGCTTACTTGCAAGTGATGATGTCCCAACGCGGCAACCTGTGGCAAATGGGTGACGCACACTACCTGGCGGTGTTGTCCTAGCGCTCGCAATTGCAGTCCGACAATTTCGGCAACGCGTCCACCAATCCCCACATCCACTTCGTCAAAGATCAGGCTAGGAATGCGTGCGGCCTGGGCAGTGATGACCTGGATGGCCAGGCTGATGCGCGATAATTCACCCCCCGAGGCGACTTTAGTCAGGGGTTTGACGGGTTGCCCGGGGTTGGCACTGACCAGAAAATCGATCGTCTCACAGCCCTGGGTATTCCAGCGTGCTTCCGGCACGGATTCGAGTGCGACATCGAACTTACCGCCTTGCAGGCTCAGACTCTGCATGGCGTCGCTGATTTTCTCGGAGAGTTGTTTGGCTGTTTTTTTGCGGCTTTGAGTCAGTTTGGCCGCGCTCTTGGTAAAGGCCTCTTTCGCATGTTGAATTTGTTTTTGCAAGCCATCGAGTTTAATGTCGGCCTGTTCCAGGTCGTCCCGTTCCTGCTGCAATGTCGGTAACAGGTTGACCAGTTCCTCCGCCTCAACTCGGTGTTTGCGCGACAGGGTGTGCATGGCGTTGATACGTTGCTCTACCTCTTGCAGGCGTTCCGGATCCAGTTCGAGATTCTCAGCATAGTGACGTAATTCACTAATGGTTTCCTGCACCTGGATAATGGCGTTATTGAGTAATTCGGTGATGGGATTTAATTGTGCGTCGACCCGTGCCAGATCACTGATGTCACCGTGACTGAGATTCAGGGCCTGGTGTACGGAAGTCTCATCATTTTCATCCAGCATCCCCAGCACCCGCTGCGCGGTTTGTAATAAGTGAGAGGCATTGGCCAGGCGTTTGTGTTCGGCCTCCAACTCACCAGCCTCACCAGGTTGCAAATTGAGCGATTCCAGCTCTTTAACCTGATAGCGTAATAATTCAAGACGACTGTCGCGGTCCTGGTTGGCGCTGCTCAGGCGTTGCCATTGTTCCTGCAGGCTCAACCACTTGTCATAGGCGGTACTCACCTGCTGCAGTAAATCCTTGTGGTTAGCATAATCATCCAGCAAGCGGCGCTGGATATCGCGCTGCAGCAGGGATTGATGCTCATGCTGACCGTGCAGATCCACCAGCATTTCCCCCAGTTCACGTAACTGCTGCACTGTGGCGGGGATGCCATTGATGAAGGCTCGGGATGGACCATTACGGTTAATGGTGCGGCGAATAATGCATTCATCTTCGCTTTGCATTTCGTGTTCGGCCAACCAGTTGCCGGCCTCGGCGCAATCGTTCAGGGAAAAGGTCACGCTAATCTCTGCCTTGTCACTGCCGTGGCGGATCACCGAGGTATCGGCGCGATCGCCCAGAGCAAGATTCAGGGCGTCGAGTAGAATGGATTTTCCGGCACCAGTCTCACCGGTGAGCACGGTCAAGCCGGATTCGAATTCGATATCCAGTTGTTCGACGATGGCAAAATTCCAAATATGAATGTGTGTCAGCATGGTTCAGGAATGTTCACCCCAACGCAGTTTGGTCCGCAAGACCTGAAAATGATTGTATTCCGGTGGATGAATCAGGCGCACGCGTTTTGGGTGACGCTTGATCCGAATGACATCACCGGGTTGTATCGCCATATTGAGCTGGCCGTCACAGGAGACCTGGGCATGTGGACAGGATTCCTCCTGGACCTTGAGTTCCACTTCGCAGTTGCCATCGAACACGTAGGGACGATAATTCATGCTGTGCGGACAGATCGGGACGATCACCATGGCGTCCATGTCAGGGTCCATGATGGGGCCGCCGCCGGAGAGGGCATAGGCGGTTGAACCCGTGGGTGTGGCGACGATGAGACCATCGGAACGCATACTGTTGAGCAGGCGCTCATCAATAAAAGTGTCAACTTCGATCATGCGCGCCGCTTCCCATTTGTGTACGACCACATCGTTAAAGGCGTGATTGACGCGGTGTGGTTCATGCGCGTTGCCGATGCTGACGACTAACATAATGCGTTGTTCTTCCAGGTAGTTGCCCGCAAAGATTTCACGTAGGCGCTCCTGCATCTGATCCGGGGAAATATCCACCAGAAAACCCAGACGACCGAGATTGATGCCTAGCAGGGGCACGTCATGATCAATGAGCGACCGTGCAGTATGCAACAGGGTGCCGTCGCCCCCGATGGAGATCACCAGATCACAGTTTTTGCCAAGTTCTGCACTGTCGCACATGGGAAAATTGTGGTGGATCAACAGGTTTCCGGCGGTCTCTCGCTCCAGGCTGACCTTACCGCCGAAGTCGATGATTAATTCGGTGAGGCGCAACAAGGCGTCGGCGACCCGTGGGTCCCCCTGCTTGGCGATGAGTCCGATATGCTTGAATTCACTCTGCATTTTAAAGATTCCGGTTGCCGGCAACGTTAGCA
>JBECKZ010000211.1:0-16540 GCA_040235555.1 Thiohalomonadales bacterium | reverse complement strand
CAATACTATTGCCTGTATTTGCTACAGGTACACTCGCCGTACCGTGTGCCGCAGCGGTGCTGATACTCCAGGTCAAAGTTTCGTTATTCGCATCCGAGGCATCCAGCGTCAAATTATAAACAGAAGGCGTAGCACTTTCAGGCATACTGATATCTGTTGAGGCGCCCTGTGCGATCACTGGGTTTGCGTCATTGTTTACTGTGACATTCACGATTATGGTATCCGTCCCGCCGTTGCCATCGGACACCTGCACGACAAAGCTGTCCATCCCAGCATAATCTTTGGTTGGCGTATAGCCCACCGTCTTGCTGGTCCCGGTCCCGGATGCGCTGGCCGTACCGTTCGATGCTTGAGTACTTATACTCCAGGTCAGCGTTTCGCCATTGGCATCCGAAGCGTTAAGCGTCAGGCTAAAGGCATTTGGCAAACCGTTGACCGACATGCTGACGCTGGCCGGCTTGCTTCCCCCAATCACCGGGTTGGCATCATTGTTGACCGTGACATTCACGGTGATTGAATCTGTTCCCCCTTTCCCATCAGACACCTGTACAACAAAGCTGTCTGAACCGGCATAGTCTTTGGTTGGCATATAGCCCACAGCCATACTGGTGCCGGTCCCGGATGCGCTGGCCGTCCCATGTGTTGCTGCAGTGCTGATACTCCAGGTCAATGTATCGCCATCAGCATCCGTTGCATGCAGCGTCAGGCTAAAATTTGTTGGCGTCGCGTTGACTGACATGCTGACACTGGTCGATGTCCCTTCTGTAATTACCGGTGGGTTATTCGCAGGGGGAGGCGTTGTCGAACCGCCACCTCCGCCACCACCGCACGCAGTCAGTGATAAAACCAAGGCAGCACACAAAACGCGAATAACGTGGTTATACATATGCATACCCTTTACTGAAGTTGCGCGACAGTGACACCGGCCGGCATAAGACTAGGAATGTAGGCGATACCGGAGAAGGCGCGCATATGCCCGCCAGATTGCACCACCAGGTCTGTCTGCTGAATGCTGAGATGGCTATGCCCACCCCGATTGGCTTTTGCAGCGGCAACATAGCTGCCAAAGTACTGGCCCAGTAACTGTTGCATGTTTGGCAGCAGCGGCCCCTCCCAGGTAACGGCAAAAACAGTGCCGGTGGTAGAAGAAACAAATTCTTTGATCGTGACCCCAGTGGAAGTCTGGCTCTGTTGCACGCTGAAATCAGGACTGACCTTACTGGTCTGCATGACACTCGCTTTCATTTGGGCCTGATCTGACTGTACCGATCCTGCGTTGCCGCCGAGTTCGGCACAGGCAATAGTCGGTACAGCAAGTACGAGGAGTGCAATGGAAAAAAAATGGAGTGTGTGTCTCATACCCGTCCCTTAAATGCGCTATCCGATGGTATTACTCATTATCGGAATATCGGATTCATTTATTAGTGGTCAACAACGCGAATAACGTTATCACAATAACATTAATAATAGTATATTATTAATGCCTGATCACAAACAAAGTTAATAGTGTCGGCCGAATACCTATTCGAACTATTTATGACAATACATTTTGGAATATAGACGACAAATGCAAGGAACTACATGCTAGTTGAATCATAGTTTGATCTGGCTAGCGATAACGCAGAGTTGAATGGTGATTTTTTGTTACAGACTATGTAGACAATATCTTGCCTGCCGCTACCTGGAGGGAGTCACTTCATAGCATTGGCTGGGTTTGCGCTTGCTTTCAATGCAATTCGCGAATCCAAACTAACACCGACGTTTTCTCCATCCAGGTCGACAAATACATTTGTCCACAGAATAACGGTGACCCCAAATCAAAGCCACTTTGACTGGTGCACCCACTCGTTACGAGTGTTATTTCTTACGTCGGAATAATGCAACGAGTACGATACCCAAACCTAGCAAAGCCAGTGTTGAGGGTTCAGGTACAGTTGCAATATCCATGTTTGTTGTTGCCAAGCCAATTGTTTGATCGCCAGTGATGGCAAACGCACTTGTTGCTATAGTCAGCAATGTGCTTACCAACAGACCTGATTTGAAGAGAGTTTTCATAGGGTCCACCTTACCTTTCCCTTAGCAGCTCGTTTCCATAACTGCTTGTTGTTAATCTGCATCTCTATCCAACGCTTAGCGATTTCGTCTCTTCAGCATTGACTTTTACACGAACTACATAAGGTATTGAGCAACATATATGCCAATAATTAATCACATTAATAACAATAAGTTATATTTGTCTACTTTTTGGCCTGTAAAGAATATCGACAAAAAATGACCGTTACATTGCATTTTGGTGTCAAGGATTCCGACATTTTTTAACCGGTTTAGACACAATCTGTGACAAAGAGCTCGTAAAAACCCAGGCTGCGAAGTTTAAGGTGAGAAATAGGATGAGGTCTGAGAAAACACCAGTTTAAAGTTTCCAGAAAGGAAAAGCACATACCGGGAACTTCCGGTATGTGCTTCGATAGGTGCTGGCAGGACTGCCTAAAGTCCTAAACTATTTATTAAAACTACTACCATTGACCTTGTGGCAACTTGATCCGGTGCAATCGTAATGACTCGAGCTGAGCGGTCTACCATGTTCACTCTCGCCCTTCGCTCCATGACACGCCGCACAGTATGGATAGTATGCTGATCTTGCTACCGAGTTTACTACCGGGGACTCAAACGACGAAATTAGATAATCCGGCGGCGAGTCGTTGTGACACTGGGTACAACTGGTAACCTTACTGGTATTATGATCACCCGGATAATATCCCGCTGGACTCGCAGTTTTGCTTCTATGTGAATATTTCACCTGGGTCCAATCCGAGGTGCTCGTGTGACATGTCGCACACGAACCAATCGTACTGATCGTTTTAGTTGAGCCGGATTGATTCTTGATGTGGTTAGTGGATTGGGCAGTCACAAGATGCGCTGAATTAGCCCCATCAAAATTTTTGCCATGACAGGTTTCACACGGCTCAAATGTCACGACCGTATGATCCATCGTCGCATTGGCGAAGGTGCCACCCGGATTCGTATGGCAGTTATAGCAATCGACTTCCGTGCTACCGTTTAGAATCGGAATATGGGTCCGATTTGGGTCATCGGTTACGTCCACCACATCCGGATTGCCTGAGGTATGGCAACCAGAAGCCTGGCAACCACTGGTCACTCCCGAGTGATCGAAGCTAGTGGCAGGTTTAAATGCGACAGTGGAATGGCATGCACTGCAGTCCGCGGTCGTCACTTTATGGTCTGGCTTATCCGCTTTGCTTAAAGCACCCAGAATAGAACCGTCGTGGCAATCCATACACAGCCTGCCAGTCATTTCAGGCCCTTTGTGATCGTAGGTGCCGTTGGCAAAGTTTGCTACCGTTGGTGGGTGCCCGGTATGGCAGCTAATGCAATCCTGCGCGGTCGGCATATGGTTTTGCGGTTTACCCGTGGCATTAACACCGTCGTGACAGGCCGTACAGGTGTACTTCCCATAGTTGACACCGCCCGCATCCAATGTCGTGTGGTCGAAGGCTGCGGTGAAACTGCCGCCAGGCTGGTGGCAATCCTGACATGTATCCGCAGTAATCGGGTGAGTACTCGTGTCTCGGCCAATAGGTTCAACAGTCTGGTTATCGATATGACAACTTATGCATGCCTGGGTCTTAATGGTTGGATCCTGATGATTGACACTACCATCCAGGAAATTACCTCTCGTTGTGTGGCAGGCATTGCATTCCCAACCATTCGCATCAACGTCGGCATGCACGGAGTCGGTTGGGTGGCTCTTGGCATTATAAACAGCATTATCATAGGTCGAGTTATGACATGAACGGCAACCGGTTGAATAGGCAGGGTGTACCGTATTCACAAATGGCGTTGCCGTTGCGTAACCACTTGAACTCGTTCCATTTATTCCAGGTCCATTGGTGGTATCCGCATGACACGTGCTGCAATCAGCTCCCGATGTAGGAATGTGATTGCTTGGTTTTGTAATCACGAGCGTTGTGTCATGTGTCTTCCCGTCATGGCAACTGATACAGTTGTTGGTTATACCCGCCGCGGAATGGTCGAAGCTCGTCATTGTGAAAGCACTGTACCCGGTGCCGTGACAGACCAAGCAATCGGTCCCACTCGCTGCTGTCATTGGCACGTGTGTCAATGATTGTCCTGTGGCTGTCGATCCATGGCAAGACGAACAGGCAGGCGTAGAGCTCGGTGGTGTAGTACTATTATTTATCGACACGAGTGTTGAATGGTCAACAATTCCGCCTACAAATGACGGACCCTGGGGACTGTGGCAGTTGCCACAATTGTCCGTTGTGGCGAAGTGATTGCTCGGTTTACCCGTTGCGTTAGCGATACTGCCATCATGGCAACTCGTGCAATCCACCAGGGGATTGCCAAGCGTGCCAAATAAGCTTGCACTGTGGTCAATCGTTGCCGTGTGGAAGGTTCCGCCCGGCGGGGTATGACACTGTCCGCAGTAAGTACTGGCAGGTAACGTCGTGTTTGCAAAGTCCGGATTTGTCGTCGCGTTATGCACTGCATCGGTCGGCATACCGGTCGCGTTAGTGCCGTCGTGACAACCGGTAGCACAATCTTGTGTGGCTGGATCGAATCCCGTGTGATCTACACTGAGTGCCGGTTTGAAAGCCGCTGTACTGTGGCAAGATTCGCAATCGGTTCTGGTCGTATGCGTAAACGTCGCGGTAGGCGCAGGCTCGCCTGTTGCGTTGAGGCCATCATGACAAGTAGCACATGTGACCGTAATGCCTGCGCCAGGTAACAGCCCTAAGGTCGAGTGACTGAACACACCACCCATGTTGTAACTGGTGGTGTCATGGCAGAGGTCACATGCTATCGAACTACTCGTGTCAATATGTGGATTTGGCGCTGAATTCTCGCCGGTAATCTGTACACCATTTGCAAAACTGCTGCCGTCATGACAGCCAGCTTTGCCGCAAGTCCCCGGTACAACGACTTTAGGATCGGAATGATTCGGGAAAGGTGTAGTAAACGTCTTCGTAGTGTGACAGTTGTTACACTCCACGGTAATACTTGGATGTCCCGTCGGATTGTGATCTGAGGTTGTATCAATCGCGACTGTGCCGTTGTGACACGCAGAACAGGGCTCAGTAACAGCCGAATGATCATAAGATCCATCCGGCAAGAGTGTGAGCTCGACGAACTTGGTGGTATTGTGGCAATCGCTACATTCCTGTGTCGTCGGTTTATGGCTCGGCGATTTACCTATGGCGGTAACACCATCATGGCAATCGCTACATACACCAAATACTTCCTTATGATCGACATAACTGCTGATGTTAAAACCTAAAGGCGAATGGCAGGTTTGGCAATTATTACTCGTCGCAATGTGCGTACTCGGCTTGGTCAGGAGATCTGCATACGAGCCTGAATGACACGTGGTACAGTTATTCGATAGGCCCCCATGAAAATGATATGGCGTCGCAGTTGGGTTGGTTGTCAGATTCGGATTGAGCGCGGCGTCATCAAGTGCGACGACCAGGGCTACTGCTCTCGGGCTTGAAACCCCTTGTGCACTAACAACCAGTTGCACTGTATAAGCCCCGGCTTTATCGGGCATGAATGTAGGCTTGGCCGTATTCGCACCCACCAACTTCGCGTTACTCCCTGCCGGTACAGAGACAAATGACCAGGCATAGCTGAGGGTTTGGCCGGCCGGGGCAATCGATTTACTGCCATCAAGATATGCGGTATAAGGATCAGTACCGCTATTGCAAGACAATGTAGGTGGTGTTTTTGTATATGCTGCACCGGATACGAGTGTCTCACACACTGCACCCACGTCAGCTTTAAGTGTTGCAGTAGCTGTCGCTGGGGGGGTTGTTGTCGAGCCAGATGCTCCTACAGTACTCGGGGTACTCCCGCCACCGCAACCAGCAGCCAACATTGCAATGAATAATAGCAGTCCAAACGCGCTTAGCGTCGTAAGCCATCCCTGGTTATTCCGAATCTGCTTTGGCATAGTTTGCCCTCTATTCTTTTTGTACTTCTATGGTAGGTTTTAATGCAATTTGTGCCTAGGATTGCATCACATTTTGGTAAATTATTATCAACGCGCTATGCCAAAAACATGCCAAAAATATGTGTATGATAAGTAAGGTAGAAGCTGAAAAATGTCTTTAAATGACGTTACCAAAATTTGATGTACTGTCGTTTCCGGAAAATAGCTAAAGATAGATAGCGTTCATATATAGTCCCTCCGCCGCTTTATTGAGAGGCATACAAGCAAGTTATCAATAAGGTCATAAACATGTAATCGGTTGTTCTAGCTGCCGTCATATGCACAACCTATAACTCCCGGCGTGGTCACGAAAACAAGCTTCAAGAACGCGTGACCTTCCAAACCGCAGAATTTTGTCAGTACCACGCTGATCATTCTGCACGTCCTTGTATAACAACCGGGAGTAAATTATGAACTTACGGAAGAAAAGTTCTATTGCAGTTGCGGTATTTGCTGCGCTGGCTGCAGGCAGCGTATTTCAGGTACATGCCGCTCAAATCACCTATCAACCCTATATCCAGCCGGGTGATGCCGGCCGCTTCGGAATCCATGACCTGAAAGTGATTGCCTGGCAAACCGACGAGACTAACCCAGATAACGCCGCTTATAGCGTAGAGTTTGGCACGAGCGGAAATTTTGGACGTAGTGCCGAGGTTGCCAGTCATGTCGTGGATAACTACCTCAGTGCCGACCCGAGCTTACCCTTACCGCCTACCGCCTCGGGTGCGCATGTCAATTATTATGCTGTGCTGAAAGGCCTAGGCTATGACACCAAGTACTATTACCGCGTAACCGGTCCAGGCCTGCCGACTGATGGTTACGTCTCTTCATTCACCACACGTAAGCGCAACGGTCAGTTTTCTTTCGAGGTCGTGGGTGACGAAGGTTTCTTCCAGGCGGTACCCAATTCGAATCCGCCACGACGGGTTAACTACGAAGCCCGCATCGTGCATGAGATGTACGACTTGCATAACCTGTCGATCGCAGGTGTCCCGCAATTACCGAGCCCGGACCTGGCACTGAACACTGGCGACAACGTCTACTTCAACGGTGCCGAAGGCAGTTATCGCGATTTCTGGATGCCGGTTTGGAACAATCCTGTTAGCTCAAACGAATCAGGTGCACCGTTTATCCGCCACATACCATATTATATAGTGATTGGTAACCACGACATCGGCAGCACCGGCATCAGCGTCAACCTGCTGGGCGATGATAATGCCGGCAAGTACAGCGGTGAGACTGGCGGCGGCGATGCCCTGCAATACTTCAATAACTTTTACTTCCCGCTCAACGGTCCTAAGGGCGTCGATCCGCAATACACCCTCAACGGGGATGACAACACTTCGACGCCAAACGGCTTTTACTTCAAGTATCAGGGTGTAAGCTATACCTCACCCGCCGCTATCGAGGCGTTCCGCGCCAGTACCGCTGTCGATACCGGCAAGGCTATGAAACGCCAGATTGACACCATGGGCAACTACTCTTTCGATAACGGCAATGCCCACTTTGTGTTCCTGGATGCCAATCCGCATTTATTCAATGGCTTACTTAGCTATGCCGCGACCTATACCAGCCCGGCAGATGGTTTTCCCAAGTATCCAAGCATCCTGGCCAAGTGGCTGATCAATGATCTCGACAGCAGCAAGCAAACCTGGAAGTTTGTGGTCTTTCACCATCCTGCCTTCTCCTCCGGCAACCTGACCATGCGTAATTTCGAAATGCGCCGCGTTGCCAAGTTACTGGAAGATCACGGCGTCAATGTCGTCTTTAACGGTCATGAGCATAACTACCAGCGCACCTATCCCTTGCGCGCCTTGGGTGATGTGGGCGATGCGCCGACGACCAGCGGACCCGCCGCAGTGGCCGTCGACACCAGTTTTGATGGAGCCAATGATACTGTCCCCGATGGCGTGATCTACCTGGTAGAAGGCGCCGGCGGTGAAGATACCCATGACAGCGATTTACCTCTGACACGTGGCGCCGGACCCGGCGCGGATCAGGATGATTCTGCGACCGGTACATTCACCTACAGCAATGGCATGAGCTTCCCTAACGGCCCGGCCTCCTGGCTCGATGATCACCTTACTGGAGCTCAAATGGCGCCGTTTATGGATGGTGCAGGTCAAGGTCAAAAGATCACTGCCCACTTCAAGTCACATGTGTTCTCGTTCGCGGATGTCGTGGTCGATCACAATCGGCTGACGATGTATCAAATCTCGGAACCGCTGCAGGCGACCTCTTCGGCAACTACAGACAATCCGGCGCCGTATGGCACCGACGTCAATGGTATGCCGTTGAACGACCCGATCCCGGATACCTTGATCGATCCGGCCACAGGCAAGGTGGTATCAGAACCCGCAGAAGGCACCCCGGCCTTGCTGGATACCTTCACCATCACCAAACCGCAATTGGCGCAGCAGCTGCAGGTACAACTCCTGGCACCGCCACATGTCGCAGCAGGCAGCACCGCCAAATATACCCTGCACGTGGTCAACCACAGTCGCTATGCCCTCAATGGCACACAAGCGGTATTTACACTGCCCGAAGGCAGTACTAATACCGGCACGCTGGGTAACATGGTGACGCAGCATGGTCGTCAGGTGGTAGTGACGCTGGGACGGCTGGAGTCTGAGGCGCAACGTGATGTCACGGTGACCGTCAACCTGCCACAACAAACGCACGATTACGGTAAGTTGCGCGTTACAGCCGTACTGCGTTCCGCAACAGCAATGCCGGTCAACGCCAGTCCTGTCATGACTGGTCTGCAGGCAGACGAGCAAGGTCATGGCAACAATCAGGTCTAGGTGAATGGGCGTGTAGATCGGATAGATGGCGAAGGGATCATACCCTTCGCTATCACTTTCATCGGCCTACCAGCCTTGCTAAAAAAACACGCTTAAAAAAACTTATCAGCGATTTCTCAACATAGATACGTGGGAGAGGTTTTGGGGGTAAAAAGTAAAATTTTACAATTACCAAATAAGACGTGACCCTGTTACATAAAACGCATCAAAACACTTTCACTTGGAATATAGGGTCAGAGAGGAATATCCTCCGATAGCAGGGCACATCGCTCCCTGACCCGGTTTTTTATTTATTCCCTGAAATTTATAATCTTCCATTATTCAATGATCGTTTCACGGTATGCATGCCAGGTAGCATAACCAATCACCGGCACGATGAACACGAAACCTATCAATGCAGTCGCAAAACCTATCGCCGTCAGCACCAGGATTATCAGTGTCCAGAGTGCCAAAACCAACTTGTTTCGCCACACTGCATGAATGCTTGTTGCGATTGCGGTCATGGCTTCGGCATCCTGATCCAATATCATCGGCAGTGCAAATAAGCTGACCCCAAAAAGCAATCCTGCAAAAATAACTGCAATGAACCAGGTCGATGTATTCGTCATAGGTATCGCAGTAGTAACCGCAAACCGCTCGGATGAAGTAATAACATCCATCACTATCGGAAGAAGAAGGAGCAGAATCAGGAATGCCAGGCTCAGCAACAGTGCAAGCATGAGTTCGTGTCCCATTTCATGTAGCGCCTTTCGCCGCTCATGGAGAAAGCTCGGTTTGTGGTTTTGTTCGAGTTGCTGGCTGATATCGTACAGGCCGAATGCAAGTGCGGGCCCCACTATCAGCAGGCTGACTACAAGACCGGCCACTAGCAAGCTCACATCGAACCTGGAAAAATAAACAAGTATTCCACCGATAGCAGCGAAGATCACACCATAAATCAGGCTGTGCAAAGGCGCTCGTCGGTAGTCTTGCCAACCTTTTTTAAGCCACACAAAAGGAGCATGGAATGTGAGATTACGGCAAGGTGCATAGAGTGGGGATTCATGCTCAAGTGAATGTACTGTTTTCATACCACACCTCCTTATATGAGTATCGTAAGGGTGACAGCCCTTTGCAGAATCCAGGCTCGTACCCTCGCGGAATGAAAAATTATAAAAAAATGAGTTCAGAACACTCTTGCATTAATATTAGCAATAACTGTGTGCTAATTCCTTCTCAACAATTCCCCTGGCTACTGACTGCTTATAAGAAAAAATTATACGTAAAAGGTTCCAGATCTGCGTAAATGGAATATAAATCCCCAATTCATGGAAAACAGTTCGGATCAAAACTACAGGGAGATGCTGAGACAATTAGAATTCATATCTATAAACAACATAGAGAAGGACGGAGTGGCATTACTACACGCACTCCATCCTTATCACTTCACGATCTATATTTTACTTATAGGCCACAGCCGCACACGACGGGCCAGCCAATGGAATGATTTCAAAACGCGTGAAGCCGGCCTCGCTGCACCATTCGCGGAAATTAGCACCGGTATAATCGAAACCGTCGCCTAACTCGATGAGCATGTTCAAAGACATCAGCAACCCGAACAAATTCTCACGCCGCGCATCATCTATCAGATTCTCAATTGCAATAAAGGCACCACCCGCGGGCAAAGCAGCATAGGCCTTTTTGATCAGGAGCTTTTTCTTCTCCAGGTTCCAGTCATGAAGAATGTTGCCCATGGTGATGACATCGGCTTTAGGCAGGTCATCGACAAAGAAATCGCCGGATACGACCTTGATCTGTTTGCCCATACCGGCTTTATCTATGTGCTGTTGCGCATGTTCGGCAACTGGTGGCAAATCAAAACTGCTGCACTGCAGATGTGGATGTCTCGTAGCCACAATCCGCGACAACAGGGCCAGCGCACCTCCGGCATCAGTCAGGGTGTGATAGCGGCTGAAATCAAACTTCTCTGCCAGCAATTGAAAGTTACCGGCCTGGATACTGCTCATCGCATCCAGGAATTGACCCAGGCGCGCCTTATCATCATACAGTTCTTCAAACATCGGTTTACCGTTATGCTTGATCTCATTCTGGGGCTGGCCGGTTCTCAAGGCCTCACCCAGGTGATTCCAAAATCCGAACAGACGTGCATTCAGCATCTCGGGCATACCACCGATATAGGCCGGGCTGTGTTTGTTCAGGAACGCTGCAGTATTTGGGGTATTGCGGTACCGGCCGGTGGGTCCGTCGCCATCACGATCGAGAAAACCGGCTGCGACCAGGGCATCCAGAAAATCGTAAATCCCACGGGGGTGCAGACTCAGTTTTTCACCGAGTTCGGGGCCGGTCATGGCCTGATCACCGAGGACCGTGAACAGTTCTAATTCGACCCCCGTCAACAGCACCTTGGAGGCCCAGAAGGCTGTGGCAGTTTGCATGATGTGGCCGGGATCCAGTCGTGGTTGGGTTGTGGTTGCCGCGGGTTTTGCTTTTGCTTGCATTTCCATGTGCACCTCCTCTGGTTAGATAAGCCAAAATCCAAAAATAGGTGTTTATGTACATAAAATAAAGGCTAGTATTGTAGATAGACTGTTTCTGATTTGTTAACAATCTGGCTATGGACAGACTTACTTGTATCAGGATCTTTATCAACGTGGTGGAGACTGGCAGTTTCACCCAGGCCAGTAAACGCCTGGGCCTGTCGCGTGCGGCGGTAAGCAAATACGTGTCTGAACTGGAGAATCAACTGGGTGGCCGCTTGCTCAACCGCACAACACGCCATGTCAGCACCACCGAATCGGGCAGTATCTATTTTGAGCGTTGCAAGGAGATTCTATTAGGACTCGAAGAGGCCGATGACATGGTGTCGGGAATGAGTCTGTCACCGCGCGGCATCCTGCGCATCAGCGTACCGACAAATTTTGCCTCGCGGCATTTATTGCCACTGGTCAGCGAATTCAACCGCCTCTATCCATCGGTGCAGGTCGAAATGATGTGCAATGATCGCATCATCGATCTCGTGGACGAAGGCTATGACCTGGCTATTCGTATTACCGACACACCTGGCCCCGATCTAATTGCGCGTCGCCTGTGTTGTTGTCGCCATGTCATGGTGGCATCACCTGAATATCTGGCAAAACACTCCGCACCCGGCCATCCCGATGACCTGGCTGCGCACGCGTGCCTGCTGTTTGCCTATTTACCCGGCGGGACCTGGCCGCTCTACCAGGATGGGGTAAATCAGTCGGTGAAGATCACCCCGCTATTGAAGAGCAACAATCCGGATGTGCTGATGGAGGCAGCCGTACGCGGAATGGGCATCGCATTTTTACCTACCTTCGTCGTCAGTGAGGCAATCTGTAATGGCACATTACACATGGTGCTCAACAATTATCAGACATTGAATCTGGAAATGTATGCCGTCTACGCTACACGGCAACATCTGCCAGCAAAAATCAAAACCTTTGTGGATTTTTTACGGGAACGAATTCAGGACCCGCCATACTGGGATGCGTGTATCCCGCCGGAATCCGGATAAACTGGAGATTACACAGTTATACACTTGCAAGATGTGAGACCGGAAACATCGTCCGGAGTGAACTCATTCATCAAAGGAAGAAAATACAGTCATAGAGAAATATTCACTAATACTGGATGACTACACCCGCCCCCATTTACGAACACAGCCCCACACACTTCTAATCTGGCGCCTCCAGACACCTGTTTACCGAGAACCAAAATAGTTCATCTCACTTTCAGTATTGATGCCTGCGTACTAAATTAGTGCAAATTCATAACTAGAATCGCTATGACTAGCCTCTTGCTCGTAATGATTTTGACAATCACAAGTATTTCCATACACTAAGGTTGAATTTCTTTGCAGGAACTTTTATATGCGCATCGTCAGTCTGTATCGTTATCCCGTTAAAGGCCTGAGTCCGGAACGGCTGAACGAAGTTACTGTTCATACAGGCGATGGCTTCCCGCTCGATCGCAAATTTGCCCTGTTGCGTAGCGGCGCTGACTTCGATCCAACAGCACCGACATGGCTGGCCAAGGCAAACTTTCTGATGCTCATGGTCCATGAAAAACTTGCCGCCTTGCAAACGCATTATTGTGATGCCAATAACACTCTGTACATTTTCACACCCGATTCCACAAAACACGCGTTCGCACTCAGCGAAGCACAGAGTCGTGCTGCACTGGAAACGTTTTTCCAGAATTTTATGCCGCCACAGTTACCACAGGCTCCTCGCCTACTCGAGGCACCCGGCCATATGTTTACTGACAAGGCCACCAAGTACGTTTCACTGATCAATCTCGCAAGTTTGCGCGAACTCGAAAAACGCTGGGGAGAATCTCTCGACCCTTTACGCTTTCGCGCCAATGTCTATATCGACGGTACCGAGCCCTTCAGTGAATTAGACTGGGTTGGACAGCGTATCAAACTGGGTGACGTGGTCATGAAGGTGGTGCAACGCAACGGTCGCTGTGCCGCAACCAATGTCAATCCGGATACCGGCAAACGCGACCGCAATGTACCGGGAAAATTACGTAAAGAATTCGGACACAAAGACCTCGGCCTATACCTGACAGTGGCACAGGACGGTGAACTGCACGAAGGCGATCCGGTAACTGTTGCTGCCTCCACTCAGCAACAGTGCAAACTCGAGGATACTGAGGACGACAGGAACGCCTCATTAATCTGCAATGCCTGTTACTACCTGTTTGATCCCCATGCCGTTAATCCCGACTGGCACAGCGCACAGGATTTACCTGATAGCTGGCGTTGTCCGGATTGTGGTTCAACGCGCGAGTCTGTCACAGCAATGTAGCAGCAAATATCAGGACGATTACAAAACCTTGCCAGTCGCTGTAGTAAGAATCTGATGGATTGTCATATCAGAAAATGATGACTGAAATAGGTAGCGGCAAACGTTATTTCGCTCTGCCCCCATTTTTCCTATTTCGTACAACTAAGCGTTTTTACGCTGACCTTAAATTTTAAGAAATTTTTAGCAAGAACCCCAATGGACAAAGAGTATGCTAACACTTAACACCTCTCACTTAACTATAGGCACGCCATGTTTATTTATTTTGCCCAATATAAAAGCCGGCTTCTTACGCTGGCAGGATTTGCGTGTGTGTTCGCACTGGCTGCTTGTGGCGGGGGCGGCAGTGAATCGTCCCCATCCATCATTAGTGACTTCAACGCCGATAAAACACATTATTATGTTGGCGAACATGCCCGTTTGTATGTTGCATACAGTCAGGGCGAAGGGCGCGTTGAGCCGTCAATCGGCGCTGTATCGAACGGTGCAACAATAGAGACGCCCGTACTCGACACATCGATAACTTACCGGCTAATCGTCGAAGCAGATGGCAACGTCATCGCCTCACGCGATCTTACGCTGAACGTGGGACACCGCGACCGGTGGCAAACGCTGGGCACTACGCTCAGCGCGGCATGGCATCAGGCTGTGTCCACCGCGGACGGTAGCGTGCTGATCATCGGGGGCGACCGCGGTCAATCTACACTGTCGGCAGACATACACCGATTTGATCCCCAAACGCAATTATTCACCAAGTTCGGCACTATGGGTACCGGCCGCGCAAATTTCACTGCCACGCGACTGCCCACCGGGAAAATCCTAGTCGCCGGCGGTGAAATGAGTCTGAACGGTGTGCCGGACGCAGAGTTGATCGACGAAACGACCGGTACCATCGTCGCCACAAGCAACTTGAATCAACCACGCGTCGGTCATGCCGCAGTATTGCTGAACGATGGTCGCATATTGGTCGTCGGCGGCAGTAGAGACACGCTTGAGATATGGGATCCAGGCAGTAACCTGTGGCAACTCCTCGACACACGCATGGCGCATGTACGCCAGAATCCTACGGCAACATTGCTTTTCGACGGGCGTGTGCTCATAACGGGCGGCATAGGTGGGAGTGCGACTTACCTCTTTGCTGAAATCTTCGACCCGGCAGACAGTTCACTCATGCCCGTAACCCCCAATCTCGCTCAACGCCGCAGCATGCACACTGCTCACCAACAAACCGACGGCAGCGTGTTGATCATTGGAGGTGAATTATTTGATAGTGTGTTCATTCCACAAGACACGGTGCTTCGCTTTGACCCCGACTCTGCAGTCTTCACTGAAATCCAGCCATTGAGCCTTGGCCGCTCCCTGATCCCTGCTCTCTCGCTACCGAACGATCAAATCTTTCTCGCTGGCGGCCAACACGAAAGTTCCGGGGCAACAACATTCACCAGCATTTATTCGTCCAGCGGCGAACGTATCGCAACCGCCATGCCTGATGCGCGCATCTCACACTCCGTATCGCGTCTTCCCGATGGCCGCCTGCTGGTCGTTGGTGGTCAATCTGCTACCGGTCAGTTGCGGTCTGCGGTATATCTTTATGAGTGAAATGCACATGCCAAGGAATCACAGATTGACTGCATACATCTGTAACTCCAAAATTAATATTGCTCTCTGGCCTGGGTTTTTTCCTGCTCTCACCAACACAACCCACAGCACGATCAGAAACTTATTCTGCTGAACTGGATTTATTATAATTTTTCTTCGATTTTCTTTGGCATCAAAATCCAAAGAACCGCGGCCATTAAAAATAAGGGAGGAATGTCCCCCAATAAATGTGCCCGCTCAGTCTCATCCATCAGCACCTGGATAAACATGATCCCACCATGAATGATGCTGGACCAGATAGCGAACCAAATCAGACTCAGGTGTCTCAAAGGCGCTTTGGCAGCCAGGATAAGGAATACACCTAACGTAGCGTAGATGCCCATGATCATTTGTTCGTATTGATGTTGTGCAGGTAACCAAACCCATCCTGCTGGCCACACCCGCATCATCGTATAAATACCGGCAATACAGGTGATGCCAAACACGATTAATGCGACTTGCAAATATTTTATTCGAGTTTCACCAGTCATGACTGTTCCCTCTTGGGCAGGCCCCAATGTCCACAGGATATCCGAAATAAAAAATAGTCGAATGAATTTCCACATAGACTGCCGATCTGGATCAACAACAGAGCCATCTCGATCGCCATGGATTGTTTGATACCGTAGGCGTTAATCAAATCCACGCGGGTCTGCGCATCGGGTTGACCTTTGTTGTCAGCCCAATGCTGGGCATACAATAACGCTTTCGCTTCGTCTGCAGGAACATTTACCATGATACCGCCTAAAAGCAGGTTGATGTCATCTTGTGAGAGTCCAGAATGCAATGCTGTTTTGGTGTGAAAATAAGTGCAGTAGCGGCAACTGTTCACAGCGATGACTGCTAGATACAAGCGTTCGCGAAAGCACGGAGGAAGCGAGCTTCCCCAGAGTACGCCAATAGCCAAACAGGGTCGCTTCAATACTGCGACAAGATCACGACAAAATCCTGAAATAGAATAGATACGTTTTTTAAAAGTATTCATTGAACTTTGACCTAGAGACAGTCAATAACAATCAATCTGTCACGTTTACCTGGGTATGTGGAATTTCAGCCGAAGAAGCTATGCAAGGCATCTGCATATTCGACTGGCTGCTCCAGCATCGGGAGGTGAGCGGAGTGTTTCAGATAAGTCACACCAACTGCACCGGGAATATCCATTGCCAATCGTTCTGCGATCGCCGGACCAAAGTGGACATCTCGTCTGCCCCATAACATTAATGTCGGATGATTGAAAC
>JBECKZ010000202.1:0-43123 GCA_040235555.1 Thiohalomonadales bacterium | reverse complement strand
ACCGATGGGCTGGACGCGTTGCAAGACAAGTTTGCGGAATTGTTTGGCGCCGCCGGGATTTCCGGTGAAGAAACCGTTGTCCTCTATGAAGACTCGATGAACACCGGGTTTGGTCAATCCTGCCGCGGTTACTTTCTGCTGCAGTCACTGGGGTATGACAAGGCCGCGGTATTACACGGTGGTCTGGTGGCGTGGAAGGAAGAAGGCCTGCCGGTGACCACGGAAGTTCCGACACCGACGCCTGCAACTTTCCCGGTTGCAACAGCACCGACCACACTGATTGCAACCGAGGCAGATATGCTCGAAGCAATTTCAGATCCGGATATTGTTCTTCTCGATGTGCGTGACAAAGATGAGTGGCTGGGGCTGAGTTCTTCTCCGTACGGTATCGATTTTTGTCCGCGGAAGGGTCGTATCCCCGGTGCAGTCTGGCTGGAATGGTATAACCTGATGGATGAAGCGGAAGACGGCGTAGCCTTGTTCCGCGAGCCGGAAAAAATTCTTGCGGCCTGCAAGAAGATCGGGATCACCGAAGATTCCAAGGTTTACATCTATTGCTTCAAGGGTGCGCGGGCCTCGAATACCTTCGTCGCTTTGCAGGAAGCCGGGATCAAGGATCTCAAGATTTACTTTGGTTCCTGGAACGAATGGTCGCGTAACTTCGATCTGCCCATCGATGAAGGCGAACTGGTCGCCGCGTAAACGATAAAGACAAAACCGCAACCCGGGACTAGACTTACCGGGTTGCGGTTTTTTTTATGCCTGACAAAAATCAGGGATGGACAAATTGTCCATCTACAGCGTTCTCAATTGTCGACAATGTGAAGTGGCTAAACAGTCCTTGTTTACTATCTCACTGAATTATCAGTCTTTTAGTCTTTTTAGCCGTCTGGCACGTTTGCTGCAAAATAAAGTAGTAATCGCAGTTAAGCAGTCCGTACAGGCATTCGTAGTTTCATTCTGGTGCACGTCGACGGATTGTGTGCACTGATACGCCCGGATATTGGGCACGATGGAATTTTACTAATTGCTTTCACACTCGTTACATACAGGAGTCACTTATGAGCACTGCACCCGCATTTATTACCCCTTCCGCCAGCATGGCCAAGAGCATCATGACCAAGGAAGAAATGACTGAGACCATCATCGCCGCTAAACTGGCAAAGGATCTGACCTGGGCAGAGATTGCCGCCAAAGTAGGCGTGGGTGACGTCTGGTTAACCTCGGCCTGTTTCGGTAAGAACAGCATGAAAAAGGATCTGGCAGAAAAACTCTGTGAGGTGCTGGATCTGGGCCCCGATGTCAGCATTGCGCTGCAGGCGTTTCCACATAAATCCTGGGACAAGACCATCCCCCAGGATCCCGTCATCTATCGTCTGTATGAAATCGTGGGTGTCTATGGCGACACCATCAAGGAGATCATTCACGAGAAGTTTGGCGACGGCATCATGAGCGCCATCGATTACTCCATGCACATCGACAAGGAAGAAAATCCGGCCGGTGATCGGGTGGTGATCACCATGAATGGGAAATTCCTGCCGTACAAGAGCTGGTAAATCCGAATTACTTAAATTCCGTTCGTCCTGCATCAATAGACAGGACGAACGGGTATTTAATGCATTTCTCTCTCAGCGCGACAGAACGTAACTGGCGGTGCCGGTTCCCGTCTGAACATCACGTGAGGTCATCGACGTGAGATTGTCTATTCCACCATCAGCTGCCACACTCATCGTCATCGATCGGTTAATGCTCCAGGTCAGCGTGCGATCATACAAATGCGGTGTATAACTAGTAAATGTGAGAGGGTCTGCCACATCGGTGTCGTTGTAAACAGTCAATGTCGGTAAAGTCACTTGTTTGTCGACTATCACATCGTGCGCAGCGGGAATGAGATACCAACCGTTTATCGCTGTGATGGGTGCATTGGCGGTTACATCGAACACCGTGAAACTGCTAGTAGGGAAAGTCGCACCGTTGTGCAGTGTCGATGCATTATTTTTGGGATAACCGGGTTCTGATTGATAGCTGTACGCCAGACGCTGCTGCAAAAAGTATACATCTGGACAGGTAATAGTGCCGAAAACACTAACGAATTGCCAGTTACGTACGGCAGCAGGCTGATTAAGGTGCGCGGTATCCATTACGTAATCATCGTTGTAACTCAAATTGCCTGTGACCGAGTTGTAAGTACTATCGAAATCCGGCAGCTGTGACCAGGCGGTAGGAGACGGCGCTGTTGGCGTATCCGTCGATACTGACTGCACTGCGCCCAAAGTGGGAGCCGGAACCGTCACCGGATTCCAGGCGCCACCTACGTAGTTCAGCAGCTGGGTAATTGGTGTCCATTTATCGTTATTGCTACTGTCTTTTGGCATGCTCGGACATGTTGTACCGTCCAGAAGATTCTCCACGAAACCTGCACGCCACTCGGTGCTGGTCTTGAGACGTACCTGGTTTTCGCGCACCAATTGATCAATCAGATCGTCCACGTTGTGTATGCTGCTGTCACTGGGGCTGATGTAAAACGCCTTGCCGGTAGTGTTGGTAAATGGATATTCCTCAACTGGGATCGTGGTGTTATACAAACTGCTGCGTTGATCGAAGCTGACGTTTGCGATTGCCGAATCACCTATATCGCTGGCATTTCCCATGGTAAATGGCGCTACGACAAACTCGACCTTAAACGTGAAGGACGTACTGGTAATGTTACCTGCCAGATCTTCGACCTGGACGCGCAGGGTCTGGATATCGCCGGGTGCAGAATTTAACCAGGCGTTACTGAGGATTTCCGTAGCCAATGGCAGCAAGTATTCTCCATTCACCGGTGTCATAACTGCCCAGGGCAAGACGACATTGCTGTTTTTCTCGTATTGAAACCGCACAGTCAGATTATCTGTCGCGGTATTCACGCCGTTACTGGGAGGATCACTGGCAGTGAAGGCGAAATAGGGGATGTTGTTCGTATCCAACGCGGTGCGCGTCACTGCCACACCAGCCAGTTCAGTGTGATCGGTCTCGATGGATATAGGCACTACCAGGTTGCTATTTGCCAGAGGTTGTTCAGTGCAAGTGCCGTCACCATTGGAAAAACATGCCAGGCCGTGGCCAGCACTGGTGTCTATGCTGGGTGGTCCTGTATCGTAGTCCACAACTGCATCAAGCTGGGCACTGAGACCCGAAGCTGTTTCAAACACGATAGGGATATGATTGCGACCCAGGGCCAGATCGACCTGCGCCGACCAGGTCTTGTCCGCATTGGGAGTGACATCTTTGCCCTGGACCGTGAGCGATTGAAATCCATATCCTTGGTCATCATAGCTACCGGTTAAGGTGAAAGGTGTTTTGTTCGTGGCGGCGGCAGATGTGACGTTGACAAACACACTGCCGAAGTTATAGGTGAAGTCCTGCTGACTGCTGAGTCCAATAAAATCAGTAGCCGTTACACCGACCACATGTGGTCCTGTGGAGTAGTTTTGCGTATTGATAAGGATCGTGGGATTGGCAGGATCGATGGCATCGCCGATTGAAACGCCGTCTACAGTAAAGTTTACACTTGCGGCACCGGCCACACTGTTGATATTGACAGCAAAGTTATAGATCCCATTGAATGCTGAACCCTCCGTCAGTACCGGAACGATGACCGGTGCGAAGGCAGCAGTATCCACCGGTGGTTTTGAGCCAAACAGTGCATCACTGTCGCTACTGAGCGTTTGTGCCAGATCGAGTATATCGCCGCGGCCCAGCCCAGTTTTGTTTATCGGGCTAGCGCTGACGGCAAGCAAATGTTGTGCAATAGCGAGGCGATATACATCCTGACTCAAAGCCACTGTACCCATGGCTAGATCCATCATGGCAGTTCCACTCTTGTTCAGCCCGCGGCCGTTTAGCACACCGTCGCTAACGATGTCGTTATACATGACCTGGGCAAGGCTCAGGGAGGTATATACCGTGTGGACAGTCACGTTATTTTGCTGGCTGATTTGCTGAGTAAAACTGGACAGCGCAGCAAGCAAAAATCCGTAGGTGTAGGGTGCAGTCAACAGAGAAGTGGTAACCGTGGGGTTTGTGATATTGTGGGGTTGCACAGTACCTACAGAGATGCCAAAGAGCTTACCCACATCGCTTAGTGCGCTATCTACAGCCGTTGCTGGATCTGTCCCTTTTACAATGCGGTATTGCGCAAGACCCGCAGCAAGCTGGGTCAGGGGTGTCACCATTAATGACAAAGGCTGGCCGCTCTGATAACGCGCGACTGCACGTAATACCTGACCATCGGCAATGCGGACATCGATACCGCTAGCCTCTTCTATATAGTGGCCACCTCGAACCTCGATTAACACTGGCTGGCTTGGTATCTGCAGATCAAGACTGTAAAAGCCCTGGGCATCGGTAGTCGTACTGGCGAGTAGTGCACCTTTGCCGTTACTGTCCAGCGCATAAACTGCAACTTGGCCATTCTGGATTTCCGCGGCTGCCGCATTCCCAGAGACCGTACTGGCAGGGCGGACAGGAGGTACTCCGCCTGAACCACCGCCACCGCAAGCCGCTAATAGAAAGGCTATAATCGCTAAAAACAGTTGTCTCACGTTCATTGGGCTTCCCTGATACGCGGTTTACGCGTCACCTGTTATTAATACCGATATAAGATCCCCGCAGATAAAGAAGTCTCGGTGATACCACCATTCACAGAGAATACATGCTCGAGCTTTGCTGCCAGGTCCCAGTCCTTGGCCAGTGGCCATTCGCTAATCATTTGCGTGTTAACTCCCAATGCTGTTTCTGAACGATCCGGATATCTGTTTAACAAGAAGCCATCCTTGTCCACACTGTAGCGCTTGGTATATTTGTTGCTCGATACATCCAGTCCCGCACCTAACCAGAACGACCATCGCCACAGATGCAGATTGCGTTGTAATGACAGACGTGCCCCGATGCGGCGTACATCCTGCTGTATATCACCGGCATTGCCATCCAACGTGGTGGCAAAAAAATAGGCTTCTGCCCAATAACGCCAGCCGTGTGGTAACCAGTTCGTGTAGATGAGGGTGAACGGCAAAGTATCCACTACTGACTTGGTATGGCCATCGGGGTCATCCAGTGCAAAATTGGTGACTCCTACGAGGTAACCAATACGTGCCGTATTCTCATCGGGCAAACCAATCGCCGCAGCCATTACAGATTCATTCATCGATAAGCCAAGCAGTACTGTTATTAGTACCTTTTTCATCCCAGTCATGCTATCCCCTTATGTTATAGGTGATATTTATTGTGCATAGCTGTAGTTCAGTGCAGTGATGAGTAACTGACCATTTCGTTTTTCAATGCGGAGCGATATCTTGCCATTGTATGATGATTGCCAATTGCGTCCTTTTTCTTTCACATGTACACCAAACTGGCCTTCACATTGCACTGTGTCGCCGCTACTCTGCCAGCGCAGGTTGCTGAGTTGCATGTGCCGATCACTGGTTAGGCTGAACAATTTCTGATAAGAGCGGACGATAGCATCACGGCTTTGATCCTGATCGCTGTGAGCATCGTCTGCCAGTAAGTGCTGCAACTCATCTATGTCGCCACTCTCATAGGCATTACGGAATCGATCTAACAGTGTTCTGAGTTTATCTATGGAAATGGGCAGAGACGTTGTCACTTTACTTGCCCCGACTGAAGGCTGCCGTGGATTGGTATAGGCGACTGAGACAGATGCAAGGGCAGGTTTTGGTGTGGAACGTAAATCTGATTTAGTATGCTCATGTTTTGTCGTGTTACGTGGAGTAACCGTGGTGCTAGTTGCATCTGACATGGGTTGTGATTTCAATTTCGCGCCTGCTGTCGGCGTTGACGGTGGTGTGGCATTTATGTTTTCAGTATTGGTGACTTTCCCAACTGAAATAGACGTGTGAGAAGGTTTTGCAGTGGAGTGTGGCACTGTATCGTTAGACAGATGTTCTGCGATGGCAGACTGAATGGGAGCGGTGGTCCTGACACGTGCTGCAGATGTGGGGTTAGACTTTGTGCCCACTGGCAGCGACGGTATGGCACTTTCCTTTATTGTTTCAGTTGTTTTGGTGGCGTGCGTCACTGATGTGTCATGTGTAACGGGTTCAGGTGGTGACGTCCCACTTGCTTGTGGCACCATCGCGGCAAAATCTGATTCGGTTTCGGTGATTTGCTGGGTATTCCCTGCAGGTGTTTTTTGTGCTGGTTTGGGGGGCTCCATGACAGGTGTTGTAGACACCGACGAAATGTTTTTCGTGTCCGATGCCGATTTTGCCATATTGTTCGGGATATCCTGTTCTGGCCGCAGTGGAGTTTGTGCTGCTGAATGTGTTTGTTTTGTATCTGGTGCAGCAGTTGCCATTTTCTGCGGCGCAACTGCTGATTGAGTACGCGATTGCGGTGGTTTTTTGTTCGCGATAAATTGGGGGTAGCTGCTGTCGTCGGATAAATAGTAGAACGCACCAACCACTGCGACTAACACTATTAAGGTGAGTAATAGCCAGGGCAACCTGGAATGTGTTCCCGCTTGCTGTTCCGAACGCTGATTACTGTCCGGCATCAACGGATAAGAACGCTGTGAAATTATATCAATAAGCGTGGGATCAGAAGGTGCTTCGCGCGATAAAGTTTTTAAATCGTCAGGCTGCATGGCCGGTGCCGGAGATGATGCCATTATTGTATGCTGCATATTCAAGGATATTGCATCCTCAGTGCGCGGCTTAGTCATGGCGGGTCTGGATTTTTCTGTAAAAATTCTGCGCTCAGTCGGATCATCAATAACGGGATGTGAGTCTGCACCAACTGCACGCCCTAGCCTGACATGTTCTTGTGTTAATCCAGTGATATTGAATTCTTCCAGTTTAACTTGTCGTATTGGTACGACCGAACCCATTTGCCCAAGTTCTTGCATCCATTCGTTATAGACCTGGTTTGTTGCGGCCTCATCGATTTGATGTTTTTCCTCAATGAAACCATATAGCATAAGGCGTGTGCATAGTGCATTGACACGGCGGGGAACCCCCTGGGTATATTGATGAATGAGTGTGATCGCATTAGCGGTGAAGCTGGGGTTGCCATGCCAGCCAGCTTGTTGTAGCCGATGCAAGATATAGGATCGGGTTTCGTTAAGTGATAAGGGTATCAAATGGTGGGCGGCAAGCACACGTTGGTGGAACTGGTCCATGCTTGACTGGATAAGCAGTTCTCGTAACGGCGGCTGTCCCAATAAGATGCATTGTAGCAATGCTTGCGAACCCCGGTGCAAATTGGAGAGCATGCGCAGCTCTTCAAATGAGGCCTGTGGTAAATCGTGTGCCTCGTCCACCACCAGTAGAATATGTTTCCCGGCACGTGCACGCGCAGTAAAAAATGCCTGGAGACGGACGATGAGATCGGATTTGCTACCTTCTACGTCCAGTTCAAACGCCGCAGCGATAGTACGCAGCAGGTCATCGGGTTGCAGTTGGGTTGTTACCAGCTCGCCGATCAACATCTCATTTCGTGGCAATCCGTCAATCAAGGTGAGTGCCAGGGTAGTCTTGCCGGTGCCGGGGTCACCGGTAACCACGATAAAGCCTTCACCTTGTTGCATGCCATAGCGCATGTACGCCAGCGCGCTTTTATGTGTGGCGCTGGAAAAGAAGTAAGAAGGATCTGGGGTGAGTCGGAAAGGTTGCGCCTGTAATCCGTAATATTGCGTATACATCGGTGACCTCGTTATCTCGAATCACGACGTTGAGAAGTATTTCTCCTGACCGGAAATATCCACAACGGACGCCATCCATGTTCGTCATTGCGGGAAGAGACGACCGCATAGGCACTCAATAATTCTAGTACAAGATTATTCAAGGTTCCTGCGCAGAAATTTGGTGACACCGTATCCCGGTTTTACGTCGTTAGGACTGTGTGCTTAGGCTGCTGAGAGATGAAAAAGTTGTCGCCACGCGGATGGAATACCCAAAAAATATTTATTAGTTGAAAAATTAATATCTGCCGCCGGAGTGTATTGTCTTATTTTAAGTGATGCCTTTGTAGATAAAGGCGTTTGATGTGATTATTCCTGATCCTTTCATACATGCATTGGCATGGAAGGGGATCGGGTCCGCGGTTACGAGGAGGGAATCAGCGGGAACAAGACGTCTCTGCCGTACAAGTGCTAGTAGTCATTACGACCTGTCTCCACCGGTTAGATTGCAGCGGTTCAGATCGAGACATGGTTCTGCGCCGTCAATACAGCTGTGGTACCTGCTAGAGTCTGAAGCCTTGCACGAGTAAGCCGCGTCGTTCAATGTCGGCGATGGCTGCGGCATCGTGGCCCGGCACCAGTACAATCCCGGGCTGAGTGACGGACAATTGATGCAATGCCTTGGTTTGTAGTAACTCGGCTGTACGATCTTCATGTGTCATAAAATCGGTGACTAAATGCGATCGAATGCGCATGAGGCGGACATTGTCAGCGTTGGACGCCACATCACCCATAAACAGATATTCCTGGCCATCGTCACGTTGCACGTAGATCATTTGCGATCCCGGTGTATGCCCTGGTGCACGGATCAGCACGACACCGGGGGCAATAGCAAGCAGGTGTGTATAGGTGATTGGCTTGAAGTTTTTGCGGCTTCCCTTTGGCCAGGTTACTGGCAGGGTGCGGTCGGTGTCGTTGAATTGCGCAACGGTGATGAGCGCCTTGGGCAACAGTTGTCGCCAATCCGGGCTGGTCAACAGGCCGCCGATGTGGTCATTATGTTCGTGTGTCACTACGATCAGAGAGGCCTGCCGCATTGCAACGCATAGCCGCTGCCAGGCTGCGCTATCATAACTGTTGACCTTTTCCGCTTTAGCAGTCCTGGCGTCGTAGCCTGTATCGATGATGATGGATTGATCCGGAAAGACGACGCGGTAACTCTCGCGTACTTCATCGATCTTGTTCCAGCTTGTTCCCGCCACCATCGCTATTTCCGGTACGCGTGTGTGCGAGAGTGTTGCCACTTCGATCTCACTCGCCCTGGGTCCAGGAATGCGCGTCGCCTCAGCACGGATCGCCTTGAAGTCGAGGGGATAGCTACCCGACGTTGGCATACGATTGTCGTAAAACAGCCAGTAGTAAGCACTGCCTGTCAGGGCCAGTAGTATGACAATAACCGTGTACGGCCAGCGAGGTCTCCGTGATTGTCTGGGCATCTCCAGTGTGTTTTTAGGTTATGACTTTACCGGTTTGACGGCCTCGGCACAGGATTTGGCTTCCTCGCGGGCAGTTTTCACGTCTTTGGCAAAGGCGAGGGCCACCCCCATCCGCCGGCGGGTGAAGGCTTCAGGTTTACCGAACAGACGCAGTTTGGTATTGGGCAAACGCAGGGCGCGATCGATATTCTCGAACGCGATGCCTTTCTCATCCATCCCACCGTAAATCACGGCACTGGCACCCGGCCGCAATAATGCGGTCGATACCGGTAGCCCGAGGATAGCGCGGGCGTGCAATTCGAATTCATTCTGGTCCTGGGTGATCATGGTGACCATGCCGGTATCGTGTGGGCGCGGGCTGACTTCACTGAAATACACATTGTCACCCTTGATAAACAGTTCCACCCCGAAGATGCCGCGACCGCCAAGATTCTCGGTGACGGTATGTGCAATGTACTGCGCCTTTTCCAGGGCGGTCTCACTCATGAGCTGTGGTTGCCAGCTTTCGACATAATCACCCTTCACTTGCAGGTGGCCAATAGGCTGGCAGAAGTGGGTTTCGATTCCACCTTCGGCATTACGACCACGGACAGTCAGCAAGGTGATCTCAAAATCAAACTTGATCATCTCTTCGACGATGACGCGGCCCTTGCTGACACGCCCACCACTCATGGCATACTCCCAGGCAGTGCTGACGTCATCCGGGCCATTAATGGTTGATTGTCCTTTTCCGCTGGAGGACATCACTGGCTTCACAATGCAGGGATAACCGATACCGTTATCGATAGCAGCCTGTAATTCCTGCAAGGATTCGGCAAAGGCATATCTGGAGGTTGAGAGACCGAGTTCCTCTGCGGCAAGACGCCGGATACCTTCACGGTTCATGGTCAGTTGCGCCGCGCGTGCGGTGGGGATAACTTCGGCCAGCCCTTCGGCTTCAATTCGGGCCAGTTCGTCGGTGGCGATCGCCTCGATCTCCGGGACGATGATGTGTGGGCGTTCCTGTTCCACCAGTTGGCGTAAGGCCTGCGGGTCGGCCATGTTGATCACGTGGGCACGGTGTGCGACCTGATGGCCCGGTGCATTGGGATAACGATCCACCGCGATCACTTCCACCCCCAGCCGTTGCAGGGCAATGATGACCTCTTTGCCGAGTTCGCCGCTACCAAGCAACATGACTTTGGTGGCGGTAGGGGATAATGGCGTACCGATTTTCATGGTTATTAGGTCCCTTTGGCTGAGTGCAGTGGCGTGCGGGCGCTTATTCTATATATATTAGGTTACGACGGCCACGTGGATCACGGGCGCGCGAACAACTCAATCCAGTGTTTGACCGGCACCTTGGCCTCGGTTTGCAGGTGCAGCTGGCAACCAATGTTGGCGGTGACGATCATCGCTGGCTGCCCGGCCTGCAGGTTGCGCAGTTTTTGCTGCTTGAGTTGATTGGCGATAACCGGTTGCAGGATCGAGTAACTGCCGGCCGAGCCGCAACACAGATGACTGTCGGTGACCGGCAACAGGGTGAAACCTGCGGCACGTAACAGGGCCTCCACCCGGCCATGGAGTTTTTGCGCGTGTTGCAGGGTGCAGGGGGGATGGAAGACGATGCTGGGCTGGTTGTCCTGGAAGAGTTTGCGCATATCCGCTTCACTGATCACTTCGCACAAGTCCCGTGTCAGTGCTGCGACGCGCGCCGCCTTGTCGGCATAGTTAGGGTCGTGCTGTAACAGGTGGTCATATTCCTTGACCATGGCACCGCAACCACTGGCGGTCATCACGATGGCCTCGGCACCTTGCTCGATATAAGGCCACCAGGCGTCGATGTTTTTGCGCATGAAGGTTTTGGCCTCTTCGCTGGCGTTGAGATGATGACTCAGGGCACCGCAACAGCCGGCACCAGTTGCTTCGATCACTTCGATACCGAGTTTGTTTAACACCTGGGTGGTGGCCTGGTTGGTGCGCGGGGTCATGGCCGGTTGTACACACCCGGCCAGTAATAACACCTTGCGTGGATGGCTCGTGTTCTGGGGGGCGAGTGGGATTTGTTTGTCCGGGATCTTGTTGGCGAGGTTTGCCGGCAAGAGCGGTTTGATCGCTTGCGCCAGTTTTATCATCGCAGTCACGCGCCGGGTATACGGCAGGGTTTTGCGCAGCAACCAACGTTGCAGGGTTTGCCATGGTGAACGCGCGACCTGCTGTTCCACATAGGCACGACCGATATCAACCAGGCGGTGATACTGCACTCCCGACGGACACGTCGTTTCACAATTCAGACAGGTCAGACAGCGATCCAGGTGCGACTGAGTCCGGCGTGTAACGGGGCCGCCTTCCAAAGCCAGTTTGATTTCGTAAATGCGTCCGCGTGGGCCATCCAGTTCGTCTCCCAGGAGTTGATACGTCGGGCAGGTAGCGGTGCAAAATCCGCAGTGTACGCAGGCGCGCAATATTTGGTCGGCTTCCTGGCCTTGGGGGGTTGCCAGGACAGCAGGCAGTAGGTTGGTTTGCATTGCGCATTATAAACAGAATTTTTTTGATTGATACCACTCTAACTTGTGTGGGCAATATGGGCTTAACTAAGATCATGAATACTTTGGGGTAATTCTGGTACTGTGTCAGCATGATGCGTTTAGTTCAGGTCGGGATGTTTCTGATGGCTGTCCTGTTGGTACAGACGGTCAGGGCGGTACCGTTGACGGTCAAGATCGAGGGACTTGAACAGAAGTTACGCGATCATGTTACGACCTATCTGGATATCTACCAGGAGCAGGCTAATGACAAACTGACGGTGGCCCGTCTGCAACGTTTACACGACGAGGCGCCGCAACAGATTAAGACTGCCTTGGAAGTCTATGGCTATTATCAGGCCAAGGTGCAGGCTGATCTGCACCAGGAAGATGAAACCTGGATTGCGACATACACGGTGGATCCGGGTGAACAAATTCGGATTGCACAAATCGACATCGCCGTCGAAGGAGAAGGTCAGAACAATCCCAAGATTGCCGGTTTGATAAAAGCGTTTCCCCTGCACAAGGGAGATGCCTTCATCCATCCGCGTTACGAACAGGCGCGCGATGTGTTGTTACGCACGGCCATTGAACAGGGATTTCTCGATGCGAAATTTACCACCCGTGAAGTCAGGGTGGACCTGCGCAGTTACACTGCATCCATCGATCTGCATATGCAAACCGGCGTACGTTATTATTTTGGTCAGGTCAGCTTTAAACAGGACATGATGGAGGAAGAATTCCTTCGCAGCTTTCTTAAGTTTTCTCCAGGTGATCCGTACAATCCTGCCAAATTACTGCAACTGCAAACCAACCTGAGCGACAGCGGCCTGTTTCAAACAGTGGATGTCAGGCCAAGAAAGTCAATGGCGGTGGGGACCCGCGTACCCATCGTGGTCACGCTGACTTCACGCAAGCGTCGCGAATGGCGCTTCGGTCTGGGTTATGCCACCGATACCGGTGCACGCGGCAGTATCAGTCATTCACGCATTGTCGGTCGTGAAGGTGACAAGTTCGACAGCAAGCTGCTGATCTCGGAAAATAAGAACAGCCTGACCGCTGGTTATACCATGCCACTGGCGGACCCGGTCACCGATCAGGTTGGTCTGGGGGTGCGTTACATTGATGAGATCACCGAGAGCCGTGAGAGTAAGATCAGCGGTCTGACCGCCAGCAATACCTCTGCCTGGGGTGAGTGGCAGAGAATTTTCAGCCTTAATTACGAGCGCGAGGTCTATATCATCGGTACCGAGCCGCAAGAAACCAGGCGTGTGTTGTATCCGGAACTAAGCATTTCCCGTGTACGTGCAGACAATCGTCTGTATACCCGTCATGGCTCGCGCGTGTATTTTGAAGTGCGCGGTGCGAACAAGAATATCTTGTCTGACACCAATTATGCGCAGGTTCGTCTTGGGTTGAAATGGATACGCGGTCTTGGCAAAGACAGCCGTATCATCCTGCGCGGCGATTTTGGTTCGACCAATGTTGCCTATCTGGATCGGCTGCCGGCCTCGCAACGATTTTTTGCCGGTGGTGACAATAGTGTCCGCGGTTATTCCTACGAAGAGTTGGGACCGAAAAATGCGGCTGGCGAAGTCGTTGGCGGCAAACATCTCATTGTGGGCAGCATCGAACTGGAACGAAAACTGGTGGGAAAGTGGAGTGTCGCTGCATTTTATGACAGGGGCAACGCGATTAATTCCATGAGTGATCCCCTGGTTGCAGGGGCAGGTGTTGGTCTGCGCTGGAATTCACCGGTAGGACCAATACGCCTGGATTTTGCCTGGGCACTCAATAAGGTCACGGATCGGTTTCGACTGCATGTGGTCATCGGACCAGATTTATGACACGCCGTCGCAAACTATTATTATTGAGTATTCCGATCAGTGTATTGCTGGCGTGTGCACTATTGTTATTCAGCAGCTGGGGCTTGACCCTGGCGTTACGCGTTGCCAATTCGACTCTGCCGGGCGAGTTGTCGGTCAGATCACAACAGGGTTCTTTGCTCGGGCCAATTCTTTTGCGCGATGTCCGGTATCATGATGAACACGTGAACCTTAGCATCCGGCAACTGGACCTGGAATGGCGTGCACTTGCCCTGTTTTCCGGCCGCCTCGAGTTAACTAAACTGGGCGTGGACGACATTACTATTGACGTCAGGTCTGCACGTCAGACTCAGGCATCGCAACAAAAGGCGAGGCTGGTTTTACCCTTTGCCGTGGATGTGCAGCAGGCCAGCATTAAACAGCTGGTACTCAGGACAAAACCGGGTGCCAAGCCCATACGCATTGAGCAAATGCAGCTAAGTGCGCACAGTCAGGGAAAGACGATATCGATCCAGCAATTTGCCATCGCGGCGTATCAGGCTAAGGCGACACTCAACGGTACAGTACAGCTAGCCGAGGCGTTTCCACTCAAACTCGAGGTCGATGCCAGTTATCAAATTGATTCGTCGCGACAACTGCATAGCCGCGGCTCAATCAAGGGGGATTTGCACGAGCTGAAGTTGTCACAAACCCTGTCGGGCCTGATGCAGGCCAAGATGATAGCGACGGTCAGTAACGTACTCAAGAATCTGAAGTGGCAGAGTCAAATCGATCTCACCCGGCTGGATCTGCATAACCTGATCGAGAAAAGCCCGCCAGTTGATGTCCAGGGTAAACTCAAGGCTGATGGTAATTTGAAATCCCTGCGTGTCGACAGCCAGTTGAAACTGAACAACAAGCGCATCGGCCTGGCAACGCTGCATGTTACGGGTAGCAGCGACCTGCAATTCACAAAATACCATTTTAATGCGGATGGCGATTTTACTGGCGTGGAATTACCTGTCGCCAGTTTTTCGTTACAGGGTGAGGGAGATCACCGGCAAGTACAACTCTCACAAGTACATCTGGCGGCACTTAAAGGTGAGGCACAAGGACACGCCCATGTTAGCTGGCAACCTCGACTGACTGTGGACGCAAAACTGGAAGCGAAAAAGATACAAACCGGCATGCTGTCAAGACAATGGCCAGGTCAGCTCAGTGGTGAGCTGTCGCTGCAAACGCACGCAGAAGAGAAAAACTGGCCAGTGCACTTCAAATTGCATCAGTTGCGTGGTGATGTGCGTGGCTACACGGTACAGGCCGACATAAATGGTAGCTGGGCTACCGACCGGTTAACGTTGGATAAACTGCAACTGGATGTCGGTGGCACCAACATCTACGCCCATGGCACCCTTGCCCGACAATGGAATATGGATGTGGTTGCACGAAGTGATAACCTCAATACCCTGTTGCCGCAGGCCAAGGGCAGTTTCAGTCTGAGTGGTCACCTGGGCGGGACATCGAAAGCGCCGCGAGTGCAATTACAGGGGGAAGCCAGTCAGCTGACCTATGCCAAGGATGCTATTGAGGCACTGAATATCAAGCTGGACCTGGGATTAGCCAGGCAGGCGCCGGCGCAACTCGAACTGAATGCCAAATCTATACAAACCCGGGCTGGTCATTGGGACACAATACAATTGCTCATCACCGGCAACAATTCTGCGCACGTGATTCACCTGGATGCAAAAAATCACAATGCGATCCTGTCTGCAGCCTGGCATGGTGCATTTACGCCCTGGCACTGGCAAGGCAGTCTGGATCAATTCCAGTATCAACGTCAGCGTTTTGGTCTGTGGCAGTTGCAGCAACCGGTCGAGATGAGCTTGTCCAGGAATACAATCTCACTCTCGAAGCTGTGTCTGGTGCAAAATAGTTCGCATCTGTGCACGCAGGCACGGTGGGATGACAAACAGCACCAGGCCAGTATCGATGCCAGGGCGCTACCGTTAGTCTTGCTCGAACCGTGGTTGCCAGCGAATCTGCAACTCAGTGGTGTGCTCAATATACAGGCTAATCTACAGATGAAGGCAAATCGTGCTGTGCAAGCGCAACTTGACATGCATAGTCCGGACAAATCCATGGTGATCCATTTCGTGGATGCGAATGAACAATTGACCTTTGGGGCGAGTTCATTCACCGCCGAAGTGAATGCCAAAGGCTTGCATGCCGTATTACATCTGCCCCTGAGTGAAGGTGGTGGGCTGAATAGCGAAGCCAGCCTGCCGGGCTGGTCACCATTTGATGGAATGCCAAGGGCTCAATCACTCAGGGCAACACTGAAACTCGACCGTATACCGGCAGATGTGATTACCCGTTTTGTGCCGGATACGGCACGGGCACAAGGCCAATTGCACGCCGATTTTCACATCAGCGGTACTCTTGGCGAGCCACATCTGCGCGGCGAGGCACGCTGGCAAGACGGAACCATACTGGTGCCACGATTGGGCATACAAATTCGGCAAGTGAGCGCGCAATTGAAAAGCACACAAACCAATACTATCGGGTTTATCATCAAGGCAAAATCGGGTAACGGTGATGTGCAACTGGTAGGGCAGACCCGCCTCGCACCGGATCAGGGCTGGCCAACCCAGGCAACCCTGACCAGTCATAATCTGGAGGTGATTAATATTCCCGAGGCATTTATCCTGGTCGACTCCAAGGCGTTGGTGACATTGCAGGGTAGCTCAATCAATATCAACGGTGAAGTGACGGTACCTCAGGCGCGATTGCATCCAAAGAGTTTGCCGGAAGGGTCTGTACCGATATCAAGTGATGTTGTGATCGTAAATGAGAAGAAGTCATCGTCACAACCTATACGCTGGCGTGTCAGTTCACTTGTACGTGTGCACTTGGGAGATGAGGTGGAATTCAATGGATTTGGAATTCACGGCAAACTACGAGGAGAATTGTCCTTAAAGGATGAACCTGGCAAGCTGGTGTTGGGACAGGGCGAAGTCGGTATTGTTGGCGGCATCTACCGCCTGCGTGGCCAGGACTTGACGATCCGTCGCGGTCAGTTGGTATTCAGTAACACGTTTATCGATAATCCGGTACTGGATGTCGAGGCAGTTCGTACTGTTGGCACCATCACCGCGGGAGTGCGTCTTAAGGGTACGCTCAAGCAACCACAACTCAGTGTGTTTTCCGAACCGACAATGTCTGAGTCTGATGCCCTGGCCTATTTGCTGTTCGGGCATTCCATGTCACAAAGTACCGCTGCGGAAGGACAGTCGGTTAACAATACCGCATCGGCTTTAGGCTTCGTAGCAGGCGATTATCTGGCAAAGGAAATCGGTGGGCGCCTTGGTCTGGATGAACTGCGACTGGATGTGGAACAGTCAACCCAGAAAACCTCGCTGGTGATGGGTAAGTATTTGTCGTCCAAACTATATTTACGTTATTTCAGCGGCATCGTGGAATCGAGTAGCATTGTGCAATTACAGTATCAACTGTCTCGACGGATTCAGATCCAGACCGAAGGGGGTTATCGCGGATCGCAGTCAATAACCGGTGGTGACATATACTTTACTATCGAGTATTGAAAAATATCGTCATCACTCTAATATCTAGATAGGCTTTGACAACCAGCAGATTAAAAGGAATTGGCCATGAAAAAGACACTATTGATAGTTGTTGTCCTAATCATTGCGGTGATCGCAGGCGGTCTGTATTACGTATTGACCAACCTCGACAGTCTGGTCAAACAGGCCATCGAAAAATATGGCAGTGAGGCTACCCATACCGCAGTGCGGGTAGACAAGGTTAATATCCGGTTAAAGCAGGCATCAGCTGCGATCTCGGGCCTGACGGTTGCCAATCCCAAAGGGTTTTCTACCCCGAATGCGTTTAGCCTTGGACAGATCGCCACGACACTTAACGTCAAGGACATGGGCAAGGACCATATTGTCATTGACGAAGTACGAATCCAGGCGCCAGAGGTGTTTTACGAAGTAAATGCTGACAGGAAGGCGAATCTCAACCTGCTTAAGGAAAATCTCACTGGTGGTGCAAAAGTTGCCCCCACTAAAACGGCAGAGAAGGGGGGCAAGCAACCAACAATTACCATTCGCAAGTTCGAGTTTGCCGGTGCAGCATTGCATGCCAAACTGGTACCGTTGAAGAACAAGGAGCTCGATCTCAAGTTGCCATCTTTCCAGTTGGTAAACCTGAGTGGGACACCGGAACAGATCAGTCGCCAGGTACTGAATCAGCTGGTTGATCGTGCACGGGATGAAATTCGCAAGAAGGGTATAGATGCCGAGCTGGAAAAAGCCAAGGCCCAGGTCAGGGAAAAAGTCGAAACCGAAAAAGCTAAACTTAAGCAAAAGACGGATACACGCATCGAAGAGGAAAAGACCAAGGCCGAGGACAAACTCAAGAGCCTGTTTAACAAGTGATCAAGCTGGCGGCTGAATGAGTTTATTGCCGGGTGTGTTTTAATGACTGAAATTATAGCGATTGGGGAAACAGATAATGGCCGACAATCAACCAGCCGGAGGTGAACCAAAACGGCCTGCATCGCCACCGGAGTCGCCGCGCGATCTGGCCTGGCGCTATGTTGCCTGGGCACTCGCCATCAGTGCCTTTATGTATTATTACTGGAGCTCTTCGCTCGAAACCGGGCAGCGCCAGACTATCGCCTATTCAGAATTCAAAAAACAGGTGCGGGCGGATGCGGTGACAAAGGTGACCATGCAGGGCGAACACATTACCGGTGTCTATCGAGGAGCAGCCAGTCAGGTCGATAAGACACAAAAACGTACTACTCCGCCAGCAACGTTTATTACGACATTGCCGCCCATCGATGACCCGGAGCTGATCCCACTGCTGGAAAAACACAATGTAGAAATCGACACAAAGTCCAAGGAGGCATCGTGGTGGTTGCAGGCTCTGATCGCGATAGTGCCCTGGGTGTTTATTTTTGCGTTGTTTTATTTTGCCAGCCGTAAATTATCGGAGCGTTTTTCCCAGGGTGGTAGCCTGTTTGGCTTCAGTAAATCCAAGGCCAAACGATATAGCAAGGGCACGATGGAAATTACCTTCGAGAATGTTGCCGGGCTGGATAATGCCAAGGCCGACTTGCGCGAAATCACGGCTTATCTGAAAAGCCCTGATCGATATCGCAAACTCGGCGCCAAGATCCCGCGCGGGATTTTGTTAATGGGGCCGCCGGGCACCGGTAAGACCCTGCTGGCCAAGGCCATGGCCGGCGAGGCCGACGTGCCGTTTTTCAGTATCAGTGGTTCAGAATTTGTAGAGATGTTTGTCGGCGTCGGCGCAGCACGTGTGCGTGATATGTTCTCCGATGCCAAGAAGAGTGCACCTGCGATCATTTTTATCGACGAGATCGATTCGGTGGGACGTGCCCGCGGCACTGGCCTGGGCGGTGGACACGATGAGCGCGAGCAAACCCTGAACCAGATCCTCAGCGAGATGGACGGCTTTGCTGCGCATGAAGCAGTGGTTGTGTTGGCCGCTACCAATCGGCCTGATGTGCTGGACCCGGCCCTGTTGCGTCCCGGCCGCTTCGATCGCAAGGTGGTACTTGACCTGCCGGACAAAAAAGCACGACTGGCTATTCTTAAGATCCACAGCCATGATGTGCCGCTGGCCAGCGACGTCGATCTGGACCGGCTGGCTTCACTGACCGTGGGTTTCTCCGGCGCCGACCTGGAAAACCTGGTGAACGAAGCCGCATTGTTGACAGGTAGAGAAGACAAACAACAGGTCGACATGAACACGTTGATGGCGGCCCGCGACAAGGTCGTGTTGGGCGCACGGCGTGAGAATGTCATCAGTGAAGCCGAAAAGAAGGTCATTGCCTACCATGAATCCGGCCATGCAATCACTGCGAGCCTGTTAACCCACGCCGATCCGCTGGACAAGGTTACGATCATTCCGCGCGGCCGGGCTCTGGGTGCTACCGAACAGATCCCGGAAGAGGAACACTACAACCTGCAACAAAGCTATCTGCGCGATCGTATCGGCGTATTGCTGGGCGGGCGCACTGCCGAACAACTGGTTTTTGGTGAAGTTAGCTCAGGCGCGGAAGACGATCTCAAACAGGCAACCCGCCTGGCGCAGCATATGATCACACACTGGGGGATGAGCGAGCGTCTGGGTCCTGTAGCATTTCGTCGTGGCGAGGAACACATCTTTCTAGGCCGTGAGATGACCCAGGCCCGTGACTTCAGTGAACACACTGCACAAATCATCGATGATGAAATTCGCAAACTGGTTAAGGATATTGAACAGGAAGTTACCCAGTTACTCACAACCCACCGCAGTCAACTCGACGCGCTTGCTACAACCCTGCTGGAAAAAGAGACTCTCAGTGCCAGCGAAATCAGGCAGCTGGTTTCCGCTTAACCCGCGACTCAGTTTGCGCCAGCAAATAAATCTGACGCATATGATCCATGTCATTATCTTGTGGCAGAACCTAGTGTTAAATTATGGCGTACCAGATCAGGATTATCTCACATGGAATGCCACAACTGTTTAAAATACATATTGGGTGTGTGTCTGCTTGTTCTGACCGGTACCAGCTTTGCGGCCGAGCGTAGTGATATCGGTCTTGGTAACCTGGAGGGATTGTGGCTGACGGTAGGGCTGCAATACGAAAGTGGTGACTACGGTACCGGAGCCAATACCGATTTATGGCAAGTCCCGATCGGTCTCGATTATGTCAAGGGCAGTTTCAGCGCGGGCATCAGTACAGCATATCTAAACGCAAAAAGCAGCGGCGCTATTATTGTCAGTACTATGACGCGGATGACAACTGTGAGCGGGAGCGCATCAGTGAGGTCTGCATCCGGTATCGGTGATGTCAACATGTATGCCAGTTATCAGTTGCCGAATACAACGGGATCGGATACGACGTTTCATGTGACCGGTCGCATGAAACTGGGTACGGCGGATGAAAACAAGGGCCTGGGTACGGGGCAAAATGACTACGCCGTCGAAGCCGGTCTTATCACCATGATGGAAAAGCTTATTGTTTTCGGGAATCTCGGTTATCAGATCAGCGGAGATTCGGCGACCGTTAACTACGACAATGTCTGGTATGCCAATGCCGGGACAACCTATCCCATGGATGCTGCACGTAGCGTTGGTGCGATGCTGGAAGTATCGCAGGCGGCAACGCCGGGGTTCGATGCGCCGGCACAGTTGACCTTATTTTATAACCAGGGCATGGATAAACAACGTTATTTGTATTTTTATGTCCTGTTAGGTTTGAGTGATGGTAGTCCGGATTCGGGTGTCGGGGCGAATCTGATTATCAAACTATAAAAACCTAGGCGGCGTACTTCACTTTATTGCGTCCGTCATGTTTGGCGTTATACATCGCCACGTCGGCTCGTTCCAGGATACTGTTGAAATTGATGTCAGCATCGAGAATAGAGGCAACGCCAAAACTGGCCGTGATGCTGACTACCAGGTTATCTACTTCAATCGGCGTTATTTCCAGTTGTTCACGCATCCGCTCGGCAACATAAATGGCACTGGTCAGTTGAGTGTCCGGCAGTAACAAAACAAACTCCTCACCACCGATTCGGCCCAGCAGGTCAGAGCCACGCAAGTTGCCCTGGCATATGGCGCTGACCTGACGCAGCACGATATCACCGACAGCGTGGCCATAGCGGTCATTTATGGTTTTGAAGTGATCAACATCAATCATGACGGCAGAAAGGGAACGGGCGAAACGGCGTGCACGAGTGAACTCTTTTTCAGCGTGATGCAGGAATGCCTGCCGGTTTGACAGCCCGGTGAGGCTATCGGTGTTCGCCATGCTTTCCAGGTACGATTGCAAACGTTTGTATTCGGTGAGGTCGCGTTCGATAGCCGCGTAATAGGCTAACTCCCCGTCTTCGTCAAACAGCGGTACCATGTTGATATCCAGCCATAACTGGTTACCAAATTTGTCATAGTTGAGGATCTGGGTGCGAATACTTTTTCCTGCGCGCATGGCCTGACGCAGTTTGAATCGGGTCTCGTCGTCAGTATCCGGTCCCTGAAGAATTTTGGGGTTTTGGCCCATCACTTCTTCTGCGCGATACCCCATCAGGCGTTCAAACGCCGGATTGACATAGACGATGAAGGGACCACCCTGTTCCAGTGGTGTGGCATCCAATACCATAATTACATCATTGGTATTTTCAACCAGGCTGCGGAAGATACGTTCAAAGTGCACGGGCATGTCCATCCTTGTTATATACCACGCATTTCGGTACTACGCTGTTGTGTCTTAAAGCGACATCTTGAAAGTACGGACCGGGTCACATCCATTTTTCCAACCGGGTCACTCCTGTCCCGGCACGCCTGGCATACCGTTTTATGCCGCCATTTTGACCTGATTACGTCCGGCATGTTTGGCCTCATACAAGGCTTCGTCAGCACGTTGTAATAACGCTTTGAAATCGACATCGTCGCTGTGCAATTCGGCGACACCGAGACTGGCGGTGACATCGATCAGCATTTCTCCAGCCAGATACGGGTACTTGTTGATCCGTTCGCGCAGACGTTCTGCCAGGTTGAAGGCAGATTTTATCGGTGTATCTGGTAACAATAATGCAAATTCTTCGCCACCGACACGCCCCATCACATCTGTGCTGCGGATAACTTCCTGGCAGGCCTCAGCAAAGATCTGCAAGACCTGATCACCGCCATGGTGACCGTACTGATCATTGACGCGTTTGAAGTGATCGATATCCAGCATGATGACCGATAATGGGCGGTAATAGCGTTTGCTGCGAGTGAATTCTTTTTCCGCGTGTTGGTAAAAGGCAGAACGATTGAGTGTGCCGGTGAGGGCGTCGAACAGGGCCATGTTGGCCAGCTGACGCTCGATCTTTTTGTAGCGGGTCAGGTCCCGTTCAGTGCAGGCAAAGTTGGTAACCCTCCCGGCAGCATCGTGTAGCGGTACCATGTTCATATCCAGCCAGCGTGTCTGGCCGTCCTTGCAGTATTTGAGGATCTCGGTGCGGATAGCCTTGCCTTCACGCACGGCCTTACGGATACGGTAACGGGTATGGCGGTCAGTGTCCGGGCCATTGAACATGCGCGGTGATTGCCCCAGGACTTCCTCGGCCCGATAGCCCATGAGCTGTTCGAAAGCCGGATTAACGTAGACGATGCGAGGTCCCCCCGCATCATACGGGGTAGCGTCCGTGACCAACACCACGTCTGTGGTGGTCTGGATCAGGGTCTGGAATAGCTGGTTGTCCATGTTTTCGGGTTCCATCCGGTATTCCGAACATTATATCGGCAGTTACTGGCAATACTTAAGAACAAAATTTAGGATATTGCGCTAACTACCATGATTAATAAGGGAAAAATGCCTTTTAAAATGCCTTTGGAATTAATCCCGAACTATATACCTATACATTGTAATGCTTAATTCCAATACGACAACAAATCGCAAAATAATTTCATGACGCAGTTAACTTTCCGGCCATTAAATCGAAGCGAATTCAGACGCTAACCACTATTATAACCAGCGGAGTAAGCAGGTGGAGCGAATGCAGGCGCAGCAAGTTCGCAAGTGGTTGAAGTCTTCCGTAGGTGGGTTCGCCTTACTCTGTATTGGACTGCCGCTGACAGCTATGGCCAGCCAGGCCAACCTGCCAGAGGTGGCAGCTGTCAGTAAAACCCTTCCCGAGGTCATATATAACGGTCCGCGCAGCGAAAAGCGCATCGCAATCACGTTTGATGCCTGTTCCTTCATCCATGCCAGCAAGGTGGACAAAAAGCTGGTCGAGATCCTGGTCGACAACCATGTCCCGGCGACCCTGTTCCTCGGTGGAAAATGGGTACTGGATCAGCCGAAGGAAGCCCGCTACCTGGCATCAATCCCGTTTTTTGAAATTGCCAATCACTCGTTTCATCATCCACACCTGACCCGGATGTCAGCGGCGGCCATTCGTCATGAATTGAAGGCTGCGCAAGATGCAATAGAATCGGTGACGGGTGTACGCCCACGCTATTTTCGCGCACCGTATGGTGAATACGATAACACCCTGGTACGGATTGCGGCCTCGCTCGGTCTGACCACGATCCAGTTTGACCTGGCTTCCGGCGACCCGGACAAGCACATTACTGCGGCACGTCTCAGTCGCTGGGTGATTCACAAGGCCCGGGGCGGATCCATCGTCGTAATGCACATCAATACCCACGGCTGGCATACGGCAGAGGCCTTACCGACCATCATCAAGACCCTGCGTGAGCGCGGCTACCACTTTGTCACGATATCCGAACTGCTCAACGAACCGTTCCCGGCACCAACAAGCATGGCGCTGGCCAGGAACGATGTGGCACAACCCGGACCCTGACATTCTCATCGCCTGATTTTTACACCAACCGGTCCGGGCTCTCGCCCGGCGTTTGATATAAATCAGATAAAACCCTGGCGTTTGCCGTATCATATCAACTTGTACAATGACACAACGAAACCGTTTGTTCCTGTTTTACTCTAATGTCCATGCCATCACTGCTACGAAGATTTATTAAAACACCGACCTGCTTGCAGCACCGACGCGCGTGGCGTAGCGGGGTTGTATTGGCGGTGCTGGCTACGCTGATCGGGCAGGGTCCGCTGCTGGCGGCTGAGGACAGTAACCCCGATGAGATCAAACAGATTGTCGAACAAGTGAAAGCCATCGAAACCGGCCTCAAACGCGAAGAGCTGGGCATTGGTACGCTTTCTGACTACAGCAAAAAATTGATCGCTTTCAAACAAGTTACCAGTAAATGCATGGAAAGCGAACAGCAGGCGCTGACCAAGGCTGACGCAGATCTGAAACAGCTGGGCGAGATAAAGAAAAAGGAATCCAGAGAAGTCCTCAAACTGCGCAAACAACAGGAAGCAGCTCGTAACACCATTGAGGCGCGTCTGCAGGAATGTACTGCACTCAACCTGCGGATCCAGACAGCTGAGGATGCTGCCGATGCCAGACTTAAGAAACAACTGGAAGCACGCCTGTTTGCACGTGGTGATGATATTTTTGAAGTGATCGGGCTTAACCTGAAAGAGCCGGTCAAATGGTTCACACAAAGCTGGGATTACGCTAACAAGAACAGCTGGTTGTTCAACAAAGCTAAATCCAGTGACATTAGCTGGTTGACCGGCAGTTTTGTCTTGGCGTTATTGGTTGGTCTGGTACTACGTCGGCGTTGTTTACCCTGGGTTGCTCATCGTGAATGGAGTGATACCACTGCCAGCCGCTTCAGTCTTTCTACCCTGGCCACATTTTGTCATGATGCACCATTCGTGCTGACGACGCTGGCACTCAGCATTTGCATGGTAATCTTTACCGCCGACCTCAAACCGGTACCGGTCATGGCGGCGTTATCTTATAGCCTGAGTTTCCTGTTTGCTGCACGCCTGGCGATTCGCATCAGCTTCTGTCCGACACCACCAGGACAACTGTTTCTACGGGTTACGCCATTGGTGGCCAAACAACTTGCGCAACGCATGCAGGTACTCGCAGTACTGATGATGCTGGGTTATCTCATCATCGATACTCTGGTCTGGGCCAGTCTGCCGGATTTTGCCCGTTCCCTGGCGCGCAGTGTGATCCGGATTTTGCTGGCGATTAACATCGTCTGGGTATTGTGGCTGTTTCAGCATCTCGCCGGCAAAATGCGCCACTCCTGGTTTCGCTATAGTTTGTCGCTGGTGCTGGTGGTGGCGGTTATTGCAGATTTGTCCGGCTATTCCAACCTGGCGAACTGGTTGTTCCGTTCCGTGTTCGGCACTCTCTTAGCCAGCGGCATGGTGTTCACCTTTATCCGGTTGAGTAAGGATATCTTTATCAGCCTGGAATATGCCCGCACACCATCGGAACAACGCTTTCGTCGCATGCTGGGTCTGCCACACGAAGGCCATCTCGCCTTTTTCTTCTGGCTCCGGATGCTGGTCACGATCGGTTTATGGATCCTGTTAATCTGGCTGTTAATCCTGATCTGGGATTTGTCCACTGGGGCAATCCAACAGATGAACAGCTATTTGCACGAAGGTTTCCTGGTGGGTGAGTTGCGCGTCGTGCCATCACGGGTATTCTTTGCCCTGATTACTCTGACGGTACTGATTGCGATCACCAGCTGGGTCAAGGGTTTGATGAAGACCCAGCTCGAACATTCACCCATGGAACGTGGTACGCGTGAGGCAATGACCACTATTGCCGGCTACGTTGGTGTGCTGATTGCGATTGTTGTGTCACTGGCCATGGCCGGGATTGAATTCGCTAACCTTGCCCTGATTGCCGGCGCCTTGTCAGTGGGTATCGGCTTTGGCCTGCAGAACATCGTCAATAATTTTATCTCCGGTCTGATCCTGTTGTTCGAGCGCCCGATCAAAACCGGAGACTGGATTGTGGTGGGTAATACCGAAGGCTATGTCAGACGTATCCGGATCCGTTCGACTCAGATCCAGACCTTCGACCGCGCCGATGTGATTGTACCTAACTCCGAACTGATCTCCGGTCAGGTGACCAACTGGATGTTGAGCGATACTACCGGCCGTGCGCGCATCCCGATTGGCGTGGCGTATGGCAGTGATATCCAGAAGGTAAAAGCGATCCTGTTGCGTATCGCTGATGAACACCCGGATGTACTGACCGATGGCACTGCGCCGGATCCGTTTGTCCTGTTCCGCGAATTCGCCGACAGTTCGCTCAACTTTGAACTGCGTTGCCATATCCGCAATATTGACAACCGTCTGCGGGTTATCTCCGACATCAACTTTGCTATAGACAAAGCCTTCCGCGAAGAGGGTATCTCCATTCCATTCCCGCAGCGTGATGTCCACCTTTATCACAATAAAATGCCACCGGTGGCCGAATAATCATGGCGACCGTCAAGCAAAAGATTAAACAACACGAACTCGGTTTCTGGCAAGCGCTGCACAAACGCATCGATCATCTCTACAATGGCAATAGCCGCCGGTCACGCATCTTTCGCTGGAGTTTGCTGGGTTTCGATGCCATCACGATCAGCTATTTCGTTGTGGCCTCGTTCTACCACCATGTAGACGAGTTGCATTTAGTGGAAGAGGCGATTGGTATCATCTACCTGTGTGAACTCATCGCGCGGCTGTATATCAGTAAACGGCGCCTGCACGATATTATGCACCCCATCGGGCTGGCGGATCTGATTGTCATTGCTTCGCTGTTGGCGCCAACCCTGGCGCAGAATTATTCCTTCCTGCGCGTGGTGCGGGCATTACGCCTGCTTCGCTCCTATCACATGCTCAAAACCCTGCGGCGACAATCAAAGTTTGTGCGCCTGCACGAGGATGTAATCTTCAGTGTGGTTAACCTGCTGGTGTTTATCTTTATCATCACCGCCGTGGTGTATGTCAGTCAGGTGGGAAGTAACGCGGCAATCAAGGACTATGTCGATGCGCTGTATTTTACCATCGCGACCCTGACCACGACCGGTTTTGGAGATATCACCCTGGTAGGGACCGGTGGACGTATCCTCGCGGTCTTGATCATGATCTTCGGGATTTCGCTGTTTCTGCGTTTAATCCAGACGATCTTTCGCCCGGGCAAGGTTCGTTACGAGTGTCCGACCTGTGGTCTCACCCGCCATGACCCGGATGCAGTACATTGCAAACACTGTGGGCAGGTGTTGCACATCACCACCGAAGGCTCCGACTAGCAGCCTGTCGAAAGCTACTGTGTTCGTAAGGCTTTCAATTGGCCACATTGAATTACTAATTATTGCTGCGTGCGGCACGGATAACTTCGTAAATATCATCCAGGGGGCAGGGGGCGTGCACGTGATAACCCTGTGCATAGTCCACGCCGGCAGATTTTAACTTTTGCAGGATGATTTCGTTTTCAACAAATTCAGCAACGGTCTTGATGTGCATGACGTGACCGATCTGATTGATGGCGTTGACCAGTGCTTCATTGACCGGGTTCTTGTCGATGTCGCGCACAAAGCTGCCGTCGATTTTCAGATAATCCACCGGCAGGTTTTTCAGGTAAGCAAACGACGAGACACCGATACCAAAATCATCGAGGGCAAACTCACATCCCAGCAAGCGCATGGTCCGAATGAAATGCGAGGTGGCGGCCAAGTCTGCCACTGCGGCGGTTTCGGTAATTTCGAAACACAGGGATTTCGGTGGCAACCGGTGTTTGTGGATCAGTATTGTAATAAACTCTGTCATTACCGGATCGCTCAGGGTCAGACCGGACAGGTTGATATTCACCCGCAGGTTGGGATCAGCCTGGAGTAAATCCACAAGTTTGTCATTCTCGAGTATATTATTCAGTACCCACTGATCCAGTTTAGGTGCCAGGTTGTATCGCTCCGCCGACGGCAGGAAGGCACCTGGCGGAATTACATTGTTGTTGTGATCAAGATAGCGGATCAGGATTTCCAGGTGCCGGGTCAGATGATTGCCGTGCAGTGGCTGGATATATTGTCCGTAGGTGATGAAACGATTGCTCTCGAGACCCTTATGTATACGCTCAACCCATTGCATTTCCGAATGACGTTCAATCAGCTCCTGGTCTTCTTCACGGTAGAAATGAATACGATTTCGTCCATGGTCCTTGGCGGCGTAACATGACAGGTCGGCGGCCCGCATCAGGTCACTGTAGGTTTTCTTGCTATTGCCATCTATCTCCACTGCACCAATGGAAACACCCACGCGAAACTGGCGTTCTTCCCAGATATAAATAAATTCATTAACCGCCTGGCGCAGTTTGTCAGCGATCTCTCCAGCCTGTTCCAGTATGCAATAGGGCAGGAAGATGGCAAATTCATCGCCGCCCAGGCGTGCAACGATATCGGTATCGCGTACGGTTTTTTGCAGGATGGACGCAACCTGCTGCAGCAATACATCACCGGCGACATGGCCTGAGGTGTCGTTAACTACCTTGAACTGATCCAGGTCGATATAAAGCAGACTGTGTCGATCTTTCTTGTGCACTTTTGCGAGGGTATCAGTAAGGAAGCGTTCGAATTCCGCACGGTTAATCAGATTCGTCAGAGCATCGTGTGTTGCCTGATGGCGCAACTGATTAGACAGCTGGCGTGACTCCGTTACATTCTGAAAGATGATGACGCTACCGGTGACCATCTGCTGGTAGCGGATCGGTGAAATGGAGCTCTGGATCGCAATCTTGTCACCATCTCTGGTCTGCAGTGCGGTGTTCTCCAGATTAAAATGCACCGTAGCCGACAGCAGTGTTTCGTCAATATAACCGCTCAGGGGTTTGTCCGTAGTTTCATCGATTAGCCGGTAAATATTATCCGCATTATGACCGAGGGCACTGGTCTCGTCCCAGCCGGTAATATATTCCGCTGCGGGATTCATGTAGGTAATGATACCTTTGTCATTGGTTGCTATGACGCCGTCGGCGATGGATTCGAGCGTTACTAACAGGCGTTCCTTTTGTTCAGCGAGCTGGGTCTGGGTATGTTTAATGCGATTGACCATGGTATTAAAGCCATCAAACAATGCACGCATCTCCAGTGAGCGGGCATCACCTTTGAGCAATACGGCCGATTTGCCCTGACCGAAGTCCACCAGGGCGTCGGCAAGCCGGCGAATCGGACCGCTGATCGCACGTTGCAGGAACAGGGCGAGCGGGATCGACAGCAGCAGCAATATCGGCAATGCCATGGCCAGGCGCTTGATGAAGGCAACCAACTCCGCATTGAAGAGTTTGTAATGAAAACGAAAATAGGCGGTACCGTAACGTTTACCCTGGTACAAGATCGGCGTGAAAACATCGATGCTATTGCTGTTGAAATCAACCTGCTCGGGGCGTGCGCTGACAATACCGATCGTAGGTTCACCTGGGCGGTTATACACCATCACCGGCACCTGACTGGTTGTCAGGAATTCCGCATTGGCGATGGAATCAAAGGCCTCAATCTTGGTGGCCATGTCCACGGCAATATCCGGCTTGCCCAGCAGAATGCTACGCACAAAATCCTGCGCCAGGATAGCGACGGCTGTTTGCGAGATGCGCCTGGCACCGATACGGGCATCTGCGGCCTTCCAGTACACAAACAGCGCTGATGTGAGCAGGATCACGATCAGACTGGCAATAAAAATAACCAGGGTAAGCTGGGTGCGCAGGGAGACACGTTGCAGCTTACTGTTCATGCGGCATCTTACCCGACAAGCTGGTGCCGGTAACGATCGGCAATTGATCGTCATTTCCCCATTCCAGCCACGCACCGTCATACACTGAGACGTTATAGCCCAGGTTACGTAGCACCAGATAGGTTACAGCGGATTCCTTACCGCGATTGCAGTAAGTAATGACGTTATCACTTTTATCCAGTTCACCATACAAGGTGCGTAGGGTTTGCCTTGATTTTAATTTGGGAACCGGTGAGTTCTGCACGATATTCTCATTCCAGGGAATGCTGATGGCATTCGGTATGTGTCCCTTGCGTTTCGCCTTTGAACTCAGTCCCATGTATTCATCGTGTGCGCGGGCATCGATAATCTCCACGTTTGCATTGCGTATGCCAAGCAGCACTGCTAATTGCGTCGACAAGCGATGCGTGGCAATACTGGGCAGGTAGTGGGATTTCGGCCGTGGCGTGATAATCCGGGTGATTTCACCATGCTGCGCCTGCCATGCGGCAAGCCCACCATCGAGTACGCTAATCTTTTTCTGGCCATAGGTTTCCAGGACCCAGAACACATTTGCGGCGTCTTTGAGTTCACCGTTGTCATACAACACCAGGTAATCAGAATTCCGGATGCCGGCATTGCTCATGATGTCGCGAATTTGTTGCAGCGAGGCGATACGGGTATGGTCGCCTTTCAGGTTAAAGGTGTCTTCCACTGGCAGGTTGATGGCGCCGGGCAAGTGACCTGTTTGATAGACGTTACTATCGCGTACATCCACCAGCACAAGATCCGGTTCCGATTGCGCCAGACGTGCCTGCAAAGTGGTGATGTCAATGATCGGGTGGATTGCGTTGTCTTGCGAAGCGGCATGCCCCAACGTGGTAATGGTAAACAGCAGCAACGTGAATATCAGTGTCTGAGGGCGGAGACCCGGCGGTGCGGTGCAAAAGGTGACAAAAGTCGCAATAGGCATGCTTTAATAGTAATCAATTATTTTTGTTATACTAGCTAAGTGATTGTTACACAAGGTTAAATGTAACACCAGTCAACAATTGGCCGGAATACATCCAGACTTTAACGGCAATCCAGGGAATTTATTAAGTATGCGTACTGCCCGTGACAGACACGGGCGTATGCAGGGTGATGACGGATCAGGATTTCTTTCCGCGCAGGGAATCGATGAGATCGATGGGCAGGGGAAAGACAATAGTTTTGCTGTTTTCGTCTGCGATTTCAGTGAGGGTTTGCATATAACGTAGCTGAATAGCCTGAGGTGCTTCGGCCAGGATCTTCGCCGCTTCTTGCAGTTTGACCGAGGCCTGCATTTCACCTTCGGCATGGATGATCTTGGCGCGGCGCACGCGTTCGGCTTCGGCCTGGCGGGCAATAGCGCGGACCATGCTTTCATCCAGATCCACATGCTTGATCTCGACATTGCTGACCTTGATGCCCCAGGCATCGGTTTGCTCATCCAGACTGCTTTGAATATCCACATTGAGTTTTTCCCGCTCGGCCAGCATCTCATCCAGTTCATGCTGACCGAGTACCGAGCGCAGGGTGGTTTGCGCCAGCTGACTGGTGGCCATGTAAAAATTTTCCACCTGGATGATGGCTTTGTCCGGTTCCACCACCCGGAAGTAGACCACGGCATTGACCTTGACCGAAACGTTGTCGCGCGAGATCACGTCCTGTGAGGGCACATCCATGACGATGGTGCGCAAATCTACCCGTACCATTTTCTGAATGATTGGAATGACAATCATGATCCCGGGGCCACCGGTACGCCAGTAACGGCCGAGAGTGAAGATGACACCGCGCTCATATTCGAACATGATCTTGATCGCACTGACCAGAAACATCACCACCAATATGATGACGACGTACATTGCATAAATACTCATGATGTACTCTCCTTGGTTGTCAGGGTTAGCGGTTGCACCTTCAACACCAGCCCCTGAATGCCGGTTACCTTCAATTGTTGTCCGCTGTGTACGGGGGTGTCACATACGGCCTGCCAGATCTCGCTGCGTACCTTGACCTGGCCCTTGTGTTCGAAATCGTTCATGGCCACGGCCACTTCATCCAGCATTTGTTCGACGCCACTCACCACGTGTCGTTGCCGAGAGCGGATGACCATCCCGATAATAAATATAAACACCAGCACACTAAGTACGGCAAAGGTGACAATCACTGACACATCAATTCCAAAGCCCGGCGCCTCGGTGTCAATTAGGATCACCGAACCGATCACGAAGGCGATCACACCACCGATACCGAGCACACCAAAACTCGGTTGATAGGCCTCGGCCACCATGAGTGCCACGCCCAGGAGGATCAGGGCAACACCGGCGTAATTGATTGGTAACAACTGCATGGAATACAAACCCAGGATCAGACAAATGCCGCCGATGGTACCGGGCGCCACGGACCCCGGATTAAAAAATTCCAGGATCAAACCATAGATCCCGATGAGCAACAGGATATAGGCGATGTTGGGATTTGTCAGCACACTGAGCAGGCGCGTGCGCCAATCCATTTCATAGGTCTGCACGGTCAGGCCGGCAGTATGCAAGGTGATCTCACGTCCCTGTACTTTCACCTTGCGCCCATCGATCATTTTTAACAAGCTTGTCACATCCGGTGCGATGAGATCGATCACCTTCAGCCGCAGGGCTTCTGCGGCCGGCAGACTCGCTGCTTCGCGCACGGCCTTTTCCGCCCACTGCGCATTGCGCCCATGCAATGCGGCAAGTCCTTTGATGTAGGCCACCGCATCATTCACCACTTTTTCACGCTCAGCACTTTCATTGCTCAACGCCGGGGTGTGCTCTTTCGGTTTAGTTTCATCCGGTTTGCTGCCCGGTAATGGCGAACCACCACCGCCTAACTGGATTGGGGTGGCTGCACCGACGTTGGTACCCGGTGCCATTGCGGCAATATGACTGGCATACAGGATATAGGTGCCGGCGCTGGCCGCGCGTGCACCGGTGGGCGCGACATAGGTCACCACCGGTATCGGTGAGTTGGTGATGGCCTTGATGATGCTACGCATGGAGGTGTCGAGGCCGCCTGGCGTGTCCATGCGGATCACCACCAGGGAATTACCCTCGTGCTCAGCGTGTTGCAGGCCACGCTTAACGTAATCGGCCGTGGCCGGACCGATGGCATCATTAATGGTGAGTTGCAGGACGGGGCCGTTATTTACGGCGAGAGCCGAGAACGGTAATACCAGTAGCGCGACCAGCAACCACAGACCTGGCCAAAGCCGGTGGGTGAAACGACCAATGCTGCAAGTCACTCGGGTCATTCAGGGCTCCTGATCTTTCAGGGTAATAATGTGAAAGTTACGGTCTACACAAAAAGTGTAGACCGTGACGGGCAACCGGAGTCAGGTCTGAATCAAGTGAGGGGGAAAAAAGCTGAGTGCCGTATGTTATTCGGCGATTTTCTCACCACGTTGTTCGAGTGTTCTCTCCGCCATGCCGGCCAGGTCACGCAGTCCTTGCATGTTCACGATGTTAACGAAACGGCGATCCACTTCGATGACACCTTCTTCCTGCATATGGGTCATGATGCGGCTGACGGTTTCCACCGCCAGACCCAGGTAGTTGGCGATGTCATGACGGGACATGGTGAGATTGAACTGCCTGGAAGAGAAACCACGCTTGCTGAAACGCGCGGACAGGTTCATCAGGAAAGTAGCCAGACGCGCTTCGGCTGTTTTCTTGGCCAGCATCAGCATCATGGCGTGTTCTTCGGCGATCTCATTGCTCATCAGGGTCATGAAGTGATCGCTGAGGCTGGGCAACTCGTGCGCCAGGTCATGCAAGTTTGAATAAGGTAGTTCGCAAATACTGCTGGACTCCAGCGCCACCGCGCTGCAGGCATGGGTGTCGTGCCCCATGCCATCGAAGCCGAGCAACTCGCCCGGCATATGAAAGCCTACGATCTGCTCATCACCTTCATTGGTGGGCAGGAAGACTTTTACCGAACCGGTACGGATCGCATACAGCGATTTGAATGGCTGGCCGATCTCAAACACGGTGTCACCTTTGGAGATCGGACGTTCACGTTTAACGATAGAGGAGAGCAGATCAAATTCTTCGTCGTTCAAACCACGGGGGAGGCATAACTGGGACAAGCTGCACTGGCTGCAAGAAACCTTGATTGACTTGATATTGATAACTTTCGGCATAGCCACTCCTGAGAGGTTAGAATTTTTATATATCCCTACCAGTCTTAAGACAATAAGTGAGTAGATTTGTCGGGAATTATACTTGTTGATTATATGCAACAAACTTGTTTTATGCGAAGAGGCAGTTACAACTTGTTACATACCAGTATATTTCCTGACCAACGCCCGGCAGCAAACATCCGACTAAATAATCTACACGGCGTATTTTGCATTTTCACGACGGCTCAGCAGGGACAAGGCAAGACTCTGGAGCTTGATCACAACTTTAAAGCTTTGTTTCCTGGCTCGTGAATAAGTAATCCTACGTATAAACCCGGTATTGAAAGGATAGAGTTACACCTCGACGATTCACTGCACAAATTAACATCAGTATATTCTTATATATATACGTGTATGCGAGGGATGGGTTGTGAGTGCCGCAGAGGGTAAGATTCAAACATGACAACGCCAGCCACCAATCCTGAGCCGAACCTGCAAGGCAGCCCCAAGCCTGCCCGTAATCCCTGGCGCACCTTCGGCATCATCGTCATCACCGTGGCCGTGACCCTTGCCATCGTGTACTGGGTGATCAACGTGTATCTGTTTCCCAGCGCTTTCACCCCGGTGACCCTCAGCCACAAGGAACAACAGCGCCTGGACCGCAAACTCGAACGCCTGGGTATCAGCCCAGCGGGTGAGCCGGCACTCAAGCCCGAGCCCTATCGCGAGACCGACGCCAACCGCGACATCACCTTCAGCGAAAAAGAGCTCAACGCCTTGCTGGCACACAACACCGATCTCGCCAGCAAGCTCGCCATCGACCTGTCGGATAATCTTGCCAGTGCCAAGCTGCTGATCCACCTCGACCCCGACATGCCGTTCTTCGGCGGCAAGACCCTCAAGGTCACCGCCGGGCTCGAACTGCGGATCAAAAACGGACAACCCCGCGCCATCCTCAAGGGCGTCAGCGTCTGGGGCGTGCCGCTGCCCAACGCCTGGCTCGGCAACATGAAGAACATCAACCTCATCCAGGAATTCGGCGATGCCGGTGGCTTTTGGCAGGCAATCCGGGATGGCGTCGACACGCTGGAGATCAAGGACGGCAAGCTCCACGTAATATTAAAAAAGTAGTTCCTGATCAAACGCCGTAAACAGTAGTTTTTCTGCGGTCTCGGCTTTCGCCATGACACAGTCACACCCCACCACGGCAAATCCTCATTGCCTCCCTGTACCAAAACGCGCAAAATGGCGAAACGCGTCCGGCTAGATCTGAACCCACATAAATCCGATCAGCCGGAACCAGCGGTCCGTTAAGCGAAATCCCGAGTTTAAGTTGTAGAGAGTAAAGCAAGCACAAGAGCGGGTGGCACCCGCCAGAAATAGCAATAACAACCAACAAACAACATTAAGGAATCACGCTATGAAGAACAAACGCTTTATCTTCACCTTACCGGCAATCCTGGCGAGCTTGTTGATGATCACGGCAGCGGCTTATGCTGATGATGATTATCCACTGCAACCCGAGCCCATTACCTTGCTGATTCATTACAAGATCGCCAGCAGCAGTGTGGGAGAAACTAGTGACGGCACGCCATATTACGTTGTCGGCGGTCCCGGCTATGCGCCGGAACACATCTTCCCTAACGGTGAAGTCTCCGATGAGGTCGAACCCGAGCGCCAGGTGGCCACCCTCGAAGGCGCGCAGATCACCTTCAGCGGCCAACCCAATGATCCTATCGTCAACTTCACCTGTATTGCCGGCAGCTGCAAGATGTACCTCAAGGACGGCGGCGTCCTGGTCTCCAATGCCGGTGTGCCCCTCGAAGGCCGTGCCATTAACATGTGGGGCCCGGTGTTTAAAGCGCCAAGCTTCGATCCGGTCAACGGCATCATCCCGATCCGTATCCTGGGGTGTGGCGGACTGAAGGAAATCGCGGGCAAAGGCCGTGTCGCCAACATGGTCGGCTCCGTCTGCTTCAACGGGATCTTCAACTACAACATGTATGATCAAACCAAACTGACCGGTTCCTCCAAGTGCACCATCACCATGCACACCCCGATGGATCCGACATCGATTCCGTAATAAGTAGTCACTGGCAAGAAAACAATTAGCGCCCCTTCACGGGGCGCTAACGTTTTAGGCAAGCAAGAAACGTCCTGTACGCGTTAATGAATTAAATGCGTCAGCTTCAGGCTCCGCGGGCTGAATCTGTTAAGCGGTTGAGGTTCGGCGAGGTGATTACCCTGCATATAATCCACGCCGATCATGACGAGCTGATCCACGATGCGGGCATTTTCCACGTATTCGGCGATGGTCTGGATCCCCATGACCTGGCCGACCTGGTTGATGGCCTCGACCATGGCGTAGTCGACGCGATCCGTGGACATGTCGCGCACGAAGGTACCATCGATCTTGAGAAAATCGACCGGCAGGTTTTTGAGATAGGAAAACGAAGACATGCCGGTACCGAAATCATCTAGGGCAAACTGACAGCCAAAGCCCTTGATGAAGTTGATAAAATCGATTGCACGTTTGAGATCCGCCACCGCGGCAGTCTCGGTGATCTCAAAACAGATGTGACGGGCGATATTCGGGTGGGCTCGAAATTGTCCTTCCAGAAATTGGGCAAAGTCGCTGTTACCGATTGTATGCCCGGATAGATTGATGGCACAAAGATCAAGTTGTGGATTACTGCCATTATGCTTCACGATCCAGTCACATGCCTGACGCGTCACCCAGCGATCCACCTGCGGCATCAGGTTATAGCGTTCCGCCGCCGGGATGAAGGCGCCGGGCAGGGTGATATTATCGTCTTCGCTGTATTCGGGTTGTTGCAGCCGAACCAGGAACTCGATAAAGCGGCATTGTGCGGTATCGCCGCGGTGAATGATGGGCTGGTAATACAAGCGAAACTGATTGCGTAACAGGGCCTCGTTGAGTCGCGAGACCCAGATCATTTCGCTCTTGCGTTTGGTCACGGCCTCATCGTTGTGTTCATACAGATGCACCATGTTGCGGCCACGTTCCTTGGCGATGTAACAGGCTGAATCGGCCGCACTCATTAATTTGGAATCATCCTCCACGTATTCATCGATCATGGCGACCCCGCCACTGGCCTTGATGGAAAAGGATTTGCCTTCCCAGATAAAACGGAACTCCTCGATGATCCTGCACACCGCATCCGTCAGTGCCAGGGCCTGGTTGATATCCACGTTTAGAAACAGAATCCCGAATTCATCCCCCCCCAGGCGCGCCAGGATATCGCCCTTGCGCATATTGTTTTGCAGCACGTTAGTGAGTTGGCGCAACAGGGCATCACCGGCGGCATGGCCGCAGGTATCGTTGACTAATTTAAACTGGTCGAGGTCGATGTAACTCAAGGCCGCGCTTTGATGTTCGGCACGGCACAGGGTGATCTGCGCGTTAACCAGGCGTTCAAACTCATTGCGATTCAACAGGCCGGTGAGGCTGTCATGGGTGGCCATGTATTCCATTTTCTTATTGAGCGCTCGCGATTCGGCCACGTTGCGGAACACGATCACCGCCCCGGTGAGGACGCCGTTGTCAAACACCGGGCTACTGGAATACTGCACCGGAATCGGCTGGCCCTCATACACGGAAAAAACCGCATCGGTACTGCATTTCTTGCCGAACTTGAGTGTCTGGTAGATCGCCAGGTCTTCTTTTTTCTGAGGACGACCATCCTCATCGGCGTAGTGCATGACTTCGTGCATGCGGCGGCCGAGTAAGGCGTTGGCATTGTAGCCAAACATCTCGGCGGCCGAACGATTCACAAAGGTAAACCGTGTCTCCAGATCGAGCCCAAAGATGCCGTCGCTGGTCGACTCCAGCAACAGCCGGTTCCGGGCATTGGCGTGTTTTAAGTCCTGTTCGGCGCGATACCGATCCGAAATATCGATGAAGGCCTCGAGGATAATCGGTTCACCTTTTTCGGTTAACAACACCGCGCTGCGCAGGATGTGCGTGTCCTGGGACTGGTTGGCGAGACACAATCCTGCTTCCAGGTTTACCTCTTTGTGCTGTTCCAGCAGCGGACAGCCATGGTGCGTTTGATAACAATCCAGAAACAGCTCGCACGATTCGGCCATGGCCTGGCGCGATACCAGGCCAAACAGGTGTTCACAGGCCTCGTTGATCTGCATCACCTGACGGTGTTGATTGAGCAGCATCATGGGAAAAGGCGCGTTCTTTAGCAGCGCCTGCACAAAGCTATCGGCCTTCAATTTGTCATGAGTGACGCGGTTGAGATGCACACGGTAACTCTCGAGCGTATGCTGTAACCTGGCGAGGTGGTGCCGGTTATAACTGAAGGTCTCCTCCCCCACGCTGAGCTGACAACCGACCACCTTGTCATCAGACAGCAAGGGCTGAAACTGCAGGTTCAGCTCCACGTTGATGTGACGATCAAAGTAGACACAGAGCCGGGCTGACTGGCACTGGCCGCTGTTCATGCAGGCCGCCAGCGCGCCGCGAAAGGTCTTCGCCTGTTGCAAGGGCTGCTTCGCGTAAAAGGCGTCGAGCGAATCGCTGCCGTCTTCCAACAAATAGAGACTGGACGCATTCACAAAACAGCGTGTCCCCGACTTATCGAAGACTGCGATGCTGTAACTGTGTTGTAGAAAGGGGGTGAGGGTGTCCAGGTAATCATCCAGCGACCCGGTCAGGTGGATCGGGCTATTCAGCGCATTGAGATCTGGCAGTTTCATCGCGTTTCAAAAATTCACAACCTTATCGGCCTCGGCCACCAGGGCGTAGAGCTGTTGCATCGAGCCCAGCTCACAATTGAGCGCCTCGGTGAGAAAGGGCATCGTATCCTTGCGATTTTCACAGCATACACCACAACCGATCATCTCCCCGCCATTTTCCCGGAACAGCTCGATCTGTTCGGAGACATCAAATTTCAGGGTGCTCAGGGTCGGCGCCTCCACCCCCAGACCCAGCAGGAAGACCGTCACCTCGTTTTCATAGACCAGCGAGGTGATGGCAAAACGAAAGGCATTCCAGACCGTTTCGGACTCATTAGACGAAATAATCACGGTGATTTTCATTGGTGGTTTGTCCCAAAAAGACACATTAAAACAACGCAAATGGTGGGGCTTATTAATTCTAAGTATAAATATAGACGAAATTGCTCATATTTAGGGAAAAGGTCGGGATTTTCTAAGAATTCCGGACTCGGCGGTAGCCAGTGTCGTATATATCAAGACGCTAATATACTTTTGGAATACATTTCAATTCTAAGTGTGCAGGCCCGACGACACCTTGTCCTGTTGCGACAAAGCAGTTTCTGCCAGTGAAATACGCGGAGAATTTTCTAGTGATACTTGAACGATTTTAAAATCGTATCAAATCCAGCCGAAGTGGTTTTGAATTCATCCTGGGGGGAGGTCATCGTGATAAAGACAACCTCATCTTTTGTATCCACCCGATAGAACTCACTGATCATGATCTTGTTAACAAGATCGCCTATCTGAAATCGTTTCGTTTCCTTTAATCCTGCCATGCCCTGGCGTTTAATGAATTCTTCTTTAGCGGGATGTTTGGTTTGCAATTTATAGGTAATGTCCCGACCGAAATAACGTTTGGCAAACTGCTTCAGTGACGAGTTGTATTGCCGGTATTCCGGGAACGAGGTCAAAATATCCTTCGCATACATCTCGATGGTAATGAGTGAGGTCTTGGGAGTTTCCACACTGACGGAGCGACGTGTACCTGGGAACATTAAGTCTTCATCAACCTTCCAGCCAGATGGGTATCTGAATGTTAAACCGTCTTTTGAATAGCTAACCGCAGGCTGGCTAGCATGGCATGTGAATATCGGTAGAATCGATATAGCGAGGATTAATAAAAATGATCTAAATAGCATGCTTTATACCGTGAATAGCTAGTAGATTCTATTGATACTTAAACGACTTTAAAATCGTATCCAGGCCGGAGGCAGTAGCTTTGTACTTATCCTTTTCAGTGTCCATCGTAATAAACACAATTTCATCTTTTGTATCCATGCGATAATATTCGCGAATCAACGTATCATTGATATACGTACCAATATTAAACGGTTGTGTTTCCTGAAGGCCTTTCCAATTATCACGTGTTACAAATTTTTGTGTAATAGGTTCGGGTTTTGTGAGTTTTGCGCCAACATCCCGCTTATTATATCGCTTTGCAAACTGCTTTAATGACGAGTCATATTGTCGGTACTCTGGTATGTATAACAAGTTGTTCTTTGAATATATTTCGATCAGGACTGACGAAGTACTAGAGTCCTTCGGGGGTTCCACGCTGATTGAGCGCCGTGTGCCGGGCAGCATAAAGTCTTCATCAACTTTCCAACCAGTAGGATACATGAAGGACAAGCCATCTTTAAAATATTTTTGTATAGAATCAGCCGCCCGGCAGTTATTTTCTAGTGATAAAGAACTGAATATAAGCAACCAGCACAAAGCCAGTAAAAGGTGGGATTTATGATTGTCTCTTGACGGAAGATTAGTGCGTTGATGAATTATCATCGGTACAAGTATTTTTCGTGTAGACCATCGTTCGATTAAACAGCCACTGCCTGGAAAGTTTATCGCAATAGGTGTAGCCACGATTTTCCAGGTAATTGCCTACACCGATGCTCATGACATGAGGAAGGATAAATGTTGAGGCAAGGCACACCCAAAAGAAGGCATAAACAACTCGTTGAACGCTTTTTGCTTTTGCAGTACTCAATTTTTTCGTTGCTTCAGGGTTGTTTATACTTAACGACAGTATAAACAGAACCCAAAGTGGCCCAACCGTAAAAAGCAATCCACCCCCAAACAGATAATACGCGCCCTTATCGAAAGCGATCTTGTCTGCCTGGGATTGAATTGTCTGCATTAACTGAATAAAAACGTGTATGGGGTTGTAAGTAAAGATGATTCCAATTAACAAAAACGCTATCAAGATTACGTAAAGTTTCAGATTCGTCATCGCTTATTGTATTAGTAATATAGATATTTATCTGAGCAGGTATCGTGACAAAACTTGTTTTTCCTGAGAATGGATCGCAGAAGCTATTTATACTTGAACGACTTTAAAATTGTGTCCAGCCCAGCAGCCGTAGCCTTGTATTCATCCTTGGTGGTATCCATGGTAACGAATACGATTTCATCTTTCGTATCAAATCGATAGAATTCACGCGTCATGATAGAGTCAACCATATCGCCGAATTTTACCCGCTGTGTGTCCTGCAATCCTTTTTTCCCTTCCCTGTTTATAAAGACTTGCTTATTGGGATAACGGGTTTGCAATTTGGCATAGATGCCGCGGTTTTTATAACGATTGGCGAAATACTTCAATGATGCATTATATTTTCGATATTCTGGATACGTGTTCAGCGAATTTTTATCGTACATTTCAATTGAAACTAACGATTTTGTGGGGCTGTCTATCACCAGCGAACGTTGCGCACCAGGAAACATGACATCTTCATCCACTGTCCAGTTAGATAAATAATTAAACGAGAGTCCGTCTTTTGTATAGTTGGCGCCGGGTTGGCCAGCATCGCTGCTGGAGATTGGCAGAATCGATAAGGTAATGAATAATAGAAAGGTTCTTGTAGACATTGACGGATTTCGGGGAAACCTGGTTATTTCGCCATGTTAGCTCTTATGTTGCCTGATAAACAATTTGTGCGAATTATTGATACTTGAACGACTTTAAAATTGTATCAAATCCAGCAGACGTCGATTTGTATTCATCCTTGCTGGTGTCCATGGTGATAAACACGATTTCGTTTTTGGTATCCATGCGATAAAACTCGCGCACGAGTGTCTCATTGACATAGGTGCCGATGTTATATGGTTGTGTTTCCCGGAGACCTTTCCAATGGCCACGTTCCACATATTTTTGGGTGATGGGTTCTGGTTTCGTCAGTTTTGCGCCGACGTCCAGCTTGTTATAACGTTTGGCGAACTGCTTTAGTGACGTGTCATACTGACGATATTCCGGAGTGTAAAGCAAGGTGTCCTTTGCATACATCTCGATTCGGATAATCGAGGGGGTAGGGGTCTCTACACTTAATGCTCTGCGCGTGCCGGGTAAGAGAAAGTCATCGTTGATTTTCCAGGTCGCAGGATAGTGAAAGGACAGACCATTTTTAGCATAGGAGTGAGTAGACTCCTCCGCATGACAACCACTGACCAAGGATAAAATAGAGAACAGGGCGACTAGGCTCGATAGCAAAACGCGCTTCGACAGTTCAGATACGTAAAAGCCTGTGTTGATATTTGTCTGTTGTGTCATGACCATATTAATTATCTTGAATTACGTTAAATTATATTAGCAAGGAGTACAGAATATTAGTGAATAATGCCAAATAATGTCACATTCTGTTACGAAATTTAACACCCTGTTGATTGGCGGTAGACCTGCGAACAGGTAACATTTTCAGCACATTTCCTGGCAGATAGTTACTGGAGTATTTGCGCCATGACGGGTACCGGCACACCACTGACATATAAAGACTTTGCCTCCTGCAGAATGGATGGCGTAGCCATCCGCAACCTGGGTATTCAGCGGTTTCTAGATACGTGCAAGTCCACCCCCTTCGGAAATATCGATATGCTGGCGACGACCCAGCAGCTGGAAAAGCGCTGGCACGAATGTAACATGGGTTGTCATGACCCGGATTATCGCGTGGTACACCGACAGGCAACCTTTTCCGAGTTGATTAATAATTTATCGAAGATTGACCCGACCAAAGGGCTGGCTACCGGTGTTTTCGAAGGGACAGTCACCACGACGGATAAGATTGTCAAAGGGGTAGAGCGGACAGGTGAAGGGCTTGGTTTGGCGGGTAGCCAGCGAATTACGGAAATTGGCATCGAGAACTCGTTAGCGTTTAATCTGGCAAAAGATGTGTTGGAGAAAGCGTATACACTCAGCATTGATTTGGTCGACAACCCGATTACCGCGACTGTCATCCAGATCGTGACCTATTATTTTCGCTACATCCCAGACGAGATCGTTGTGCAAATGGCGGCCTATGGGAAATTTAAAAACATCAGTGTTGATATCAACATGTCTGTGCAGGCCAGTCTTAAAGGACTCACCAGTGTGGATCTCAGAAATTTTACAACGTCAGAATTAAAGAAGGTCGGAGACTATTTACAAAATAATCCGCAAATGCTTCTAAAAATGGTTGGGAAAAGTCAGGGCAAGAAACTCGCAACGTATATCGCGACGCACATTGCGATATTTATCGCCAAGAAAATCGCCAAAGGCATACTCTCAACACGCCGGTAT
>JBECKZ010000174.1:0-14677 GCA_040235555.1 Thiohalomonadales bacterium | reverse complement strand
CATTTGCGCAGGTGTTGTGGAGCGGCTATTGACCAGACATTCCTGGGCGTTGCGTTGTACACCTCCATGTGTAATGACACGTGTCCATACGTCTAATGCATGCAGTTCCGTCTCTTGCAACTGATCGTGTTGCCACAGGACAAACTGCATGCCAGCCAGGTTTGGCAGGCGGTTGTAGCTTTGGTTGCCGGAAAAATCCGTCATGCCCGCATCCCATACCGCCAGTAACCTCCAGCCCGCTGTCTGGCTTGCCCGGATAAGGTGTTTTCCCAGTGAACCGTCCATGGCATGGTGTATTGCTGACAGATCAGTAAAGAAAAACGGCAGGCGCAGCACGTCCAGTGCCGGTACGATGCGACTCCACTGTGCTAATGGGGCAAGGACAAGACCGGTTTGAGATGGATTGTGCTGATTAAATGCGTGAAGGGTTTGGGTTTTGAATTGAATATTGCTTGTCAGGGTTTTGCTCAAACGATTGGCGGCACGTATTGCGGCACTGTCGGAAGCAATTGCGTCGCTGATAAACAGCGTTAGGGTTGGGGTTTGCTCCGCTCTGGCCGTTGCTGCAGCAACGACCAGAGCGAAGCTATAAACCAGGGCAAAACAGCATGCTCTCCATTTTGTCAGCATTGGAAGCTACGGTTAGCGAACGATAACACCCCGGGGTAGTGGGTTGGTACCGGATATTGCAACTTCCTGTTCCATGGCCTGCAGGTGGGTATTGATAACTGCTACAGTATTATTGCCTGAACAGGCGACAAAGAAGTGGCGGCCGTCTTTGGAAAAATCTCCCGCATATGGTTTGCAGTCGTTCGCCAACGCGATGTTATTGACGATTTGCAAATCGCTCAGATCCAGTACACTGATTACCGGCGGCATACTGACTGAACCGTTGGTAATGAGATAGGCGTATTTGCCATCAGGGCTAAATTCATTGGTCATCGGACGAATTCCGAGGCCGTCGGCCTGGGTCAGACTTTTGATCTGGCGCATGTGTCGTGGATCGCTGACGTCAAGGACGACATAATTTCCAGCACCCTCCAAGGTTTCCACCAGTGCGAGCTTGCCATTGGTCGTAAGCATGAATGGCCTGACTTTTTCACCGGCAACGGTGGGTTGTAGCTGAAGCTGCGAGACGACCTTCTTGTGTCGGATATCAACAGCGGTGACGGTTTCACCCGCAAGATCCGGTTCGAACAGGTATTTACCATTCGGTGCAATACTCATGTCACAGGGCCGCATCTTGCCCTGCGTGGCCGAACCCGTACCGGCGAAGGCGGACAGGGGAACCTTGATATGTGTCAGGATTTGTCCAAACGTCGGGCTATGCGGGTCGGAGTCGATTTCCTGAATCTCGTCAATCTCCCGTGCCGAATTCCATAGCTCTTTACCGTTCGGCGTGACACCGGCAAAGCTCTCACCCTTGATTGGCAGGCCAGTTGGTACGCCGTCGTAGGTATAGGTATTTACATCCATTTGATTTTTGGGCTGCGCCAAATCCGAGAGCGGTGCATTGCGTTCTGCCTTGAATCCACGAATCGATCCGGTTGGGACACCGACCCACCACCAGTTCGGGTTACCTTCGTATTGGTTTGCCGGCCAGTGTGGTCCCACCAGGCCGACTTGTACCTGGCCCGTCTCCTTATAATCCATCCCAAAACGATCGTGTACTCGCTGAATTAGCGAGATGCTACCGTCGTCGTTGGTAATGAATATTCGATCCTTGAGGTCGGCATGGTGATCGATGCCTTGTTGGTCATCGGGAGAGGCTACCGCGAGTGGAACCGTGCCCAGACAAAACAGTACTGTTACAGCTAACCATTTGATATTCATTGAATCCTCCTCCGCATTTGGATGCGTATTATTATGGTTAATAACTATAGAAGGATTAGTCTCTTTATTCCAGTATGGGAAAATTGGTATGGCGATTATTCAGGCTGGCACTACTGGTTTACTGCATGTCATCTATGTCAGATCCAGCAGCAGGTGTTAATAATCATTACAAAAAATAGAGAATTTAAGCCGGGTAAGAAAATGCTAATAAATTAAAATCAGTAAACAAAGTTCAATGCAGGAGATGAGTAATGCTACTCGCATTATTCATCGTGCTTGGTGAGCTTTGTTGATAAGCCATCTGTTAAAACTTGTGTGATTGTGAAATGGTTACTTATTACAACTCTTACTACTACTATTACTATATTTCACCGATAAGAGGTGTTTAAGACTGTACTAAAACAAATGCAGTGATGACTCAGATGGATGTTTTGGGTCATGCTTATCTTCAATTCGCATTCCAGGGAGGGATTTTATGTCTACACGTTTCATATTTTTCGTAGTGTTTTCGTCGATGCTGGTGGTTGCCTGTGGTGGAGGCAACACCAGCAATCCAGGCAATCCGAACAATAACGGTAACACAGGCCCAGGCGGAACACCGACAACACTGAATGTTAACGGAAATACGCTTGCCATACTCAGTGGAACCCAGGTAGGTAACCAGAGCGAAGACAATGCGGTGTTAAGCAAATCACTTGCTTTCAATCAGCCGAGTAGTGACTTACAAATTGAGCGTGCGACAATCAGTCGAGACAAGAGTACAGATACAATAAATTACATGGCGGTTGAGGTGACGAACATCAGTCAACAATTACTCTGTCAAATCACCTTAGGCAATATGTCATATCAGATGACGGGTACGGGTGGTGTGCCTGTCACGGTGTATCAAACCAGCGAGACAGTAATGGGGGATATCGGTGAGCAGGCCGATGGTACTCGTGTCAGCGGCTGCCTGACACCCGGGCAAACCGGTTTTGTCCTGGATGGTTTCCCTCAGGTCAATACATTCACCTACGATAATGTCTCGTCTGTTGCCATCAGTAATGTCACCGTGGTGGTTGCAGATCACATCGCACCGGTCACGGTCATGCCGCTGTCTTATGCCATAACGGGTACTTCGGCGACTGGCAACTTGATTGTCAATGTCAGTGTGCAAAATCAATCAGGCGCCAGTGAAACTGTCAATGCACTAGCCAGCCGATATCTTTTACTAGACGCAACTGGTGCTCCATTGATCTGGGGATATTTAATGAATGACCCTGCGACCGATCCACTTACTTACAACATGACATCCGGTGAAACTGTCCAGATGCCTGGTGCGATATTTTTTGCAGGCAGTGCTGCGAAGATGCTGGTGATGTTGGATGTCAAGTAGTTGCTTTGTGCAAGCAATGATGCCTGCCATGACTCATGGTGCCGGATTGGGAAACTGTAAATGAATCTGTTCGATCTGTTCCTGTATGGCATCAGATAATTCAACCTGTTCGGCAGCCAGATTTTCGCGTAATTGCATCATTGTTGTGGCGCCGATAATGGTGCTGGTGACACACCATTTACTATAGGTAAAGCCTAATGCCAACTGTGCTGGTGTCAGGTCGTATAGCCTGGCAAGTTCAGCGTAGGCAGTAACAGCTTCGGTAGTGTTGGGTTTGTTGTAGCGGGCGGTGAATCCCGGGAACAGGTTGACGCGACCAACAGCGCCGGGATCATCAATATACTTGCCGCTAAGGTGACCAAAGCCAAGCGGTGAGTAAGCTAGCAGACTGATGTTTTCCCGGTAGGCAATCTCGGACAGGCCATTCTCCCAGCTGCGATTTATCAGGTTGTAGGCATTCTGGACCGAGACCGGGCGTGGCAGGTTCAATTCATCGGCAAGACGCAGGACAGTCATCAGACCCCAGGGCGTTTCGTTGGATAAACCCCAGTACCGAATTTTACCCTCACCAATGAAGTCTGCCATGGCTTCGAGTGACTCCCGCAAGGGAGTTGTCTCGCGTTCGCACCCAGGATCATAGTGGTAACCACCGAAGACGGGCACATTACGATCCGGCCAATGCAGTTGATAGAGATCGACGTAATCGGTTTGCAAGCGCTGCAACGATCCGTCCAGTGCCTGATGTAAATTTTCACGAGTGAAATGTAATTGTCCATTGCGGATCCACTCAAAGGTTCGTCCGGGTCCCGTCGCTTTGGTGGCGAGAATAATCCGGTCGCGTGCCTGCTGTTTTAGCCACGTCCCGACATATTTTTCGGTTGAGCCGGTTGTTTCCGCCCTGGCGGGCACCGGATACATTTCGGCAGTATCGATGAAGTTAATCCCCTGACTGAATGCGTAGTCCAGTTGCGCATGTGCTTCTGCTTCGCTGTTTTGCTGGCCAAAGGTCATGGTGCCCAGGCAGATATGCGGTACTTGCAAGTTGCTGTTGCCCAGGCGATGTAGTTTCATCGCGAATCCCTCCTGTGGTTTTTGTTCAGCACGACGAACCGTTAAGCTGCCAATTTTGCAGACGCAATGCTCGAGCAGGTTTTTTCTATGCAGACAAAACTCGATTTGTAAAATCTACGACAAGCTCTGGCGAAAACAGTTTCAGTCCGAAACCAGACTAAACCTGCTGTAGCGTGCAGCAAAGCGTTTTTTGATGTGCTGGCGAACAGAGCACCACTTGTACTTGTCTAAACCAGATGAAATCTTAACGAATCAAGTGAGGTGCATGATGATAAGGCAAATATTTGCTATCACGATCATTGCGGTCTTGATGCATCAGGCTCCGGTATTTGCCAAGGCCAGTGAACCTGCCATGGTAAATAATTCCCATCCGATATCGGGTCTGATTGGTGATTGGCATAGTTTTCGCGCCAACATACTGGCCAAAACAAAACAATACGATAAATACAGTGATATCACGAAGCAGCAGCTTATCGAACTACCGACAAGCCTGGTCGGCCGCTGGCAGACGCAAAGTCGGCCCGACAAAGCCGGGAATCCATTGCAAACCGGGCTTGTGCTCAGACCAGACAAAACATTCACTTATCAATTTGTAGCGTTGGCAGGTAAGTCCCGCCAGCAGTGGCAGTTCTCCGGCAGATGGGAAGCGAAAAACGGGATCCTGATGTTATTGATTGAGCAAAGTACTTACCCTGGTGAGCAGGTTCATGATGTGTTGTTCTGGCGCATATTGCATGTGAGCCAGCACAAGTTGGTCTATGTCCGTAGTGGAGCCGGAGACATGATGGCCATGACACGCAGCATTGGGCACGCCGGCTCGTAAAATCGGGGGTTATTAGCTGCTCGGGACGTTATTAGAAAATTCTGGCGGCGGCTGTCCTGGGATGGCAGCCAAAGCCAGACCCGGATTCGGTGGCTTTTCAATTTATCTCATTGATTTAACAGCATATCTATTCAAGTGGGCGGTATTGGCCAAAACCAGCGGCTGCAAGTCTTGACTCTGGGTCTGGACTTGCTATTGTTAGTGAACGTTTACTTATAAATTGGAGAATGACCATGAGTGAGATTTCACAAGAACTCGACGCCCGCGGCCTTAACTGCCCTTTGCCTATCCTGCGTGCCAAGAAAAGTATCAGTGCCCTGAGCAGCGGCCAGGTTCTGCGTATCACCGCGACTGACCCGGGTTCGGTCAAGGATTTTGAGGCCTTCTGTAAACAGACCGGGCATACCCTGTTGAGCTCCTCCGAGGCGGATGGCGCATTTGTCTTTGATATCCAGAAAAGCTGATTTGCCCAGCTAAGATGGGCAAGCGCCTAAAGGCGGCAGAACGCAAGGCCTCGATCCTGGCAGTCGCAAAAATTCTGTTTGCCGACAAGGGATACCACGGGGTCTCGGTGGATGAGATAGCAAAACGGCTGGGCGTAAGCCCGGCCATTTTGTACCAACACTTTCCCTCCAAGGAACAGTTATACGAGGAAGTCCTGGCACAAAATTCTGCACAACGTGAAAGTTATATTGAGGCGATCCTGACGGAACCCACGGACTTTGTCAGTGTGCTCAAACGCATGACCTGCATCTATGTGGAAAATGTCTCCCGTGATCCGGATTTTCTGCGCATGGAACTGATGAGTGCGTTGGAAGGATCCAAAACGGCCAACGCCTTTTTCGAACGACGCTGGCATTCCATCACTGACTATATCGAATACACCCTTCAGGAATCGCAGTCAGATCAGATGAAGGGAAATGTGAATCCGCGCATGGCCGGCCTGATGTTTCAGGGTATGCTACGCGAAATTTTGTATACCCGGTTCATTCGCGAAGATGCCCGTTATCAGAACATTCCGCTGGACACGATGATCGATGAACTGATCAAACTGTTCGCCCGGGGTATCGGCAAGGCGACTGCAACGTAATTGCCTGGTTTGGACTCGCTATTGCATTATCTTTATGTATTTCTTGGTTAGCTGCTCAAATTTGCGGGTAAGGCCCAAGTCTTCATATACCGGATCACCAAACTCGTCTTCGGCCACCACCACCTTGCCCGGGATGTAGGGCAGGGCCTCTTCGACTTCATCGAGAATGGCGGTCAGCAACTCACTTAAGATTTGCTCTTCGTTGTGGTTGGGATAGATCTCCGCGAGTGCCCGGACACGGGCATAATCATGAGACGTCAGTTTCACTGCAACGCTTCTGACTCTGGATCGGGTTTGAGAATCCTGCGCCCACTCATTGAGTAATTGTTTGACTCGATTCATGGTTCGTTCTCCTTTGTTAAAACTATAGAGCATGTTGTCAGATTTTGGTTCTTGCCCCGCGATCATTAAATCTGTTAATTAGCAAGCTGTAAGCGATTGGGCTATTTAAATAGATTATGCGTAAATCTCATTTTGAACGGCATTACGGTGATCGTACGGGCTGGTTGCGTGCGGCGGTATTAGGTGCGAACGATGGCATCGTATCAACCGCCAGTCTGGTTGTGGGCATTGCGGCTGCCAATGCGGAACGCACGGAGATTTTGCTTGCAGCGATTGCCGGAATGGTCGCTGGTGCCATGTCGATGGCGGCGGGTGAATATGTATCAGTCAGTTCACAAGCCGACAGCGAGCGTGCGGATATCGAACGCGAACGCCGTGAACTTGAGGTAGATGAGCACGCGGAACGTGAAGAGCTGGCCGGTATTTATAGAAAGCGCGGACTGGATAGTGAGCTGGCGGCACGAGTTGCCGATCAGTTAATGGCGCATGATGCCCTGGGTGCACATACTCGCGATGAACTTGGTTTGTCCGAAACCAATCGGGCGCGACCACTGCAGGCAGCCTGGGCATCCGCGGCCTCGTTTGCAGCCGGTGCAGTGTTGCCAGTGCTCCTGGTGAGTTTCACACCAGGCTATCTGCTCATGGCAGTAGTAAGCATCAGTTCGTTAGTATTTCTCGCGATGTTGGGCTCAATCGCGGCAAAGGCAGGTGGTGCAAGCATTACTCGCGGCGCGCTACGGGTGACCATTTGGGGTGCGTTGGCGATGTTGGCAACTGCAGTGATCGGTCGTTTGTTCGACATAGTGATTCACTGACATCCTGTATGTTGTTAGAACAATTTTTGCCAGGACACTCCACCATGTGCTTTGTTGTGTCAATGTGAGTTGAGCCAGACAAATTCAGTCGGCTACTGGTTTGAAAATCTGCAGTGCGAGATTGACCTCGTTACCCAACAGTTTTATCAGGTACCGTATCTAAAATAACTGACGTTCCTCATACCTGATCTGCTAAAGCATTTTTGATTCATCGAACAACCAAACATATCACCCCCCTGTACAGGTGGGTGGGTCTTTATCTCTGTCCGTTACAATCGAAACATTCAGGCACTTTAGATAAACGTGATTTGTTAACGATTGTGTCATCAGCACCTGGCCATAGCTTTATTATTAATAAGTTAATAAATCAGGCAGCAAAACTATGATCGAAAAACATGTCAAAATTTATATTTATTCTTTTGGTTTACGAAACAATCCACAAACATCACTATTTTGTAGCGCAGATTGTGATATAAAAATCGCGGATGGAGTTGGATTCCATCCTATGACGAGTGAGGAAGTTGTTGGGGAAGAACAAGCTACATAACCTGATGGTCAGGTAATGCATGAGATTGCTACATCTCAATAACGCCATCACTCAGTATTACTTTTTATCATGATAAGACATGGAGATGAAAAAATGGAAACAGGGAATAAAAAGCAGCTGTTTGGTGCGCGGGGTAAGAAACGATTACTGCAGGTATTAAGCGTGGTCAGCATGCTTGCGGCGGCAGGTTATGCCTCGCTGGCCCAGGCCATTCCAATTACGTATAACGTAACCGACGAGGTGGCAACGGGCAGCCTGGGTGGCGTCGCGTTCACAGACCAGCTGGTGACGTTTAGCATGACCGCTGATACCGATAATGTCATCTATGCAAGCCTGAATGGTACCAATTTTGCCTATAATTCAATCGGGACAGTGTCGGTGAATGTATACAGTACGACAGGGGGGATTGCGATGTCGGCCGTGTTTGATGCGGGTCAACTTTATTTCGGCGTCGACAACACTAATAACGGGATCGGCTTTGGTATGCTAGACGCGGCAGGCAATGTTAGCGACCCGGTCTATCCCTATGACGTTATTGCCAATGATGCGGCGGCCATTGCCAGCTACGATCTCGCTTCTAATATCAGTGGGTTGGGGTCTGGCCTTTCCTGTTCGGGTTTTCCGAACACCTGCGCCAACACCGCAACCAATCCCGTCATCCTGACAACGACCCTGGGGGATTTCTACATTACAAATACAGCGATTAGTGGAGCGTTTTTCTCTGTACAGACTTCACAACCGGTATCCACAGTATCAGAGCCGGATTCACTGGCTATCCTGCCGCTTGGTCTGGGAATCCTGGGCATGTTCCGCCGCAAACGCAGCAAACCACGCATGGGTTAATTACCGCGCTTGATGGACAAAGGCGGCGCTTTCCAGCGCCGCCTTTTTTTATTCTGGCGCGTCTTGATTATTTTGTAGCGCAGAATGTGTTATAAGAAATACAGGTGGATGAAATTCTACCGCATAATGAGTGAGGGGGTTGTTGGGGGAGAAAGCAAGTTACCTTACCTGTGATCTGGTAATGCATGAGATTTCTATATCTCAATGACGCAATCACTCGGCATTACTTTTTATCATGATAAAACATGGAGATGAAAAAATGGAAAGAGGGAATAAAAAGCAGGTGTTTGGTATTCGGGGAAGGAATTTCACATCGTATTGGCTGGCATTGCTGACGCTGTTGGGCGCGTCACTGTTCGTATCAACGGCCAATGCCATCCCCATCACGTATACATATTCGGTCTATGATGTGGCGGGCGGCTATCGTACCGCAGGCGCAACGGATTACACCACGTTTGATACTCTCGCAATCACATTCACATTTGTCAGTGATACGGATTATGTTCGTTCTTATGACGTGGCCGGTACCACAGGTTTTGTCAACGACGTCGGTGTCGCCTCGGTGACTATCTTTGGCGGGGCATCGCCTGATCCTGTGTTTAGTGATGTCTTCACTGATTGGATGTATGTCAGTACGGATGCCACCAATGGCGGGATCGGCTTCGGACGTTATGTCGACAACATTCAAGGTCAGTACGATCCGGCGTATCCAATGGGTATGATCACCGGCGCAGCCGCGACTTATGATTTGGCGTCCGATTTCACGCATGTAAACAGTTTCAATAATCCCTGTTCCGGTCTGGATACAGGCAGTTGTGCGAATGTCGATCCGACGATCATTCCGTTAGCCACCACCCAGGGCGATTTCTATTTGTCCACGATTGGTTTCACTGGAACAGCCATGAGATACGGGGCCTTCAGTTCCGTGACCACGCCGCCGCCTGGTGTCCCGGAACCCGGCAGTCTGGCCATACTGCCGTTGGGGCTGGTGGCACTTGGTTTCGTCAAGCGCAAGCACAAACAAAAGTCTGCGATGTAATCAGGTTCCAAAACCTTTGCCGGTGATCCGGCAGGCTCTACAAAAAAGCGGCCTTCGGGCCGCTTTTTTTATGTGTCGAATCAGGCTATCGCTTGTTCCCTGCCTGCCAGTTCACGCAATCCTGCTACAGCTTGTTCCATCACCGGGTTGTCGCTGTCGCGTGGAAAGATCATATAAGCAGGGTGTACATATTTTGGTGAGCCCGGCACCCGAAACAGGCGGCCGGCGGCGATGAACGAGGCGGCCATGCGTGCCGGCAGAAAACAACTGCCACCATTAGCAAGCGCGAGTTGAATACCGAGCCAGCCGATGTTGGCAATTTGTGACGGTCGCGCTAAATCCGGATAACTCTGGGCATGTTGGGCATAGAAACCCGGCCCCCACTCTATATATATGTAATCATCGCTCGGTCCTGTGTCGTCAGGGCGACTGCTAACCAGTACCAGGGTTTCATCAAACAGGTGTTCGACGATCAGCCCGGGTGTGTGGCGCGGTGTGTACATCAGGCCAATGTCGAGACTGCCTTCGATCAGGCGATGCATCAAGTCTTCTTCGAACCCGATTTCACTGTGAATAACGACATCGGCAGCCTGTTGCCGCATCCAGCCCACCCACCGCGGTAAAAAGCCTTCCCACAAGGCAATGCGTCCACCGATGCGCAAGCTGGCGCGATAGCGTTCGGGTAAACCAATATCATCCCGCGCCTGATCTGCAGTGAGCACCAGACGCTTGGCGTAATCGATAAAGCGGCGCCCGGCGAGGGTCAGACTGGCACCAGAGCGATTACGCACAAACAGGCGAGTGCCCAGTTCCTCCTCCAGGCGTTGAATGCGTGCACTCACGGTGGATTGAGTCAGGTGCAGCTGTTTGCTCGCTTCGAGAAAACTGCCGTGGGCGGTAATGGCAAGAAAGGTCCGGGCCTGGTCTATGTCCATGGGGTTGCCTCCACTATAGGGTTTAATATCGAGTTAATCGATATTAGATAGCAAAAAATATCGTTTTACCATAATTAAAGCCTGACGATATAGTAGCAAACGCTTATATACAAAGGAGGAAGTGCCATGTTGAATAACACCAATCTTGCACGTGATGTCGAGGGTTATTTAGTCGACCCGGAAGACTGGAATGAGTCTTTGGCCCATGACCTGGCCGAAGAAGAGCGGATGGAACTGACTACGGCACACTGGCCGATTTTGCGTTTCATGCGCGATTACTGGCTGGAGCATAAGGTGGCACCGGACGTACGCCACGTTACCAAGTATCTGGTTGAGCAGGAGGGGATGGAGAAAAAGGCGGCCAAACAGCATTTGTTCAGCCTGTTCCCCTATGGTTATGTCAAACAGGCCTGCAAGATCGCGGGGATGATTCGCCCACGTGTGTGGAGTACAGGTTGAGACACCAAGCACGGGCAGGCGAATTGATAACAGTCATGCGGAATGCCAGCCGACTCCTGAATGCATTTTTTGGCATCAGCAGTAACAAGACCAGTAACCATGAAAAGATCGTATCCGGCCTGGGTGGATTCGTCAGCATCTTCTGCATCTTAGTCGTTACCCGGCATTTCGTCAGTGACGGCGCCGGATTGATCGTGGCCTCCATGGGGGCGTCGGCGGTATTACTGTTTGCGGTGCCGCACGGACCCCTGTCCCAGCCCTGGGCATTAATCGGCGGTCACCTGATTTCGTCTGTCATCGGGGTGACGTGTTATCTCCTGATCAGCGATACCTTTGTTGCGGCGGCAGTCGCCGTCGGGCTGGCAATCACGGCCATGTATTATCTGCGTTGTATTCATCCTCCCGGTGGGGCGACTGCATTGACGGCAGTCATGGCCGGTGCCGGTGTGCATGCCCTCGGCTATCGCTATGTCCTGACGCCGGTGCTGATCAATGTGGCTGTGATCCTGAGCGTAGCACTGCTGTTCAATTTTTTATTTACCTGGCGACGTTACCCTGTCGTGCTGATGCGCTACGGGAAGAAAACGCTTGAGCAGACTAAACCGGAAGGAGAGGGGTTGAGTCGCGAGGACCTGGAATATGCCCTGAAGCAGATGAACCAGTACGTTGATGTCAGCAATGATGATCTGGAAAAAATCTATCATCTGGCGCACAGCCGATTTCAATCGGGACCGAGGTCGGATCAAATTAAGCTGGGTGCTTATTACAGTAATGGCGAGTACGGAAGCAATTGGTCTGTGCGTCAGGTAGTTGATGAGTCTCGACATCCCCAACCTCACCGGGACCAGTTGATATACAAGGTGGTTGCCGGTCAGGGCCGGCGCAGTAGCGGCACAGCCGCCCGCGAAGATTTCGCACGCTGGGCCAGGTACGAGGTATATCTGAATGAAAACTCCTGGCAACGTGTTGTCCCGACGGTTGACTATACTCAAGCAAGTGCGGCCTGAAGCGGATACTGGAGACGGATGATGAATAAACCAGAATTACAAACGCAGGATTTCAAACATGCCTTACAGGAACTCGACTCTTATATCGATGTTACGTTGGAGGATCTCATGCAAATACATCATCTAGCAGAGAGGCATGCGCTACTGCGCCAGGCCGAACAATTGAAAGTCCGTGATATCATGACGACCAAGGTAGTCACCGTGCAACCAGATACCGCCTTGCGTGAGGCTGCACGCAAACTGCTCGAACTACGTATCAGTGGTTTGCCCGTAACTGATCAGGACAACAAACTGCTTGGCATTGTGACAGAAGCGGATTTTCTGTCTGCCATGGGGATTCCCTGTCATCACCCATCGCATAATCTTTGGCAGACACTGGAGGCCATGTTCCGCCATCACCCGGTACAGGGTAATAAACCCGACAAAGTCGCGGACATCATGGTACACCAGACTATCACGCTGCAACCGGACAATACCTTGCACGATGTCATTGAGAGCATGAAACGACATCACATCAAGCGTGTCATCGTGACCGACGACCAGCAACAGGTCCAGGGAATTGTCACGCGTTCGAACCTGGTGCAGGTGTTGCTACAACAGATCCTCTGAGTCTTACTAGACATACAGTCACGTGTACTTGCTTTTTTGAGGGAATTCTCCCTGTACATTGAACAACCGGACTCCGGTAGTAACTGAGAATGACTTTGATCCAGATTGAGAACAATCAGACTGCCAGTAAAGAGATGCCTCTGTTACGCCTCGGTTTTCGTCCTTTCTTTCTTTTGGCCGGTATCAGTGCGGTAATCTTTATCCTGTATTGGCTGTATGTCCTCAATAGTGGCCAGTCTGCCACAGCCTATGTGGCAGTAAACTGGCATGCACATGAAATGCTGTTTGGGTATACCGTGGCGGTAATCGCCGGTTTCCTGCTGACGGCGGAAAGAAACTGGACCAATCTTCAAACCCTGCATGGCTGGAAGCTTGGTGCCCTGGCCATGCTCTGGCTGGCCGGTCGGATCGTGCCCTGGTTGGCGTTACCCGGTTGGTTCCTGGCGGTGATCGATTTGAGTTTCCTGCCGGTGCTTGCATTAGTCCTGCTGCCCCCATTACTGCAGACCAGGCAATTTCAACATCTGATCTTTATCGTGATTGTGCAGGTCTTGTTTGTTGCCAATCTGTTGTTTCATCTGGGGTATCTACACCCTGCCTGGCAGACCACGACCGTTGGGATTCGCCTGGCGTGGCTGACTATCGTCTTTTTGATCACGGTAATGGGCGGGCGGGTGATCCCATTTTTTATCGAGCGCGGCACCGGCACCCTGACGAAGGTCCGGCAATCTCGCCTCATCGATATGACCGGATTTATTTCTCTGTTGGTGTGGGTGATCGCGGTGCTGTTTTCATCTGACCAGGTCCTCGTTGCTTATCTTGCATTTATCGCCGGCGCAGTACAACTCTTGCGCTGCTGGGGCTGGCATCTAGCGGCACTGTGGCGGGTGCCGATGTTATGGATTTTATATCTGGGCTATGGCTGGATTCCCATCGGACTGTTTCTTTATGCCTTCGCTATGTATAGCGGCAATACAGTTTCCCCTGCGATTCACGCATTTACCGCCGGGACCATCGGGATGCTGACCCTGGGCATGATGGCGCGGGTCTCTTTGGGCCATACCGGTCGTGCCATTGCCGCCAGCCCATTGGTGATCACGGCCTTTGTTCTGGTGACGCTGGGTTCGCTGGTGCGCGTGCTTGGACCGTTGCTGGCACCTGAGATACTGCAGATTTCCTATATCACAATGATTACCAGCGCCGGGATGTTGTGGGCGGCGGGTTTTATGTTATTTGTCATTGGATATCTGCCGATCCTGATGCAGGCACGGATCGATGGTCGCCCTGGATAAATATGAAGTGATGAATGTAAAGCACCACAGTAGAAACTAGCGGATGTCAGTCAAAGGTGGAGAGTGTTAGAATCAAACACGTCTGGACCGAATCCTATAATCAAAAACCTCATGAGAAAATCAAACCCCTATTACCCGCTGGCGTTGGTGCTTATCATCATCGGGGCCGGTTACATGTTGTATACAGGCTATTTTAGTAAACCACATGTTGATCTTGGCGCCTACCAGAAGTTATGCACGCAATATCTGCAGGCCCCGGCAGGCACCTATTCGAATGATCAGATGCAATTACTGGTATACAAGATCAACTATTTGTTCCCGGAAACAGTGGACAAAATGACGGTGCCGGCAGAACGCGAGTTAAAGACCTGTGCCCTGACCCTGGCCAAACGAGTTAAACTAGGCAAATAAACCTTAAAATCCGCGGTCAAGTTAACAGTATTCGATCTACCGTATATTCGGGCTTATGCTATATATTCACCTGAACCAATAATCAGGTGACCCCGATGCGCCAATCCAGACTTACCATTTTTGTTTTATTGATCCAGCTGGTTTTTGCAAGCCAGGTGTTTGCACGCGATTTTGACTGGATAAAAC
>JBECKZ010000135.1:0-17409 GCA_040235555.1 Thiohalomonadales bacterium | reverse complement strand
GATGAGGGCGACACCCGCCGAATAGCGTACCTCACCCAGGTCCAGATTGTCATCCTTGGCCCAGATATAGCCCCCATCAATGAAGGTGCTAAATCTAAGTTCTTTACTTTTATCAGAAAACGGATTCGGCAGGACCAGTTCAAGACTGGTCAGCAAGCGACGATTTCCGCCTAAAGGGTCACCATTTGAGTCACGGGTTGTGGCAGAGTTGCCCAGACTATTGGTATCGTAACCACGTACGGATTGGCTGCCACCTGCAAAGTATCTTTCAAATGGCGGAAGATCGGTGGTTTTACCGTAGGCTGTACCGTAATCCAGTCCCAGGGTATAAGCCAGCGTGTAATTTTCTGACAGCGGGAAATACTGGTGGTATTGCATCCCCACTTTGTAAAACTCCAGGGCGCTACCAGGCGCGGCAGCTTCCAATCTGAATGTCGTTTGTGCGCCAGCACTCGGGAAAATTGCCCTGTTTCGCGTATCGTAACTCCAGGCGCTGGAGAGTTTATACATCTTGTACTTGGAATCTCCATCATTATTGGCGCTTATAAAATCATTTATCTGTGTTGCCGTAGTTGAACTGGTCACAATCTCGGTTTGTTCCACACCCAAACCAAAACTCATTCGTGTTATTTCGCTTAATGGAATCCCATACGACAAATTCACCGCATTGGTATTAGTTACGTAATTCGAAATCGACGCCTGTGCGGCATCGATTTTTCGTGACAGAATAGAGAAATTCTGACTGACGCCGTCGTTTGTGAAATATGGATTCAGAATCGAGAAGCCATAAGTCCTGGTAACACTACTGTTATCCGCATTGATTGAAACTCGCTTGCCGCCGCCCATGAAATTATCCTGGGCCAGAGAGAAATTAATGATGGCACCCTGCACATCCGAATAACCGATACCGAAAGTCAGACTACCTGTTGAACGTTCCTTGACGTTCAGATTCAGGTCAACCTGATCAACTTTACCTGGCACTGCCGGTGTTTCTACCGTGACATCTTCAAAAAATCCGGTACGATTAAGTCGTTCACGTGATCTCGCCACTTTTTTTGTAGATAACCAGTCATCTTCGTACTGTCGCAACTCACGTCGAACCACGTCATCACGCGTTTTCTTGTTGCCAGTGATATTAACCCGACGTACATAAACCCGGCGACCAGGATCCACGAAGACTGTCAGTGCTACTGTCTTTGAATCTTCGTCTATTTGCGGTGCAATATTGACATTAGAAAATGGATAACCTAATTCCGCAAGACGATCAGAAATATTTTTTCGGGTTTCAGTGGTCTTTTTACGCGAAAACAACTCGCCTTTATTGATAGTAACCAGCTTCTTTAACTCATCCGGCTTGAGAATTGTATCGCCCAATACCTTAACTTCCCTTACGGTATACACATTCCCTTCAGTCAGATTGATAGTTACATACACGTCCTGTTTGTCTGGTGTCAGAGAAACCTGGGTGGAATCGATAGAGAACTTGATGTAACCGCGGTCCATATAATAGGAGCGCAAGGCCTCCAGGTCACCAGCCAAGACCTGGCGAGAATAATTCTCCCGGCCACCAAAGAAACCGACGTCAGGCAAGGTCATTTCATGTAGCAAGGTCTTGGTGTTGAATGTCGTATTACCAATGATATTGACTTGATATACTTCTGCTTCTTCACCTTCGGCGATATCGATAGTCACCGCAACACGATTACGTTCCAGCGGTTTTGCTGTCGTCGTAACCTTTACGCCATATTTACCAAGACTGTAATACTGGTGTTTTAATTCCTGATTTATTTCTTCCAGTATTGACTGGTCAAAAACTCGTCCTTCTGCAAGCCCCATGTCCTTAAGCGCAGATTTCAGTTGTTCAGTCGGTATCTTGTCATTCCCATGAATATGAATTTCAGCAATAGCTGGCCGTTCAGCCACAAACACGACCAGCACATCGCCTTCGCGTTCCAGGCGTACGTCCTTGAAAAATCCGGTCTTGTAAAGAGCATGGATTGCCTGCGCCGTATCGTTTTCATCGATTTTATCGCCAACTTTGATTGGCAAATAATTAAATACCGTACCCACAGAAATACGCTGAAGGCCTTCCAGTCGAATATCTTTGACCTTAAAGGGTGCAAAAGCATATGCATGAGAGGCATAAAGTATGGTTGCTATTATTGATGCCAGTTTTTTCATTTAAACTCAGTGAATATAGCGCGTTATATCGTTATAAAATGCCAGCAGCATGAGCATGACCAGTAAAGCAATACCAATACGTTGGCCGATTATTTCGACCGTCTCAGATACTGGCTTACCAGTAATAAATTCGTAGACATAATACATCAGATGCCCACCATCCAGTATAGGAATGGGCAACAAGTTTAGAATTCCCAGACTGATACTTACGAGCGCGAGAAAAATGATGAATCGAGTCAGGCCCAGGCTAGCTGATTCACCTGCCGTTACCGCGATACTGATTGGTCCACTGATATTTTTAACGGACATCTTGGTCGATATGATCAACCACATCGCACGCAAGGTGGTATAGGAGACCGTCCAGGTTCTGTGTACGGAATAAACGAGGCCATCCACCAGCCCCAATTTAAAGGTAGTGCGATCCGCATCTGTAAGCTTATTAAAATCCTTGGCTGGAGTTATACCAATACGGCCGACGATCCTGCCGTTGTATTTTTCAGCGAGGGTGTGAATCTTGAAAGAAAGGGTCTCAGTGTTTCGCCTTACTGTTATGTTCAGATTTTGATCAGGGCGAGCGACAACATAGTCGCTGATATCTATCCAGTCCAGAATTGGGTGGCCATCTATTTCGGTAATTGTATCGCCAACCTTCAAGCCTGCCTGTTTGGCGGGTGATACATCGCCAAAACCACCCACCTTTGCCGGTATATTAAAGGTATATATGCCCAATGACCTAAAGGGCTGCTGAGTGATTTCATTAGGGTTCAATCCATTCAGCTCGAGGAGATAGGATTGTTCACTACCATTCTTGATCTTTGCATTGACCTGCAGCTGCGACCTTTCTATCAGACGTGGCAATGCCTCCTGCATCACCGCGTCCCAGGTAGGTGTCTGCCAACCATCTACCGAGACAATCTGCATGCCGGATTGCAGTCCAGCTTTGGACGCTGGGGAATCGGGTTTAACCAGGCCAATCACTGGTTTGATCCCGGCAGTGCCCATCAATGACACAAGGAGATAAGCCAGAACGCCGAACAACAAATTAAACGCAGGTCCGGCCAGTACAATGGCAAAACGTTTCCAGACCTTTTGCCGATTAAAAGCGCGATGTTTATCCTCTTCAGCGACATCACCTTCCCGCTCATCAAGCATTTTGACATAGCCACCCAACGGCAGGGCTGCGAGTACGTATTCTGTCTTGTCTGGACCTGCCACTTTGCGCCATATCGGTTTTCCAAAACCAATGGAATAACGCAGAACCTTGACGCCCAACCGTCTGGCGACCCAGTAGTGGCCAAACTCATGAAACGCAATCAATATACTGATTGCAATAATAAAGCTGCCAATTGTATAAAGAACACCGATCATGACGTTAACGTCGCTCCTGTTTGTGCCCCCTTAGAATTCACAAACTCACGGGCCACTTCACGCGCGAACGAATCCGTGCGCATGATGGTTTCGAGTGAATCTGCCTGTGCGGCAGTGCATTGTTTCAAGGTATTCTCAACCGTCGCCGCAATATCCGTAAATCGTATTAGCTTGTCCAGAAAGGCCTGAACAGCCACTTCATTGGCGGCATTCAGGACAGTGGTTGCCGTCCCCCCTGTCTGCATTGCCTGTTTGGCAAGTTGCAAACATGGATAGCGTTGCTCGTCCGGACGGGAAAAATTCAACGTTGCCATATCAAACAAATTAAGCTGGTCAACACCAGAGGTGATCCGATTTGGCCAGGCAAGCGCATGCGCAATAGGTGTGCGCATATCCGGTTGTCCCAGCTGCGCAATGATTGAGCCATCGATATATTCGACCATGGAGTGAATGATGCTTTGCGGATGCAGCACAACTTCAATGTTATCCATTGCCGTATCGAACAGCCAGCATGCTTCAATGAGTTCCAGTCCCTTGTTCATCATCGTGGCGGAATCCACAGAAATTTTCCTGCCCATATTCCAGTTAGGATGGGCGATCGCCTGCTCTGGAGTAACGCTGGCAAGTTTATCCAGAGCCAATTCCCGAAACGGGCCACCAGAACCTGTCAGTAATATTTTTTTTACCCCAATGCTGCTTAAGCCATCGGTATAATTACTGGGCATGCATTGAAAAATTGCATTGTGCTCGCTATCGATAGGCAGTAATTCTGCACCGTGCTGTCGTACCTCATCCATAAACAACTTGCCAGACATCACCAGCGATTCCTTGTTCGCCAACAGGATCCGCTTGCCTGCTCGTGCCGCCGCAATCGTGGAAGAAAGTCCGGCTGCGCCAACAATGGCTGCCATCACAATATCAACTTCAGGCAGAGCCGCAACCTGATCCAGTGCATCAGTACCTTGCAGGACCTTAGTACCACAACCACGTTGTATTAATTCTTGCTGAAGTTTTTCTGCCGCATCGGCATCCACCAGAACGGCGTAGTCCGGGTTAAAGGTATGACATTGTTCTGCCAGGCGTTGATACTGGCTGTTTGCAGTCAAAGCGACCACACGAAAATCTGACTGATGGCGGTTCAGGACATCCAGTGTATTGACACCAATGGTACCCGTTGCACCGAGTATCGCGACGCCCTTCATTTGAAACCCACCTGCATCAGACCCAGCAGAAACACCGGCGCGGCCGCCATCAGGCTGTCGATGCGATCCAGCACGCCACCGTGCCCAGGTAACAACTGGCTGCTGTCTTTCACACCTACCCGGCGCTTGAACAAACTCTCCGTCAAATCGCCCAGGATCGATATAGCGATGGTGATCAGTGCCAGTATGGCAAACAACATCAGGTCTATTGGGGAGTACTTCAGAATTTCACCTATAATAAGCGCTGCAATGAGGACTGCAATCGCCGCCCCAGCGACCCCTTCCCAGGTCTTGCCAGGACTGACATGTGGCGCGAGTTTGTGCCGACCAAACTTTTTACCGGTGAAATACGCAGCAATATCAGCAAGCCAAATCAATATCAACAACATCAGGATGTAATAAGCACCGTAATCTGACGAGCGATGGAGGCCGATAAGTGCAACAAAGGCACCACCGATAATAAACAAACCCGCCAGTAGATTTAACACGATATCGAATCCGTTAAAACGAACAGGTAGTTGCTCGGGAGATTTTCTGAATGTCGCGACCAGAACAAATCCAATTACCCACCACAACAGATTGGCGTACAAAATCCAATTCAGCCATTGCATGGATTGATGCAGCAGCCAGGTCATGAGTGTCATTATCAATAGCATCACGCCAGCAAACGCGATACGCGCAATATTATTTTTTAAACCTGCCAGTTGCGCCCACTCCCAAGCTGCGACAGCCAGAATCAGGCTGAGTTCAATTGCGAGGGCACGGTGGGAGAAGGTAAGAACACTCCATATAATCAGCGGGGCCAGAACTAACGCTGTAATAACACGCAGTCTAAGCATGGTCCCGTTGTTCCATCTCCAGGATCTGCGCTCCTGTTCGTCCAAACCGCCGTTGACGATTGGCGAACGAGTGAAGTGCCTTGATATATTCCTCTCGGTCGAAATCCGGCCAGAGAGAGTGTGTGAAATACAATTCGCTATAGGCAAGTTGCCAGATGAGAAAATTACTAATGCGCTGTTCCCCGCCTGTCCGAATAAATAAATCCGGCTCAGGCAGATCACTTAGTGATAAATGCTCTGCAATGGTTGACTCATCAATATCCTGTGCATTCAGGTTACCGTTTGCCACCTGTTCAGCAACTTTCCGCACCGCCTGGACAATATCCCACTTGCCACCATAATTCGCCGCAATATTCAGCTTAAGCCCTTTATTGTCGCGTGTCTTCTCCATGGAATCATGAATGCGTTGCTGAAGTTTCTTGGGGAATGCCGATATATCGCCGATTATCCGCAGACATACCCCGGTGTCATGCAGTTTTTTAACTTCACGCTCCAGCGCAGTAAGGAATAAGTCCATCAACAGGCCGACTTCTTTCTTCGGCCGACGCCAGTTTTCACTAGAAAACGCGAACAGGGTCAGGGCTTCAATCCCCAACTCTCCACTCATCTGGACAATACTGCGTACAGTTTCAACACCAGCGCGATGGCCAGTGAAACGCGGCATGTTTCTGTGTTCGGCCCAGCGACCATTACCGTCCATAATGATCGCCACATGGCGCGGGAGTTTTTCGCGGGGAATATTGATATTGAAAACCTGATTCACTGACATGCCGCCGTAACAGTTATGAGAACGTTGTACCCGTGATTAGATCTCCATGAGATCTTTTTCTTTCGCCTCAATCAGCTTGTCGACTTCCGCAACATACTTGTCGGTAATCTTCTGGATATCATCCTGAGCACGGTGTTCTTCGTCTTCCGTAATATCTTTTGCCTTTAGCAATTCCTTGATATCACCCAATACATCACGTCGAATATTCCGGATAGCAACACGCGCGCCTTCACCTTCTGCACGCACGACTTTTGTCATGTCCCGGCGCCGTTCTTCGGTGAGCGCCGGCAGTGGTACACGAATAACCTCACCGGCAGTTACCGGATTCAGCCCCATATTCGAATTGAGTATGGCTTTTTCTACCAACGGCACCATTTTCTTTTCCCAGGGTACCACGGTCAGAGTGCGTGCATCGCCAACATTAATGTTTGCAACCTGACTGATCGGGACTTGCGAACCGTAATATTCGACAGTCACATGATCCAGCAGACTGGTATGGGCTCGACCGGTACGCAACTTGGTCAGCTCGGTCCGCAAAGACTCTATACTCTTGGTCATGCGTGTCTCAGCGTCTTTTTTCAGGTCGTTCAGCATGCATCCTCCCTAAATAACCAGAGTGCCTTCAGCATTTCCCTGAACGATATTCATCAGGGCGCCCGCCTTATTCATGTTATAGACACGAATCGGCAGTTTATTATCCCGGCACAGAACAATGGCAGTGGTATCCATTACAGCGAGTTTATTATTGATAACCTCGTCATAGCTGAGTTTGGTATAACGCATAGCCGCGGGATCCTTTTTCGGATCCGCAGAATAGACACCGTCAACCTTGGTTGCCTTCAGCATCAGGTCCACATCAATCTCAACACCCCGCAGACTGGCAGCGGTATCTGTTGTAAAGAACGGATTGCCGGTACCGGCCGCAAGAATGATAACGCGATTCTTTTCAAGATGACGAATGGCGCGGCGACGAATGTAGTCTTCACAAACCGACTGGATAGGCAGAGCGGACATAACCCGTACCGCCACCCCTTCCTGCTCCAGCGCATCCTGGATGGCAAGCGAGTTGATGACAGTTGCGAGCATGCCCATGTAATCTGCATTTGCACGATCCATTCCCGCGGCGGCAAGACTGACACCACGGAATATGTTGCCACCACCAATAACGATGGCGACCTGAACACCTGCCTCGCTGAGCCCTTTGACTTCCGCCGCAATGCGTTTGAGCACCGCAGGGTCTATTCCAAAGTTTTGCTCGCCCATCAGGGCTTCACCGCTGAACTTCAGCAGGATTCGTTTATATTTGATATCGGACCCCGCCGACATGGGTTAGCTACCCTTCACCTGTGCCATGACTTCCTCGGCAAAGTTTTCGGATTTTTTCTCCAGGCCTTCACCGACTTCGTAGCGCACAAAGCTGGCCACTTTGGCATTGGCACCCTTAAGCAGTTTTTCCACGGTTTGATCCGGATCCTTGACAAAGGGCTGGCCCAGCAGGGTCACTTCCTTCAAGAATTTCTGGACGCGACCCATGACCATTTTTTCAATGATTTCAGCAGGCTTGCCACTGTCCTGCGCCTGCGCGGTGTAAATCTCTTTCTCTTTTGCGATCAAATCTGGGGATACTCCAGTTTCGTCTACGCAAACTGGCTTGCTCGCCGCGATGTGCATGGCGATATCCTTGCCAAGGTCATCGCTTCCACCATCCAAATCAATGACCACACCAATGCGGGTACCATGCATGTAACTGGACACCTTGCCTTTGGCATTAATTAGTTCAAACCGGCGGACATTCATATTCTCACCAATGCGTGCAATAAGTGCCTTACGGCTATCTTCCACGCTCATTCCATCTGCCAGTGTCATAGCCAGTAAGGCATCGAGATCAGCCGGCTTTTCTGCCAGGACCTTGTCTGCGATTGCATCGACAAAGTTACGAAAATTATCGTCCTTAGCCACAAAATCGGTTTCACAATTGACTTCAACGATAGCGGCAGTCTTGCCGTCGTCACTGGTGCGGATCACAACCAGACCTTCCGCGGCGGCGCGACCGGCTTTTTTGTCAGCCTTGGCCATGCCGGTTTTGCGCATGTGTTCAGCGGCAGCTTCAATATCGCCATCCATTTCCACCAGTGCCTTTTTGCATTCCATCATGCCAGCACCGGTACGTTCCCGTAGCTCTTTAACAAGCGCTGCAGTAATTGCCATATTTAAATCCTCTTAGCGTTGCACGTTTGAAAAAGGGGGCATGGCCCCCTTTCGAGTCACTCACGTTACGAAACGGGATCAGAGATCCTTATTCGTCATCGCCAGCGGCAGCGTCACTGATATCAGCCTGTGACTCAGCGGCTTCATCTTCCGCTTTTGCAAGTTCGGCGCTTGCCTTCTTGCTGGTCTTTTTCTTTACGGTTGCCTGCTTGGCCGCAACCTTTTTCTTTGCAACTTTTTTCTTGCTGCCTTTTTTGGCACCGGCAATTTCACCACTTTCATCCAGCTCAATGAAGTCGTCACCGGAGGTACCCACCGTAATGGTGGCACGACCAGCAATGATGGCATCCGCCACACCCTGGGTATACAGGCGGATGGCACGTATAGCGTCATCGTTTCCGGGAATAATGTAATCAATGCCTTCCGGTGAATTGTTGGTATCAACGATGCCGACGACCGGAATACCCAGCTTCTTGGCCTCCAGTATGGCGATTTTCTCATGGCCGACATCCACCACGAACATCACGTCCGGCACACCCGGCATATCCTTGATACCGCCAAGGCTACGCTCGAGTTTTTCCATTTCGCGACGCAGGGTCAGGGCCTCTTTTTTGCTCAGACGCTCAAAAGTACCGTCCTGACTCATGGTCTCCAGATCTTTGAGACGTTTGATGGATTGTTTAACAGTTTTCCAGTTGGTCAGCATGCCACCTAACCAGCGGTGATTCACATACGGCATGCCACAGCGCTGGGCCTCTTCCATAATTACATCCTGGGCAGAACGCTTGGTGCCCACAAACAGGATTTGGCCACGATTTGATGCCATGGAGCCGATGAAATTTACGGAATCCTGGTACAGCGGCAGGGTCTTCTCGAGGTTGATAATGTGGATCTTGTTGCGGTCCCCAAAAATAAAGGGGGCCATCTTCGGATTCCAGAAACGGGTCTGGTGACCAAAATGCACGCCAGCTTCCAGCATCTGGCGCATGGATACGTCAGTCATTACTTGTCTCCTGGGTTAAGCCTCCATGTATCCCATCACCCGACCCCGTGGGCACCCGGGATGACGTGTCGATACATGTGCGGATTTTAAGTTTTGCCTGCACGGGGCCTATTTGTCCCGATTCGGCCGTTAGTCATTGCTATGTCAGCGCGCGCTTTATACCATAAACCCCTGGTAACAAACAATAAAACCCTCAAATCTTTAGGAATTTCAGGTCTTCAACCAGGTCTGAATCCCTGGTGACGACAGCATGACAGTATCCATCAAAAATCCGGAAGAAATCGAGAAAATGCGCGTGGCTGGCCGCCTGGCCGCCGATGTGCTGGAAATGATCGCGCCCCATGTGCAGGCAGGTATCACCACCGCTGAACTGGATCGGATTTGTCACGATTACATCGTCGACGTACAGCAAGCGGTACCGGCCCCCCTGAATTATCATGGCTACCCGAGATCAGTGTGCACCTCGGTCAATCATGTGGTCTGTCATGGCATCCCCAGTGAAAAGCGTCTGAAAAACAGTGACATCCTCAATATCGATATCACTGTTATCAAGGATGGTTTTCACGGCGACACCAGCAAGATGTTTTTCGTCGGGGAGCCCTCTATCCAGGCACAGCGCCTGGTCAAGGTCACCTACGATTGCATGCATCTGGGCATTGAAATGGTGCGGCCCGGGCTACATCTGGGCGATATCGGCCACGCTATCCAGCAACACGCCGAGTCCCATGGCTACACGGTGGTGCGAGAGTATTGCGGTCATGGCATCGGCCGGGGTTTCCATGAAGAACCCCAGGTCCTGCACTATGGTACGCCTGGTACCGGGTTGGTACTGGAACCCGGCATGACCTTTACCATCGAACCGATGATCAACGTTGGCAAACGTCACGTAAAATTGATGAAAGACGGCTGGACCGTGGTGACGAAAGATCGCAGCTTGTCGGCACAATGGGAACACACCATTCTTGTCACCGAGACAGGTTTTGAAGTCTTGACCCGGCGACCGGAGGAAAATTTTTAGATGGCAGTGCAACTAGATGACGCACTATTCAATTTAGCAGAGTTTGAAGCCACACTAAAAGATCAATCAAACCAGACCATTTCCCATTTTCGTTCTGCCTTGAGCCATGCCTATGGCGAAATCAGTGAACGGTTCTGGGCCGGTCGTAGCGCGACCGAATTGGTCTGCCTGCAAGCTCGCTTCATTGATGAAATTCTCGATCATGCCTGGCGTCTGTATTTTTCAGAATCAGACAATAATATTGCCCTCGTGGCAGTGGGCGGTTATGGCCGCGGCGAGTTGCACCCACATTCCGATATTGATTTGCTGATTCTGTTACGTAAGAGCCCAAAACCCTATAAAGACGCTATCGTGAACTTCACGACTTTCCTGTGGGATATCGGCCTCGAGGTCGGGCACAGCGTGCGTACACTTAAGGAATGCATCAATGAGGCCAAACACGACATCACCGTTGCCACCAACATGCAGGAATCCCGGCTGCTGTGTGGTCCGGAAAATTTATTCGAGGATCAAAAAAAGCTGACTGGCCCCAAGAAGATCTGGCCTGACAAACAATTCTTCAAGGAAAAGGTCAAGGAACAACACCTGCGTCATCTCAAGTTTCACGATACGGCTTATAACCTGGAACCCAATATCAAGGATGGTCCGGGTGGCCTACGTGATATTCAGATGATTGGCTGGGTGGCAAAACGACACTTTGCCGCAGATACCCTGCATGATCTGGTAAAGCATCAGTTTCTCATGGAAAAGGAATACAAGGCCCTGCATGAAGGCCAGGCCTTTTTATGGCAAATCCGTTTTGGTCTGCACCTAATTGCCAAACGACGCGAAGACAGGTTGCTATTCGATCATCAACGTACTCTCGCCAAAAAATTCGGCTTCCAGGATGATAGCAAGAGCCAGGGTGTTGAGAAGTTCATGAAACAGTACTATCGCACTATCATGGAGCTCAATCGCCTCAACGAGATGTTGTTACAACTGTTTTCTGAAGAGATACTGGAAAAACATGCCTCGGCTCGTCCCACCCGACTCAATAAGCGTTTTCAGATCCGCAAAGGTTATCTGGAGGCGGTTTCGGAAAACACATTCCGACTCTATCCATTTGCACTCTTAGAGGTCTTTTTGCTGATGGCGCAACATCCCGAGATTAAAGGGGTGCGCGCCAATACCATTCGACTGATACGTGAGCATCGCTTCCTGATTGATGCCGGATTTCGCAACGATGTACGTTGCAGTTCGTTGTTTATGGAAATCCTGCGCCAACCCCATGGCATCACCCATGAACTGCGCCGCATGAATCGTTACGGTATCCTCGCCGCCTACATACCCATTTTCGGCAACATCGTCGGTCAGATGCAACACGATTTATTTCACGTTTACACCGTGGATGAACATACACTGATGGTGGTACGCAATGTCCGGCGATTAACTGTACTGGAATTTCACCATGAGTTTCCTTTCTGCTCGGAACTCATCCAGAAACTCCCCAAACAGGAATTGTTAATCCTGGCCGCCCTATTCCACGATATTGCGAAAGGTCGAGGGGGCGATCATTCCCAATTAGGCGCCACCGATGCAGTCACATTCTGTCGTCAACATGGTTTGAGTGAATACGATACGCGTCTGGTCAGCTGGCTGGTATCCCAGCATTTAATCATGTCGACCACGGCGCAACGAAAGGATATCAGCGACCCGCAAGTTGTCCACGATTTTGCCTGCCTGGTCGGCGACCTGAACCGCCTGAATTATTTGTATCTGCTGACCGTCGCGGATATCCGAGGAACGAGTCCCTCGGTGTGGAATTCCTGGAAAGATTCCCTGCTACGTGAATTATATTTTGCTACACGCAGCGCCCTGCGCCGCGGGCTGGATGAGCCGATAGATGCCACGGAGACGATTGCAGAAAACAAGGCAAATGCGCTGGCCAGACTCAAAGACGAACAGATTAACGATGACCAACTGGATGCGCTTTGGCAGCGTTTCGAAGATGAATATTTCCTGCGTTACTCCGCCGATGAAATCGCCTGGCATGCAAAAGGGATTCTGCACATGGCAGAGGCAAATTTATCCCTGATCATGATGCGCCATGCCTCAGAGCGCGGTGGTACTGAAATTTTTATCTATGCGCGGCAACACGATCGCATCTTTGCCCATGTCACCGGAACCCTGGAACAACTGGGTCTCACCATTGTAGATGCCCGTATTCTTGCATCCCGGGATGGCTATACCCTGGATACCTATGTCGCCCTGGATGAATCTGGACAACCCGTCACCGATCAGTTTCGTCTCGACGATCTCACCAAACGTCTGCAGATCCGGCTGGCCGAGCCTGAAACAGAGTTACCCAAACCGCTGCAACAGCTCACGCGACAAACCAAAGCATTTACGGTAGCTACTGAAGTTCAATTCTGGATGGACAAAAACAACCAGCGTACCACCATGCAGGTGACTGCTCGCGACCGACCGGGCCTGCTGTCACGTATCGCCCGCGCCTTACTTGAATGCAATATCCTGTTACAAAACGCGAAAATTGCCACCTTTGGTGAACGCGCCGAGGATATTTTCTACATCACCGACAAGGATGGTGCCCCCATCAGCGACGAAGCCAGTCACAATCTCTTGCGTGAGACAATTAATAAGTACCTGGCTGACTAGGAATGCCGTCCAATCAGTTCCAGCGTGTTACCGTCGGGGTCGCGTATAAACAGGGCCGCGCGTCCGGAGCTGCTGCTCGTATAGGTCATACCCAGTTCATCCAGCCGCTGCCGAAGCGCTTGCAGGTTACGCACGGCAATCGCGATGTGCCGATCACGACCGCCGTGTAGCGGGCGCCCTGTCACTGGATCAGGATTGGGTAATTCCAGAAGATGTATCTGCTGATCACCCACGTTTAACCAGGCCCCGGGATAACCCAGCTCTGGCCGCGCGTATGAGACGGGCAGGCCTAATATGTCATGATAAAAGGCCAGGGCACGTTGTGTATCGCTGACGATCACGCTGGTATGCAGGATCTCTTCAAGTTCAAATTCAGACATGGTCTTCTCCGGATAATGGCACGCTGGTCTGCTGTCGTGCTGACAGATAGGCCGCAACCACAACGGCAAGACCGCCCAGCCACTCCCGTAATGACATGCGTTCATCCGTTAAGAAATATGTGGAAACAGCGGCAACCACAATTTCAAACAGCAAAATGATGGCGGAACGATGCACCGGCATATGTGTGACCCCGTAGACCACCAGCCAGGTCATAGCCCCCATCAGAGTCATACCTATTAATATGGCATAAAATACGGATAATATTTCTGTAGAACCGATCTGATCATCACGTACCAGCAAGGCAAGCCCGGCCAGGACAAATACACCCAGCCACGCCGAGACCGTCTTTGTCTTGATATCCACCTGCCGGGCCATGTGCACAAATAGATTCATCATGGCAAAGGCAAAACCGGATGATAGACCTAACCAGTCTGCACGCGATTGCGGCCAGGGATAACCGGTTTGAGGTGACCACAACATTAACATCGCCCCGGCAAACGCCAGGAATAACAGCCAGTATGCCTTTTGACTCAACTGTTCCTTGAGCACCAGTCGGGCCAGCAGAGTTGCCCAGACTGGTGACAAATAAAATAACAAGATAACTCTGACAACCTCACCTTCCAGCATCGCCAGAATAAATGCTGTATTGCACCAGCCACTACTGAGACCAATGAGCAACAACAACCACGGCTGACGTCTGAAAGATTGAGGTTGGCGTGCAATAATTGGAATGCAATATACGAGCGTACCGCAATATATAAGAAAGGTGATCCACACACCGTGCAGACCGAGTTGCTCCAGCCAGCGCAATGGATACCAGAACAACCCCCACATACTGGCAGACAGTAATAAGCTGACTACGGCGAAAACCGAGGTGTGCTGTGAACTCGCTTGCATTATAATGACCGCCGAAAAATGACAAACTATTTCTATCGCGTAGTATGAATCCTGATTTACAACGCCTGCAAGCCTACCCTTTTGAAAAACTGGCCAGTTTGAAAGCCGGTGTCACACCGCCTGCCGGATTATCACACATTGCCTGGAGCATCGGTGAACCCAAACACGCTGCACCATCATTTGTACGTGATCGACTCATTGCGCATCTGGATGAATTATCCAACTACCCGGTTACCCGTGGAATGGACACGTTGCGGCAGGTCATCGCCAGCTGGTTAACTCGCCGTTTTAAATTACACAACGATGCAATCAATCCCGATACCCAGGTTCTGCCCGTGAGCGGTACCCGTGAGGCATTATTCTCCTTCGCCCAGGCCGTTATCGATCGCAACCGGGATTCATTGGTGCTGATGCCCAATCCCTTTTACCAGATATACGAAGGCGCTGCCCTGTTGGCGGGCGCCGAACCGTATTTCATGAATACTACGCAAGCCACAGCATTCCTGCCGGACTTCGATGGTATCCCGGCTGAGGTGTGGCGGCGTTGCCAGCTTATCTATATCTGTTCACCGGGCAATCCAACAGGCCGCGTGATTCCGTTGGCACAATTACAAAAACTCATTGCACTGGCGGAACAGTATGATTTCATTATCGCCTCTGATGAGTGCTATTCCGAATTATATTTCGACGAGTCCACACCACCGGTGGGATTGCTTGAAGCTGCACACGCCTTGGGTCACAAAGACTATCGACGCTGTGTTGTGTTTCATAGCCTGTCCAAACGCTCCAACCTGCCAGGACTGCGGTCGGGATTTGTTGCCGGTGATGCCCGCATCCTGGCTGACTATTATCGTTACCGCACCTACCAGGGCTGCGCCCTGCCGCCTCCAATCCAGCACGCCAGTATCGCTGCCTGGTCTGATGAAAACCATGTGCGAGAAAACCGCACACTGTATCGGCAAAAATTTCAACGCGTCATCGAAATACTGCAAGATGTCTTGCCCGTGAGCCAACCCGCTGGCGGATTTTATTTGTGGCCGGAATTGCCAATTGGTGATGAGCAATTCACGCGTAATCTGTATGCCCAACAAAATATAACTGTCCTCCCTGGTCGCTATCTTTCGCGTGATGCCCATGGCGAGAATCCGGGTGCCGGTCATGTCCGCATGGCCCTGGTTGCAGATCAGGCACAATGTGAACAGGCCGCACTGCGAATCCGCGAGTTTATCCAAAATTTATAACCGTAACGTGGAAATCCACGTTAAAATGGGCATTCAGCCAAAGAATAAACATTGCGGAGTTAGTTACATGAGCAACGACCTGAAAAAAGTCATTGATGACGCATTCGAAAAGCGCGCCGACATTACCCCTTTGCGAGTTGACACCATGGTCAAGGAGGCAGTCAACGAAGCGATCGCCAAACTGGACAAAGGCGAGCTGCGTGTTGCAGAAAAACAGGATGGCAAATGGGTCGTCAACGAGTGGCTGAAAAAGGCAGTGCTTCTGTCATTTCGTATCGAAGACAACGTCTTCATGAAAGGTGGTTTCACCAATTATTTTGACAAGGTTCAGCCCAAGTACGCGGAATATAATTCACGTGACTTTCGCAATGATGGTGTGCGGGTTGTGCCGCCGGCCACTGTTCGTCGTGGTGCCTATATTGCACCCAGCGTGGTACTGATGCCGTCCTACGTCAACATCGGTGCCTACGTCGATTCAGGCACCATGGTCGACACCTGGGCGACCGTGGGTTCGTGTGCACAAATTGGCAAGAACGTACACCTCTCCGGTGGCGTCGGAATTGGCGGCGTGCTGGAACCTCTCCAGGCTGCACCTACGATCATCGAAGACAACTGTTTTATTGGTGCCCGCTCCGAAGTCGTCGAAGGCGTCATCGTCGGTGAAGGTTCGGTCATTTCTATGGGTGTCTACATCGGTCAGAGCACCCGCATCTACAACCGCATGACTGGCGAAATCACCTATGGCCAGATCCCACCCTACTCTGTGGTCGTTTCCGGCAACCTGCCTTCCTCGGATGGCAAATACAGTCTGTATTGCGCTGTCATCGTCAAACAGGTGGACGAGAAGACCTTAAGCAAGGTTGGTATCAACGAGTTGCTGCGTGATATTTAATGCCAGTCACACTTTTTGGCATCCCTAATTGCGATACCGTCAAAAAGGCGCGCCGCTGGCTGAACCAGCGGCAAATCGCCTATACCTTCCATGATTTCCGCAAAGACGGCCTCACCCCGGCCCAGATAAAAACCTGGATGACCCAGGTAGACTGGGAATCAGTGTTAAACAAGCGTGGACGCACCTGGCGCGAGCTTTCTGCGGCTGAGCAACAGGTCAACAGCGCCGCCCAGGCCGCTAGTCTGTGCTGCAAATACCCGACGCTGGTCAAACGTCCCGTGTTAGTATCCGACAAGCTCACCGTGATCGGCTTTGATCCAAATAACTACGCCAAGCTCTTTGCAAAATGACCGACACCCCAACCTTACAGCTCACGCAAGAATTAATCGCACGCCACTCCGTGACACCTGAAGATGCCGGCTGCCAGCAATTACTGGCACAACGACTGTCGCAACTGGATTTTCATATCGAGCGTCTGCGCTATGGCGATGTCGAAAATTTATGGGCGCAATACGGTAACAATGGGCCGCTGTTCGTGTTTGCTGGCCATACCGATGTCGTGCCCAGCGGTCCTGAATCCGACTGGTCCTCTCCCCCTTTTACTCCCACGATCAAGGACGGGATATTGTTTGGCCGCGGTGCAGCAGATATGAAGGGGTCAATTGCCGCCATGGTAACGGCATGCGAGCGTTTTCTCCCGCAGCATCCGAGTCTGAGCGGTTCCATTGGATTTTTGATCACCAGTGATGAAGAAG
>JBECKZ010000115.1:0-8568 GCA_040235555.1 Thiohalomonadales bacterium | reverse complement strand
CCTTGTTGTATGCCCATCATGCAACTGATGAGGGTAGATGCCGCAATTTCGTCCCGTTCACACATTCGAGTCAAAGTGTAATGATTTCTAATAAATGATTCGAAACTGGCTTAATTATTTCCCGATGTCATCGGGAACCAGCAGGCTACAGCAACCTTGTTATTACCATCACAGGATTCCAATTCGGGTTTTTGTTCATGACATTTTGCCTGTGCACGTGGACAACGCCTGGCAAAGCTGCAACCGCGGGGTGGGTTGAAGGGATCGGGTAGTTCGATGCTTTCGACTTCGGGCAATGAAGTGTTGGCACCTGGGGCGGAATCTATGAGTAAACGCGTGTACGGGTGTTTTGGTTGCGCAAACAACTCACGGGCCGGTCCCATTTCCACCACTTTTCCAAAATACATCACGGCGACGCGATCGCTGATGCTTTCCACGACGGACAAATCATGGCTGATAAAAATGTAACTTAGATTGAAAGTCTGGCGTAGTTCAGTCAGCAGTTTCAGAATCTGGGCCTGGATGGAAACATCCAGTGCAGAGACCGGCTCATCCAGCACCAGGACTTTCGCTGACGCGGCCAGGGCACGCGCAATACCGATGCGTTGCGCCTGCCCGCCGGAGAATTCATGGGGATAACGATACAACTGACCCGGTAACAGACCCACGGCCTGCATGAGCTCTGCAATACGTTGCTGCCGCTGGCTTGCCGGCATGCCTAACAAATGCCGCAGGGGCGTTCCAAGCACTTGTGCCACTGTCTTGCGCGGATTGAGCGATGCAACCGGATCCTGAAACACATACTGAATGATGCGCGCCAGTTCGTGGCGGTTAGCATGGCCATCGATCAGTTGATCAAACAGTTTGATGGTACCGGCATCCGCACGGTCAAGGCCTACCAGCATTCTCGCCAGGGTGGATTTGCCGCAACCGGATTCACCGACTATCCCCAGTGTCTCACCCTGTTGTAATGCGAGTGACACCTTATCCACTGCCTGCATGTATTCGTTGCCGCGCAGCAAGCCACGACTGCGACCGAAGCGTCGACTTAATCCATCCACTTGTAAAATCACCGGTGCGTTGCTCATGCGTCCTCCGTTAACGGGAAGAAACAACGTACCTGACGTTGACTTTCCAGTCGCGTCAATGCCGGTTCGTCGGCATGACACTTTTCCTGGGCATACGCACAACGCGGCGCAAAGGTACAACCGGGCAGTGGCTCACTCAACACCGGTGGCTGTCCTGGAATGGCCTGGATTTCACGATCCGGTGTCCCCAGTTGCGGAACGCAGTCAAGCAACATGCGGGTATAAGGATGGGCAGGTGTGTTCATCACTTCAGCCGTGATACCGTTTTCAACAATCCGCCCGGCATACATCACCGCGACCCGATCAGCGATTTGCGCAACCACGGCAAAGTCGTGGGTGATGAACAGGACGGCGGTCTCAAATTCATGGCGCAGCTGATCGAACTGACGTAACACCTGCGCCTGTACCGTAACATCCAGTGCCGTGGTCGGTTCGTCGGCGATAATCAGTTTGGGCTGATTGGCCAACGCCATGGCAATACTCAGGCGTTGCCGCATCCCCCCGGACAACGCTTGCGGATAGGCGGACAGGCGATGCGCCGGTTGCGGGATCTGGACACGATCCAGCAACTCGATGGCCAACTGGCGTGCCTGTTGCCGATTCAATGGCTGATGCGCCTGGATCGCTTCGATCAACTGGTCGCCGATCGTAAACAGGGGATGCAGGGCCGACAGCGAATCCTGAAACACATGGGCGATGGCACCGCCACGCAACTGACGGATGTGTTCATCATCGAGCGTAAACAGGTTGCGGCCTTCAAACTTCGCAATCCCATCGGTAATCACACCGGGCGGACTCGCCACCAGACCGGTGAGGGATAAGGCGGTGAGCGTCTTGCCGCTGCCTGATTCGCCCACCAGTCCCAGGCACTCGCCATGGCCGAGTTCGAAACTGACGTCCTGCACCGCCGGGTACTCACGAACACCCTGGGTGATGCTGGTTTGCAAACCTTGTACTTGCAACAGCGTAGCCGGCTGGGTTTCCTTATCCGTTTTGGGTTTGGTCGTAGGACGGATTTGGGTACGCGGTGCCGGCCGCCCCAGTACGCCGGCCCGCAGCCGCGGATCGAGCACGTCGCGCAGCGCGTCACCGGTCAGGTTGATGGCCATCACCAGTATAAAAATCACCAGCCCGGGCAGCACCGTGACATGCGGCGCCACAAACATAAGCTTGCGGCCTTCACCAAGCATCGAACCCAGATCGGCCTGCGGCGGTTGCGCACCCAGGCCGAGAAAGCTCAGGCCGGCGGTTTCCAGAATCATCCAGCCCAGGGTAGTGCTAACCGTAATCACGATCACTGGCATGACATTGGGCAGGATTTCGCTGAACAACACCCGTGCCGGCGACTCGCCGCTGAGTCGCGCGGCATCGACGAACTCACGTCCGGCCAGACCCAGGGTGACACCCCGAACATTTCGCGCAAAAAATGGGATGTTGACGATGGCGATGGCATACAAGGCATTGATCAGTCCCGGCCCCAGCACGGCAACGATGGCCAATGCCAGCAGGATATAGGGAAAGGCCATCAACATATCGATGCCGCGCATCAGCACACTATCGGTTCGGCCACCGGCGAAACCGGCGACTAGTCCAATCAATGAGCCAATGACCGCGGCAATCAGGGTGGCCGACAGGCCCACCGCAAGACTCACGCGTAGACCCCAGGCCAGGCGCGATAATTCATCGCGGCCCAGTGAATCTGTGCCCAGCCAATGTGTTGCGGCCAACGGTCGCAACAGACGATGAACCGGGTCCGTGATGTTCGGATCGAGTAATGGCAGCAAGGGTACCAACAATGTCAGCACGGCAAAGATCAGCAACAGGCTCAGACCAAACATGCCCAGGCGGTTGTGGCGCAACAAGCGCCAGCTGGTACTAAACGTGGCCGCGCTCATCGCCGTAACCTCGGATCGATCGCGGCCTGGATAACATCGGCGAGCAGGTTAAACAACAAATAACTGACCGCGACCACCAGTACGCCACCCTGCACTAACAAAGGATCACGAGTAGTGATGGCCTTGACCAGCATGTCGCCTATGCCCGGCCACTGGAACACGGTTTCCACATACACCGCACCGCCGATCACGAAACCGGCCTGCACACCGAGCACTGGAATCACACTCACCAACGCTGCCTTGAAGGCATGCCGGTAGATGACCCGGCGCTCGCGCAAACCTTTGGCGCGTGCGGTGCGGATATAGTCCTGACGCAACACTTCCAGCATGGCAGCACGGGTCAAGCGGGCAATGACCCCGGTGGCCACAACCGACAGGGTGATCGCCGGCATGGCCAGGTGGCGCAGCAAATCCAGCGGGCCGCCGCCGCCATAAATTTCATACATGCCCGATGCCGGCAACCATTGCAGATCGACGGCAAACAGCAAGATCAACATCAGCCCCAACCAAAACGCGGGGACGGAAATACCAATCAACACCACCAGGGTGATAGTCCGATCCACCCAGCCGAACTGCCGCACCGCCGAGACGATGCCGGCCAGTAGTCCGAATACCGAGCACAACAGAAAGGCGGCACCGGCCAGGATCAGGGTGGCACCGAAACGCTCCAGCACCACATCCAGCACCGGACGGGCAAGGCTGTAGGAACGCCCGAAATCCCCATGCAGGATATTGCCCAGCCAGATCAGGTATTGCTCGGGCAAGGGCTTGTCCAGCCCCAGCTCACTGTTCAAACGGGTGATATTTTCCGGCGTGGCATACGAGCCAAGAATCGCCGTGGCCGGATCACCAGGTAGCGCGGCCATGATGGCAAAGGCAACTAGGCTCACCCCGATCACCAACGGCACGGCGGCCAGCAGTCGCTTCAGGATATAGGCAAACATTAAATGTTTTATATCGTCATTGGCGGCACGCTACTGCGATGACGGTGTGTTGATCAATTCTTGCTGACCGAACGCAGTAGCAGCAAAAATGAAGGTTGCAGTTTCAGGCCCTTAACCCGCACGCTGGCCACTGCATTCTGTTTCCAGTTGGCAACAAACAACCAGGGTGCATCATCATGCACAATGGTCTGCATACTTTTATATAAGTGTGCCCGTTGGGTCTGGTCGGTGGTCCGCCGGGCCTTTTCCAGTAACGCGTCCACCTTGGGGTTACTGTAATAGCCGGAATTGAAACCGCCCTTGGCCGGTGTAGCATCACTGCGCAGGGTGAGATAAGGCAAGGTATCCGGGTCGTTGGTCATCCAGGCCATTTCCGCCATGTCCGCCTTGCCTTTCAGCCCGGCGTTCACCTTGCTCAGGAAGGTGTTCCATTCATAGGTTTCAATCTTGGCCTTCAGACCGACCTTGGCGAGATCCGCCTGAATCGCGGTGCCCATGGCAACCGGATCCAGCATGCCCGAGCCTCCCTCGGTGACATAAAACACCAGCTTGGTATTTTTTTTCACGCTCGCGGCCTTCAACAGCGCACGCGCCTTGGTCGGGTCATAGGGATAGGGTTTGAGCTTGTTATTGTGAGCCCAGGCAAACGCCGGCGGTGTTGGTCCATTGGCTACGGTCGCCGTTCCCTGTAACACATCTTTCACCAGTGTCTTCTTGTTCACGGCATAATTAACGGCCTGGCGTACCCGCTTGTCCTTGAAGATGCCTTCCTTGGTATTGAGGATCAGAAACCACACATGCGGGCCAACCTGTTGCAGCAATTTGAAACGCGGATCGTTGCGGAAGGTTTTGATGCTGTCTGCCGGCACATTCACCATTACATCGAGGCCACCGGAGAGCATCTCGGCAAGACGTGTATTGGCATCGGTCAGCGGGCGAAACACTACGGCCTTGAGTTTGGGCCTGCCGCCCCAGTAATCCGGGTTGGCAGTCAACACCACCTTGGTATTGCTCACCCATTCATTAAATTGGAATGGACCCGTACCATCAGGGTGACGTCCCACGTCCTTGCCGTATTTCTTGACGGCAGCGGGTGAAATGATCAGGCCGGTGGGATAAGCCAGATTGGACAGGAACGGCGCATAAGGTTTTTTCAGGTGAAACACCACTTCAAGGCTGTTGGGTGTGTCGATCTTGTCGATGGCCGAGAAGAAGAAAGCGAGTGGAAACGGACCGGTATCGTGGTAAGGATGATGTTTGTCGAGCATGCGCTCGAAATTGAATTTGACCGCCTGGGCATTAAATGGCGTACCGTCATGAAACTGCACGCCCTTGCGAAGCTGGAATGTGTAGACTCGGCCATCGTGGCTGATTTTCCAGGACGTCGCCAGTGCCGGTTCGACCTGCAGTGAACCATCTTTGTAGCGTACCAGCCCGTCATAGAGATTCACCAGGATACGAAAATCATTGACCGCCGTTACCGTGGCCGGATCAAGCGACTTGGGTTCGGCTGTCTGGCCGACAATCAGGACGCCGGGTGGCGTCTGGGCCAGTGCTGAAAAAGCAGCAAAAAGGCCAAAAACCACACACAAAACCGCAGATCGCAGAAAATACATGCGCATTTATATCCTCCTCTCATCCTGCACTTTAAAGGTATGGTTTGCGTATTTCCAGTTTTGAGGGCAAGTTATTTGGCATGTGGTTAGATGTTTTGCGTCAGATCTGCTTTTTCCGCCTATGACGACTTTTCACGGATTCAGGTACCTAAATACACACAAGATCGATTTTAGGTACCTCCATACTGACACTCAGATTTATGTCCAGGTGCTCTTAAAAGATGGGTGGAAGTTTATCCAGGGGATTCATAATACGACTCGTTTTCAAAACATGAAAAATGCTTTCTGAAAAGAATTAAGGGCAATGGACTTCAAATGTTGCCAGTAATAATTATGGTCAAAATCGTGATCTGCCTCCCATATATTTCCCTAATAAGTTCTGACCTGAATACGACCTGGTGACAGCGTTAATCCAGGCCCAACAGGGTGTGGAGCTGGCAAACCTTTCAGAATACTTATAAAATTATTTATATAGATAAGGGCGTGGGTAATCCGATTCCATTATGCCGACAGACATCGCAAAGATTAAAGTTGATGCCAGTGACCTGGAAATCGGCATGTATGTGTCCGAACTGGATCGGCCCTGGCTGGAGTCACCCTTCCTGTTCCAGGGGTTTCTTTTGGAAACCAACGAAGATGTGCAGGATGTTGCCAACGCCTGTGAATACGTTTTTGTCGATATAACCAATTCTAGCGCTACTGTCAGAACCCGCCTGCAAAGCATGGCAGCGTCGCAGTCCAAGCCAACGATCGTCAAGGAAACGAACCCGTCGAGTCAGGCCAACAACGATGAAGGCTATGCATACAAGGAACATCTGTACCTGGCGCGCAAGATCTACAATCACACAAGAAGTTATATCGATAAAACCCTGACCGCGGTTGGGCAAGGTAGCCGGGAAGTCGATACCGAGCAGGCCAAGTCCCTGGTTAACGAAATGATCGACAATATCCTGGTTAAGCCACATGCCATGGCATGGCTGACACATTTGAAAAACCGCGACGAATACACCCTCACCCACTCCATCAATGTGTGCATATTGGCGCTCACCTTCGGTAGGCATATGCAATTGCCACGCGAACAACTTGAAATCCTCGGGCTGGGTGCACTGCTGCACGATATCGGCAAGCTACGGGTTCCTCCAGAAATCCTCAACAAACCGGACAGGCTGACCCGTGATGAATTCGAGATAATGAAAAAACACCCGGTTGAGGGTTATGACATTCTCAAGGAAGACCTGCTGATGTCGCCAGACATACTGGATATTGTCCTGCACCATCACGAGCGTATTAGTGGCCAGGGCTATCCGGATGGCATGCTCGGAGACAGGATCAGTCGACTGACCAAGATGACGTCCATTGTTGATGTGTTCGATGCCATTACCAGTGATCGATGTTATCACGATGGTATGTCACCTTACATTGCACTGCAGAATATCTACCGCTGGACGGACAATGCGTTTGACAAGTTTCTGGTCGAGGGCTTCATGGGTTGTATGGGGGTCTATCCGGTGGGCAGCGTAGTGGAACTAAATCAGGGCCAGATTGCTATTGTTATTGCGACGACACCTAAGACCAAACTGCGGCCAATGATAATGCTGCTTACCGATAAAGATAAACATTTCCTCAAATCCAGGCGAGTACTTAACCTGTCATTGCAGGACTGGGAAAAATCAACAGAGCGCCTTGAAATTAAAAATGTCATTGACCCAAAAACCATAGGGATCGATATCAAAACCATACTCGAACAAGAATCCATGTCTGCCTAATATCAAGCTCGATCACCTTATACCCAATATACTATTATTCTCTTTTCCACCTATGTTGTCTTTTCACGGGTTCAGGCGCACAAGGACATTCAATTAGGTGCTCGATCTGTCGAACACAACAGCCACTCCCCATCGCGGCATAAATCTTTTTTTTTCACCTTCTTCACCGTTGACGCACCATTGACGATGGCATTGTTGGTATCGATCCCGGGCACGTCCATGCAGACACATAGATTTTTGTCCAGGTCTTCCCTAAGGATGGGCGGAAGTTTACCCAGGGGAATTGTCATAAGTTCGGTTCTCGTAACATTAAAAATGCTTTCTAAAAAGAAATAAGGGCGATGATCCATTTCAGATTGCCGGTTATTTAAGTGTGGTCTGCCCTCTATTATTCAGCTCCTACCGAGGAAAAAAACAGAAAATAAACTCAAACCAAGAGAGCATACACCAATTAATAATTCCAACATGGCGATTGTACTACCGTGATTTGAATATACAGGTTGTGAATCAGTGTAATCCTTTTGGTTTTTTTTCGTTTTATTATTTACCTTGCCGCCAGCAAGAGAATATCGACCTAGTCGGAAAGCCAATAAGAAAGTAGTTCTCAAAGGCTGCGTGGCAATGTAGGCAATACCAAAAATAATACACATGTATACTATGGCATCGGATTGTCTTGGTGGAACAGCCCACCAGTGCTTGTAGAATGGGTATAAAATAGCAGTACTGACCAGAGCGCCGAGCATGCAGCAAAGAAGCGGAGATGAAACTCTTTTCAGTCGTAACAGGAAACCGGCAATTGCAGGAAGTGCCAGCAAAACCACGGCCCAATGGATATAGGGGCCATGTTTTTTAACAAGAATCATTGTGTTTTGCAGAAAATAGGTCCCGCCAGTAATTATTGTGATAAAGATCACGCCACCGGCAACCGTGTCGGTTATATAACAGAATGCAGATTTAATCATTCTTGCTTCTCCCATTAAAGCAAGTAGAAGATATGATACGTACTGCGGTTATATCGGTTAATTCTTCAAATCATGAAATCTTTCTGGTTAATTTATTGAAACACATTGCGGAATTGGCAAAATTCCACATTTTGAACATAATAGTTGGCGCAAGCTGCAAATTATTGAGCCTGGTTTTCATGGTGTACGGATAACCGGTGGGGTGATGTATCGGCCACTTATGCAAACAAGAGGCGGATTTATCGGAATCTGTATGAATATAGGTTAGACTGCACCAATGATATTGGGTGACCGAAT
>JBECKZ010000039.1:0-6846 GCA_040235555.1 Thiohalomonadales bacterium | reverse complement strand
GGGTATCCCCGTACGGCGCATTGATTAAACCCGACGTGGAATACACACCGCCGCGACCACCGTAACTGCCACCGTTGCTGCCGTTCACCAGACCGCCATTGCCCAGGCCTTTGCTGGAGATGTCGATCCGCGAGGTCGCATCGACCGTCACGCTCGAGGCGGTGATGGATAATTTGTCTGGAGATGCCGCCGTGTGTGTAAGAACAGCATTATTGATGAGGGAGAGATTGGTAAACGTGTGGTTACCATCAATCGTTAACGTGGTCCCGTTAACGGTTAAGTCAGCGTTATCGTAGGTTGTGTCTGTTGCAGAAATAGTGAGTGGTGAAGTTATCTCAACCGCAAAGATGCTGGTTGATGATAACAGGATACATACGCTCAAGAAGAAGCGTAAAACTATTACACGTAAGGAGCCACACAGATCTTCCCCAAGGAAAAACGTCACACACACACCACTGTTCTTTTTTTGTTTTGATATTCCCAGTCATTCTTAATTTAGTTTTGACTGGCCTCCCACTATAGATTTAGCTAAACATCCAAATCCATAATAATGGTTGGGACTATAACAAACTTAAATGTGAATATGTATTTTGACTTAAGGGTGTAATTGTAAAATTTTGTTACATAATGATTAATTCATATGCAATGTCAGACCATCACCCGAGAAGGCAAAACGATGTGTATTTGGTGCTAATTTATTAATTTTCTTTTTAAAAATCCTAAAAGCAATGTATTGATTTTCATTTTGTAAGAAATTTTTGTTTTGTGGGTCAATAATTCTCCACTTATTGTTCAGCTTGGTCTCCGCCCAGTTGTGGTAGTCGCGCGCATTAACAAATGCATCCTGTTTAATACGATAACCTCCGATCCCTCGAGTGGGAATTGCATCAATACGATTCAGTGCGGTATATAAGTACATATATTCAGTACAGTCACCGCTCTTATGCTTATAGGCATACAACGCACCCCTGTCATCTTTAATATATCCAGCATACTGAATATTGTTACTTACCCAATTAAAGTTGGATTCAGCTGTCTGGGTGATATTTTCACGTTTTAGATGCTTGGCGAGACTAATCAATTGCTGATTCTCCGTCTCGATATATTTTTCATTGGCCAAATAGTTATCATGCGACTTATCGGTTGCAATATTTTGCGGTTTATCAGACAACAAGACTATTGCACTTACCGTAATTACCTTGGTTGAAAAAGGCGGAAATTTTTTAAATTTAAAATGTAAGATTTGATTGCCGGCGTCGTCATCCTCTAATGTAAAGTCAGCATCGGCCGTTATAGATTTAGTGCGTTGCCAGGAGGTTTGCTTCACGGGACCATACACCCAGACTTCAGCATTTTTAAGCAATTTGTTCGTTGTGTTTTGGATAGTGAATGAAAAACGCAAATGTCGTGCCAGAGAATATTCTGCCGGTTTTTCATGTTGATAGACAAAATAACCTGAGATGATGACAATTGCTGCCAATAGCAGGTACAAGGCTTTAAACGAGGACTTCACTGACCACAGCTCTTTGGTTTTTGTAAAACAAATTCATGTTTTCCTGTAATTAGTTTCTGTGTTCGAATAAATTGCTCGAACCCGTTTACTCCACCATCAAGGTAATAAACATCGCTCCTTAATAAATCTTGAACTAGCTTTTTGAACTGTTCTGTATTGTTACCGGTTGCATCAACAGCCAAGATACCCAAAGGCAAATCAGAGTTTTTTATTTTTGACAAAGAGGTGTGTAATTGTCTCTTTTTCACATAGAGTGTATTCGGCGGCAGGTATTGACGTAGCATAGAAATGTTAGTGGTTTTGGCGTAAATAATTATCCAGTGACGATCATTGCGCTCAAGGAATAGCGATCTCGCATCTACCATCCTGTTCTGTAATATACTTTGTTTTGAGGGTTGTTCTGCTTCAAGTGCATTTAGTCCATCTTTAAGTACGAATACTTTTTTAAATCCATTTTTGCGCAATCTCCCGCATTCAGCCAGATATTCATGCAACGCTGCTCCGTGCGGCAACAATACCAGTGTGTCATGTTTTAAAAATATTTTTAGCTTAATGCTGCTTAAGGGGATAACAAATACATTACGCAAACTATGCGCCTGTCTTTGCCCTTCACCATCAACAACAATGTACTTACGCTTTACAGACAATTCTTCAAGTTTGAGTGCATCAATTAAACATGCTTTTCGATCGGCATTCTGATAGCTTTGTAATTTCGTATTATCCAATGACGCTGAATAGGTGTTCTTTTTCTCACTATTTCTGTTTGTGGAATTATCAGGAGAAGAATATGCAGTCGCTGTCAGAATAAAAAAATTCAGTACTGCCAATATTGCCGTGAAATTAATACGCAAAAAAATATTATTCATAAATACAATTTTTATCATGCACTATTGTTAGCAATAACAAAATTTATAAAAAACAATAAATTACGAATGTTTTTGAGTGTGACATCCACAAAATACATTCCTGTTTTTCATCTATAATTACACTTTGAATATCTACAGCTTGTAAAGCAACTCTATTATTCAATCTGTTGTCTATTTTACCATGGAAACCATTATAATCAGCTTATCCCAACTGCGGGGCATGATTGGACAACAGGTCATTCACCAGGGACATCGTTGCCTGGTTGTGGAAGTCCTGGAACAGAGCACGGAGCTGGTTTTGCAAATTGAGGCACGGCATACCATTCAGCCTGACCAATACGGGGAAGCCCGGAGGCTGGTTCCGGATACCGTTACTATCCCGGTATTGTCAGCTGATCGAACCGAATTGCACGCAACTTTTCTTGCCCTCGAACTGCTCTAAGTCAGTTACCCTATTAACATTTCTGAATCAATAACTGGCTAACCTTTGCAAAATCCTGTTCCGTGTCCACACCCGGTCCGGGTATTTCCACAGCCTGATCGACACAAATGGTGCCACCGTGCCACAGTACCCGTAACTGCTCAAGACTCTCCTGTACTTCCAGCGGGCTTGGCGGTAGCGACACGTATTCCTTTATATATGCTGCCCGATAACCATATATGCCTATATGTCTTAGACATGACCACTCACCAGAGTGGTTAACACGATGGTTTTCATAACTGCCTCGCTGCCAGGGTATGGATGCACGGCTGAAATACAGGGCCTGATTGTGTTTATTTAAGGCGACTTTCACGATGTTGCTGTCAAACACTTCATCATCGTGAACGACCGGAGTTGCCAGGGTAGACATTTGCGCGTCGGGGTGGCTTTCCAGCAATTCAGCGACCTGAGTAATGCAGGCGGCCGGCATCAAAGGTTCGTCTCCCTGCAGATTCACGATGATTTCGTCGTCGGGGAAACCACGCAGTTGAATCACTTCGTTGATGCGTTGCGTGCCGGACTGGTGCTGATCGGATGTCATGCAAACATCAGCGCCAAACGCCAGTGCTGCCTGCTGAATGCGTGCGTCGTCCGTGGCAACGATTACCTGCCGCGCCTGCGTGCGCCTGGCGCATTCGTATACGTATCGCAATAAAGGTTTACCAGCAATTTCCCGCAGTGGTTTACCAGGTAAACGTGTCGCAGCATAACGTGCAGGAATCACAATACTATACGGCACTAGGCAATTTCCTCGTCCGCTGCCAATTGACGTGCCTCGTCTTCGAGCATCACCGGGATATCATCACGAATTGGATAAGCCAGCCTGTCTACCTTGCAGATCAGCTCGGCTTTTTCCTTATCGTAAACCAGTGGCCCTTTGCAAACCGGACAGGCCAGAATATCCAGAAGTTTTTTATCCATGACGTTCCTCCAGTAAATGGATCAGGTGGACACCAAAGTCATCGGGCAATACTGCTTCGACCGGAATATACCACCAATTATCCCGGGCGAAGCGCTGGCATTTTACCGCGTCTTTTTCCGTCATAAACAATACTTCATCATCCGGGAAGGAAATATCTACCGCTGAAAACACGTGATGATCCGGGAAGGCGCAAGTTGTCGTGCGAATGCCACTGGCACGAATAAAATTAAAAAATCGGTCCGGGTTGCCAATGCCTGCGATCGCATTAACTGACTGCTGTTTAAAATCGCTAATATCCCTGACTTCCTGACTGACCAGGTTGATCACCTTGTTTGTCTGGTAACGCATGGGAATTTCACCCTGCGCGGCAACTCCATTTGTTACCCGGCAATCCACTTCTTCTAGTCGCGTGCGGGGTTCGCGCAACGGTCCTGCTGGCAGGCAAAATCCGTTGCCAAAACGCCGAATGCCATCAATCACAGCGATCTCTACGGTTCTGACCAGTGCATAATGTTGCAGACCGTCATCACTGATTATCACGTCGACATCTGCGTATTTTAATAGTGCCTGACTATCGGCTACCCGTTCCGGTCCGACTGCCATCGGACAGGCAGTTCGTCGGGAAATGACGACGGCTTCATCACCAATCATAATCGGATCAGCATCGGGACGAACCTGTTGTGGCCAATTGCGTGCCTTGCCACCATAACCACGACTGATAATGCCGGGTTTGTAGCCGGCCTGTTTTAAATAATTGGCAATCCAGATAACAAGCGGAGTCTTGCCGGTACCGCCTACACTGATATTACCGACGATGATGACGGGTACAGGTAACTTTATTTGCTTAAGAATGCCTGTCTTGTACAAAAAACGGCGAAGCGTGACGAGCGTGAGGAACAACCATGAGATTGGGCGCAATAGCAGCGTCAGGCCGCTGCGCTCATACCATGCCTGTTCGAGTTTAAGGGCAAGTCGCCTTCTCAGATCAAACACCATGCTATCCTTTATTGTTCTACTTTTTCGGCAAACTGCATTCGATAAAGATTAGCGTAAGCCCCCTCTTTTGCCAAAAGCGTAGCATGACTGCCAACTTCAACTATCTGGCCGTTTTCCATCACGACGATTTTGTCAACCCGTTCAATTGTTGAAAGGCGATGGGCGATTACTAATGTAGTACGATCTCGCATCACTTCGTTTAAGGCGGACTGGATTAAGCGTTCGGATTCATTATCAAGGGCAGACGTTGCTTCATCGAGAATCAGTACAGGCGCATCTTTGAGAATTGCGCGGGCAATCGCCAGACGTTGGCGCTGTCCGCCCGATAATAAAACGCCATTTTCACCCACGATAGTTTCGAAGCCTTCCGGCAACTGTTCGATGAACTCCAGCGCATGCGCAGCCCGGGCAGCACGCAAAATATCGTCGTGTGTAGTGTTTTCCAGTGCTCCGTAGGCAATATTGTGCGCGATAGTGTCATTAAACAAAGTCACATGCTGGCTCACCAGCGCAATTTGTGAACGCAATGAGGCGAGGCTGATCTCCTTAGTCTCTACCCCGTCTATCAAGATTTGCCCTTCACTCACGTCATAAAATCGCGGCAGCAGACTCACTAAAGTGGTTTTACCTGCCCCTGATCGGCCGACGAAAGCCACGCTTTCACCTGCCTTGATCGTGAGTTCGATATTTCGTAATACGGTTTCAGAAACTGGTGTATAGCGAAACGAGACATTGCGATACTCCACATTGCCTTTTACCCGTTCCAACACCCGCTTGCCGCTATCACGCTCAACTGGCAAATCAAGAAAGTTAAACACGCTTTGAGCGGCTGCGATGCCGCGCTGTAAACTGGAGTTCACTGTTGCAAGACGCCGTGCATGTTGCAAGAGCAATACCATTGCCATAACGAAGGACATGAATTCGCCTGGCGTAATATTTTGCTGGGTTGCAAAATAAACGATACCGGCAAAGGTCGATGCGACAATTTGTTCAATGATCGGTGTGCTAATAGAATTGGTAGCCGCGAATTTCAGGAACTGTCGACGGTTGTGCTGATTTACCTCAGCAAAAGATTTTTTCTCGTAGGACTGGCCGCCAAATATCTTCACTTCTCGATTTGCATCAATGACTTCCTGGGTTACCGTGGAAACATTCCCCATGGAGTGCTGAATTCGATGACTGAGCTGACGAAAACGCCGACTGACATAGGTCACGATTATGGCAAGCAGTGGAAAAACGATAAGCAACAGACTTGTTAGATTTTTGCTCTGATAAAACATTAATCCCAGTAGACCGATAACGGTCAAACTATCACGGATAAAAACCGTCACCACCCGGGAAGATGCATCGGCAAGTTGTTCTACATCGTAAACCATTTTTGAGACCAGAGTTCCGGACGCGGCACGATCATAATAAGCGGTTGGCAAACATAACATGTGCTCAAACAGCAGAGCACGCATATCACGCACCACACTACGTGCCACCCAGGACATACCATAATCGGATAAAAAGGTGCCAATGGTGCGAATGGCAAATACGATAATGATCGCCAGGGGTATCCAGGTGACGGTAGTTGGATCCTTGGCGATGAAACTGCCATCGATCATGGGCTGCATGAGCTTGGAAAACGCTGAGGCAGTTACTGAAAACAACACCATGCCGAACAAGGCGATCAAGAAGATGCGCCAGTATGGTAAAGTGAAATGCAATAACCGGCGGTATATGTGCCAGCCGGTGTATGCGCCTAGGGGTTGTGTCATTCGGTTTATTTTTCTGTTTTAGGCTGTTTGACAGACAGGCTGAACCTGTTCATGCCGGCTTGCCGTACCGCATCCATCGCGGTCATGACTGACTGGTAGGTCGTATCCTTGTCGGAGTTGATGACAATATGTGGATTCTTTTTATCACCCACGGTCTCTTTGATGGCCAGTTTCAGTGTCTCAAGTTTGTTGTCGCGTAAACGCCGATTATTGACAAAATAACGGCCAAGATTGTCGATGCTGATCTCAACGACAAACTCATGATGTTTCTCGTGTTGACCCGTGGCCTTAGGCAGGTCGATCTGGAC
>JBECKZ010000034.1:0-3876 GCA_040235555.1 Thiohalomonadales bacterium | reverse complement strand
AAGCCCCGCCCGGTACAGGTACGATTGCGCGCGTTGGCTGCTTGATAGGTTTTGCAATGCAGCGCGCAACGCGAGGGGGCGGCAAACACACTGGATCCTCTTGGCCGTCCCAGGATTTTTCTGGCCTGTTTATCACAGGCGCGTTCCTGTGTCTCTCGCCGCAAAAGTCCAATCGGGATGTCGATCAAGATGCATTGCGCCGCCGCTAAATACGCATCGAGTTCGTCGATGTGGTACAGAAGTTTGAATGCGCTTGTTCCATCCTCATCGAGGCCAAACATAAACCAGCCCGCGCGACAACCGTCCACCCCGATATATTTCATCGCGTCCAGCTCATCCGCTACTCATCGCGACACCATCAATTTGTACTCCACAATCCGGGCAGCGGTTATCGCGAATGCGATTCTCCTGGACATAAAACCCGTAGCGTTGAATCAGCAGTTCACCGCAATGATAACAATAGGTGTTGTCGCCACTCGCGCCCGGCACGTTGCCTTCGTACACATAACGCAAACCGGTATCGAGCCCGATTTGTCGCGCGCGTTGCAGCGTTGCCAATGGCGTGGCGGGTTGATGCATCTTATACGCCGGATAGTATTGAGTCACATGCCAGGGGATGGCCGGATCAAGATCATATATAAACCTGGCGATTTGCTTGAGTTCTTCCTCACTGTCGTTGACGCCGGTAATCACCAGGGTGGTGATCTCCAGCCACACTCCGAGTTCGTGATAGAGACGGATCGCATCCAGGATAGGTTGCATGGGCGCACGACTGATGCGCCGGTAACTTTCTTCCTTGAAAAATTTCAAGTCAATATTCGCCGCATCGATCACTTTTGCCAATTCACGCAATGGCGCCTCGCTGATAAAACCGTTGCTAACGAAAGTATTTTTCAGGCCCTGCTGGTGCGCCAGCACCGCGGTATCGTATGCCAGTTCATAAAAAATCGTCGGCTCGGTAAAAGTGTAGGAGATGGAAAGACACCCCGTGTCTTTTGCCGCCTGAACAATTTGTGTCGGGGTCACGTGCTCTCCCGTTACGATTCGCTCCAACTCGAGCAAGTGGGGACAAATCATTTCCGGGGGATGCTTGTCCGCCTCCGCCTCGAGGTGTTTGGGCAGATGGTCTTTGGGCCATTGCGAGATGTACCAATTCTGGCAAAAGCTACAGCGCAAATTACAGCCGACTGTCGAGATGGAATAGGCAAACGAACCGGGATAAAAATGATACAGCGGTTTTTTTTCGATCGGATTGACTTCCCGTGCCACCACCTTGTCATACACCAGCGTGTATAACTTGCCCTGATGGTTATAGCGGACCCCACAGGCACCCCGTGCGCCCTCGGCGATATGGCAATCGTGCGGGCACAGGGTACACAGCACCTTGCCATCGGCAAGACGTTCATAAAACCGGGCCTCATGCAGTGTATTCATCGAATTTGCCATGGCTATCTTCTCCCAGCGGCTATCAAGCAGATCCGTCGAACAACCAGCGCATGTCCGGGTAATGCGTGCGCTGACTGATTTGTTCTGCCAGCGCATGCGTCACAATCGGCAAAGCGATCGTTGCATCGCAATAACAGGTCACACGCTCACCCTCGTTTGCGATTTTGCCCCAGCTGATCGCTTCCTCCAACGTACACCCGGACAGGCCGCCCCACTGTGGCGAATCAGTGGTGATCTGAATCGCGTAGCGATGCGGATAGTAATATTCCTGGAGCGACTTGCGTTTATAACCGCGCCGTCCCGCGACGGCTTGATCATCAAACTGCGGTGACAGCGAGATGGCCATCAACTGTGTGAAATCCTTGGGCACCCCGCCACCGATGTAGATCACACCCACATCACCGACGTGACTGCCTATACTGACAAACTGGTCAAATTCACGACCCTGATCAACGATAATATGGTGGCCACGATTTTTTGCCATGAAATAGGCTTCACCCAGCGCGCTGTCAAACACGGCGGGCGAAAACACCGGCACACCATGGCGCGCCGCTGCGGCAAGAATACTGGGGATCCCGCGGGCCTCAAGCCACTGTCCAAGTTGATGCAACAACTCCATGGATGAGAAGACGCTCCCCTCAGGCAAGGAGCACAAAAACTCGGTGAGCTTCATTTCCATCTCGCGATAATCCGTTTCCTTGCCAAACACATCGTAGTAGCGATTGAAATCGGTCGCGAGCAACTCGGCATCGTTGGCATGTGCAGTACCTTGCAGGTAGGCATAGCCCATCGCCTCGATAATATCCTCGGTAATATTTGCACCGGTACTGACCAGCACATCCACGAAGCGATGCTCGATCAACCAGCGCACCAGCTTCCACTGTCCGGCCGTACTCATGGAACCCGCCAGACCCATCACCACGGCCAGATTCTTCTCTGCAAGCATCGCACGCCAGATATCTACCGCCCTGGCCAGGGTCCGTCCTTGATACGCCGTCTTGCCCATGGCAGTTAACAATTCCGAAACCGTCCGCGATTGAATCTCGATCGCCTCGACCGGTGTTGATGTGTCATTGTGCATGATTCCTCCTTCCTGCAGCAGCCGACAGACTGGTTACATCATCATGATGTGCGCTACAGGATGACATAAGGGATAGGGGATTAAATTGAGATTGATCACTGTCAATTATAGTTAGCGCATTTCTATGGTGTAATCAGCGCAGGCTGCTGCACTGAATATCTGCTAACCGTGCTACTAAGAGTCCTGGCCATGCAAAATCCGCGTATCGAACAAGTTGTTACCTTAATGCAGCATTTTGCGGAACGGACGGGTCTGACCGCACCACATCCCCCCCAGCGCTACCTGTGGACGGACGCTTTCGCGGTCTGCAATTACCTCGGCCTGGCACAGCTAACTGGCGAATCTATATATATAGAATATGCACTGCGTCTGGTCGACCAGGTGCACCACATCCTGGGCCACCACCGGAACGACGATCCGCGCACAGGCTGGATTAGCGGCCTGGATGCACAAGCGGGTGAACAACATCCTACCCGCGGCGGGCTGCGCATCGGCAAAGCATTAGCAGAGCGCGGCCCCGAAGACGCCTACGATGAACGTCTGGAGTGGGACCGCGACGGCCAGTACTTTCACTACCTGACCAAGTGGATGCACGCCCTCGATCAGCTTGCGCGTGTCACTCGTCAGGCCCACTACAATGCCTGGGCGCGTGAGCTTGCGCAGACCGCCTGCCATGCCTTCACCTATGCGCCTGCATCTGGCACACAACCGCACCGCATGGTCTGGAAGATGAGCATCGATCTGACGCATGCGCAGGTTGCGGCCATGGGCCAGCATGATCCCCTGGATGGTTACATCACTAACCTGCAGTTGCGTGCGAGCGCCGCTGCCCTGCACCAGGCTGCTGACGGTCCCGGCCTTGAGGAAGAAACCCGTGAGTATGCGGCGATGCTCCAGGATGGTGACTGGGCCACCACCGATCCGCTGGGACTCGGCGGCCTGTTGAGCGATGCATATTGCCTGCAGCAACTCGAACAGCAAGGTGTGTTGTTCGATGTGTCATTGATCGACGATCTGCTGCGTGCCGCACTTGGTGGGCTGCACCATTATGCACGCAACGGTGAGTTACAGCAGCCAGCAGCCTACCGGCTGGCCTTTCGTGAACTGGGACTTACCATCGGACTGCACGCCGTGGAACGCATGCAACGTGCGACCGCACAGGAACAGTTAACCAGTTTCCAGCAATACCTTCCCCTGCGCGAATCGATCGAGGTCTTCTGGCGCGATCCCGCACATCAACAGAGTCCGACCTGGACAGAACATCGGGACATCAACGAAGTGATGCTCGCCACCTCGCTGCTACCGGACGGATTCCTGAAACTGTGGGTACCGGACGAAAACGGATCAAT
>JBECKZ010000001.1:0-16957 GCA_040235555.1 Thiohalomonadales bacterium | reverse complement strand
ATGGTCGGGATAGAAACATTGGCGATAGAAACGTCGAGGACGTTCATGAACACTGCCAACGCCAGCGCGATGGTGACGATCGCGCGCTGCGCAGTGTCCAGCATCGGCGGGCTATCAATTGCCATGTACTGCCGCCGCGGCCTGCGAGTTCTCGGGTGCAGTACCACCGTGCGCATTGGCGCGAATGATCGCGTCGATGCGCTCGCTCTCCTGTTGCAGCGCCCGCTGGTAAATGTCGGTACTGGATGTGGTGCGCACGGATGGCGCCTCGCTGAGTACGCTGCCGTGGGTGTCATGCACATCGACGCTGACGCTCATCGACAATCCCAGGCGCAGGGGGTGCTGCTTAAGTTCGGATTCGCGCAAACCAATGCGCACCGGCACACGGCGCACGACCTTGATCCAGTTGCCCGTGGCATTCTCCGGCGGCAGCAGTTCGAAGGTGCTGCCGGTGCCGGGACTGATCCCCAATACCGTTCCGTGATACTGCACGCTGGATCCATAGAGGTCGGCCTGGATGTCGACCGGCTGGCCGATGCGCATCTTCGCCAGCACGGTTTCCTTGAAGTTGGCGTCCACCCAGAGCCGATCGAGCGGCACGATGGCGAGCAACGGTTTTCCAGGGGCGACCTGCTGACCGAGTTGGACGGTGCTTTGCGCCACGTAACCCGTCACCGGTGCGAGTATCCGGGTGCGGGCCAGCGCCACGTCGGCCTGGCGCAGGCTCGCAGCGGCCAGCTTGACCTTGGGGTGATGGCGCAGATCAGTGTCGCCGGTTTGCGCCCGCAGCACATCGAGCTCATGGCGCACCTCGCTGAGTGAGGCCTGCGCGGCGTGCCAGGTGGTCAACGCGTGCTGGTAGTCTTGCTCGGAGACAGTGCCGCTCTTGCGCAGGCGCCGGGCGCGCCGGTAATCGTCGCGGGCCTGTTGCAGGTTGGCACGGCGCACCCGAACCGAGGCCTGCAGTTCCGGGACCTGCTGGTAGAGCTGGTGGACCTGACGTACCGTATCGGCGAGACTGGCCTCGGCCTTCTGCACCGCGAGCTTCGCGTCGGTGGGGTCCAGCTTGACCAGCACGTCGCCGCGGTGGACCAGCTCGGTATTGTCGACGCGCACCGTGGTAACAGTGCCGGTAACCTGCGCCATCAAGGGAATCTGGTTACCATGGACATACGCATCGGCAGTGCCGATCCAGTAACGTCCGATGAAATACCAATAGGCCCCGTAGCCCACGCCTGATAAGACGAAGACGAGTGCGACAACGGAGAGCAAGACCTTGCGGCGGGCGCGGCGCGGTGACACAGACTCGCTCGATGTGGACGATTCACTCATCGGAGCTCCTTGCAGATGATAGTGCTGTGCCAGATCGAACTATAAATAAAGCATAAACGCCCTTATTGCCCAGATCCAGGAGGATCACGATGCTGGTCACGTTTACGACCGATGCCTATGCCGATATCACGATGTTTGGTGATGTCGCTATTGCATTACTAAAAATGATGGGGCAAAGCGGTAGCGTACCCGGCGCGTTACTTGCAGAAGATGTGCCTGCGGCACTGCGCCGCTTAACTGCGGCGATTGAAGCGCAAAAGACACGGCAACCGGTCGAAAAGCATGACCAGGAGGAGGATGAACCCCCGGTGAGCATCGCTACCCGGGCCAGACCACTCATCGACCTGCTGACGGCGGCAGCCAGGGCCGGGGCCAATGTGATGTGGAAATGAGACTTTTAGTTTTTAACTCTGCGACTGCACACAAGCCCACAAAACCAATCACACCCATTTCACACACGGTTTTTTGTGAAACTGCCGGTGCCTGAGGTTGTCACACGGTTAATGTAACTGAAATTGCCGTTGCCGGTAAGCGCTCGACTGCATAAACACCGTGAATGAAGACGGCAAAACATCGCGGTTGTCATTATCAACGTTGTTGTCTGTTTATCTGATCTTAACGTACGTATTCGCCGTGTTTTTTAATGGCAAGCGCTTGCACCGCATTTTCGATTTAACGCATACAACTAACACAAGGAGATCTCATTATGCAGCTTGGAATGATTGGATTAGGCCGGATGGGCGCCAATCTGGTGCGACGCTTGACGCAGGATGGTCATGAGTGTGTGGTTTATGATGTGAATTCGGCGGCAGTAAAAAATATCCAGGGCAAAGGGATTACCGCCGCTGATTCCATAGCAGGCCTGGTCAGCAAGCTGGACGCACCACGCGCAGTCTGGGTGATGGTACCGGCCGCGGTAACCGGCAAGACCATTGAAACACTGGCAATGCATCTGGCTGACGGCGATACGATCATTGATGGCGGGAACAGTTACTACCGTGATGATCTGGAACGGGCAAGCGCATTAAAATCGAAAGGCATTCATTACATCGATTGCGGCACCAGTGGCGGTGTCTTTGGTCTGGAGCGGGGGTTTTGTCTGATGATTGGCGGAGAAGCCTCCGTCGTGCAGCGACTGGATCCCATCTTCAAGAGTATTGCACCGGGTGTGAACGCGGCAGCACGCACACCGGGGAAGACCGGGGAACCCACACCCGCTGAACACGGCTATCTGCATTGCGGTCCGACCGGCGCAGGGCATTTCGTCAAAATGGTCCACAACGGTATCGAGTACGGTTTGATGGCGGCATATGCCGAAGGCTTAAATGTCCTGCAAAACGCCAATGTCGGCAAACATGCACAAGACAGCGATGCCGAAACCACCCCGATGCGAAATCCCGAGTATTACCAGTATGACCTGGACCTACCGGCGATTGCGGAAGTCTGGCGACGCGGCAGTGTCGTAGCATCCTGGCTGCTCGATCTGACGGCAGCTGCACTGGTCGACGATGCCAGCCTCGAGAAATATTCGGGACGCGTATCGGATTCCGGTGAAGGGCGCTGGACCGCCCTGGCGGCGATTGACGAAGGCGTACCAACACCGGTCATCAGTACCGCCTTGTTCGAACGTTTTGCTTCACGCGGCGATGACGACTACGCCGACCGTCTGCTGTCTGCGATGCGAAAACAATTTGGCGGGCATGAAGAGAAAAAACCGCAACACGCATGACCGGCTCACTCCACAGACTGTACCTGGTTCGTCACGGCGATACCGAGTGGTCGGATACCCATCGTCATACGGGGCTGACCGATATACCGCTTAACTCACAGGGGGAACAGCAGGCACGCAATCTGGGTAAGAAACTCGCGAGCTTGCAGTTTACCCGCTGCTTTACCAGCCCACTGCTGCGGGCAGCGAAAACCTGTAAACTGGCCGGGTTTGCCGAGACTGCCGAATCCGATGCTGACTTGCTGGAATGGAACTATGGCGATTATGAGGGGCGTACCACGTCAGCCATCCGTGCTGAACGAGAGGGCTGGAATGTCTTTCTTGATGGTTGTCCCAATGGCGAAATGCCAGGTGATGTCATGGCCCGCGCGGATCGGTTTATTGCCAAAGTCCGTGGGATCCCTGGGGACGTGGTCGCATTTTCCAGTGCGCACATTATTCGGGTGATCACCGCGCGCTGGCTGGGGCTGGAACCGCAAGCCGGCCGATTTTTTCTCGCTTCCACCGCGGCCTTCAATATTCTTGGATACGAACACGACAAGAACGAGCCGGTGATTTGCCTGTGGAATGAATAAGCCGGAGCATATTCCGAAAGTTACGCCGATAGGCTAACGCTAATTTGCGTGAACGCGGCGCTATCCATTCTGTAACAAGGCACGTAAATCGATGATGGCGGCGTTCACCCTGGCAATATAATTGGCCATCGTCAGCGAATAGTTAGCAGTTAAACCAAATCCTTCGCCGTTTAATACCATGGGGGAAAAGGTAGGCCGTTGTGCTTCACGCAGCTCGCTAATAATTTGCTCCACGGAAGGTTTTGCATTCTTTTTCCGCAGCACCGCATCAAAGTCGACGTTGATCGCCGATAAAATATGGTAAAGCGCCCAGGTGGAGCCGCGCGCCTCATAGAAGTTGTCATCAATTTTCAACCAGGGTGTTTTCACCATGACCGTATTACCCGTCGCGGTGGATTGTTTCGCGGCGCTATCACCGGCCAGATCAGTATTCACTCTTAACTGGCCGACACTGGCTGACAATCGTTGCGATAAACTGCCAAGACGCTGGCTGACAACGGTCAGGTACTGCGCCAGATTATCCGCTCTTGCGTAAAACTGTGTCGTCGTATTCTGTGGTTTTGCCAATCCATCCCGGTAGCGGTTCAAAGCTGCAATCGCCTTTCGATACTCGCGCTCAGTAAAAAACCAGGAATTATTGTCGTAATTAAATTTTGGATCGGCAATGGCGAGATCCGGGTTTTCAATCGATTGAGATTGAGAACGCGAGAAATAGTTACGCAGTGAAGAGGTGGCATCGCGTAACATCACCAGTGCGCCAAACTCCCAGTTGGGAATATTATCCATAAAAATCCCGGGGGGAGTGATATCGTTGGAGAGGTAACCACCACGTTTATACAAAAGGGTATCGCCAATATGAATCAGGGCTGTGGTATAGGTATACCCGATGACGTCAGAAACAGAATCTTTATGTGCATCCTGGGCTGCAACTTTCTGTACATCGAAGATGGGAGGCTCCTCGCTCCAGTAAAATAACAAAAAGGTAATCACCAGAACATAGACGGCTAGCAAAGATGACAGGACTCCACCGACGAGGCCAAAACGATGTTCAGTAAAATAGCGCGCAATTTTGTCAAAAAGTCGATCAAATTGCATAATTACCTCGTATAAATCAATATTGGTAGATCTAGTTTGACCCGATTTTACCAATTATTCAATTGACAGATTCCGGCCTGAAGCGGTTGGTCAGTAGCTCTCCACCACTCCAGAAAAGCGGACTCTCAACGCAGCAAGTCACCGAGGCCAAAAATCAAATTGCAGCGGTGCTTTTTGACGTCCGTGTGGATTTACCTTGTTAGGACTTATTTTCGCTCGCATTTTCCTTCCCTGAATTGCCATTTCTTTTTGTTATCGAGTTCGGCAATTGAAACGTTATTATCGTCAAGAAACGCGATTTTCGTTTTAGCAGGTAGTTTGTTGCAAAGCTTATCACTATTTAGATAACCAGAGAAAATCAAGGTCTCGACAAGGAAGTCTTCAACTGGTTTTGTCGCATAAATCTTGAGCAAACCAGGAGACTAACAAACGCAGCTGCATTTCTTACAATGACTTGCGATCTGGAGTTTTTAAATGTGCTGAATGAAATATGGAAGAACTGAAAAATATAAATCACGATCGTGATGAAATAAAATACTAAGGTCCAGAATAAAGGTGCAATAAATAAAACAAGAATATTTCTGGCGTTATCAAAACTGCTTGGATTTACCCCAGTTGTATCTGCAATGAATCGATCTGTGTAGATCATGGATATCGTTATCACAGCATAGGTCAACGCTGCCGCAACTAGCTTGGCTGCTGTCGTATCGAATAATTTCTTAAATATTGACTGATGCTCCATTGCAAAAAGCACAAGTCCACCGATAGTCGATATACCGCCAAACGAAAACACAAGAAATAGGTGAAAATTGCGAGAAAACAAAGATGAAGTAACTAGTGTAAAGACAAATATAATAGTGAATATCCACGTAATAACGGCGATAATATTGAGTAGAGTTTCTCGTTTCATAAGTTCTAACGTTGCACTAATGGGCGCCGTCTTCTGGCGTCCCAGCAGCCGAAGACTGCGAATTAATCGCGCTGTTAACTTGCAACTCTTTTTCATATGAAATTGTGTCTAATTCAACGCCATTGTTACATTTAACTTTTCCAATACCTTTTTTCATATAGCCACATTTAGAATAAAACTCATCTGCGTTGATAGAGGAATCAAGCACTAATTTTTTAACACCTTTCTCCCTGGCTATTTTTTCTATTTCCCTAACCAGGTTTCTTCCTATTCCAAGGTAAGTATATTCAGGTAAAACGTGAACAGCTTCTATTCCGGATCTGGCTGGATCGAATTGTGCAAATCCGATTATTTTTTCGTCCATTTCCGCGACAATTAATACCCTCTCATTTAACCATCTTCTATACAGTTCTGGTCCTGGATATTGTTTTAATAAACCTTCTATCTGCTCTTCACTATAGTAGTCCTTGCACAATACGGTTATTGAAGATTTAACAACCTCCTTAAAGTCATCGATATCATCTGCTCTGGCACTACGTATGACTACCATTTATATCCTCGATGTAAATACAAGCTAACAGTTTAATTAACGAGAACCTCTGTCTCGTTATATATTTTTATGCTTCATTGTATATATACTCTCCAAACTCCCAATGTTTTTTTGCGGACGTCTGAGGTCCAGACCATCCCATGGTTAGCAAATGCTTGTGTATAAACCAGTTAATAGTGCCATGACCGACAAACAAAACACTATCGTGGGCCTGTGCAAGCTCCACCAATAGGTTGGCACATTCTTTACTACGTTCTTTTATAGCTTTATATGATTCAGCATTTGAGGAATAACCGACTAACTGGAGCACACGAAAAAATACAGACCATGATGTTTTGGATAATCTTGGATATTTCCAGTTTCCATATGGCATTTCACATTCCCTAAATAGTGGGCTAACCAATTCCGGCGATTCAATGTTCAATAACCTGGCAGACTCAATTGAACGGGGTAAATGGCTACAGACAGTAAACGAGCATCGTTCGGCTCTTTGTATAGCGCCATTTTCGGGTTTGTGTTCTTCATCTATGCCCGCCATATCATATTCTGAAACCCATGCACCAAAATCTGACGCACTTACTCGGCCAGTAGTATTTATTGTCGGTTTCCCATGCCTTAAAAGCACGATCTCCACTTATTCTCCTTTGAAACATCACAATTGAAACAAGCGACTGACAAATCGCGTAGGGGTTTGGAGGTCCGGCGCGAAAGCTCGCACTTGTTTTAGTTGTTATGCCTTGCATTCTTTCCGATAGCTTGAAATTTGCTCCAGATAGAATTGACCTTTTGTATTTAATATAATATCAACTATGACTCCTGATGACTGCTCTAGCTGAATATCACACTCTATTGAATAAGACAAACCAGTTTCATTTGGTTTAAACCGACTTACCTTGACCTTGGCTTGAAAAGTATCGATATCACCTGCACATTGGGATACGGCGATTTTAAAATCATCTTTTATTGCTGCCTCGGCATCTCTGTCAAAACATAAGGCGTATCCATAATTCTCAGCAATATCTTTAAATTTCCCCTTTCTTAGCATTTCAAAAACGCTTAAACCAATAGATTCTAAATTCTGTTCTTCAATCATATTTTATGCATAACAGTTGAATTAACGAGACCCCCTGTCTCGTTATACATTTTTATGCGTTTTCATCCTTAGGACCTACCCAGAACAGCGGATTATGTGCCACCTCCCAAAGATGGCCATCGAGATCTTTGAAATACCCACTATAGCCGCCCCAAAATACCTTTTGAGGCTTTTTAACCAGTGTGGCTCCAGCAGCCACTGCTTGAGCAACCACGTCATCAACTTCTTTCTCAGATTCGACGTTGTGGGCAAGCGTAAATGCTTCGAACCCATTTCCCTCAGATGAAACTTGCGCATCCTCTGCCAATGCTTCACGCCCATACAAACCAAGCCAAGTGCCATTTAATGTAAAGAACGCCACTTCAGGCGGGGACTCCATGCGCGGAAAGCCCAACCCCTTTTCGTAAAAATCAATCGCAGCAGCCAAATCGCGAACGCCCAGGGTGATCATGCTAATCCGTTGCTTCATTCTTCGTTAGATTCCTTAATACGCATAACGATAAGGGTAAAGGGCCGCCGCTTTTTGGCGGTCCCAGCCCGCGTAGTTTGCGGGCGATTTTGACCCGCTTGTTATGTGTTTCTCATTTGATTGCATATTCTTTGTATTTAACAACAAATTCCTTAGCTTGTTCTAGCGTTTCTGGGTATGGGACTGTGTCTTTGTCACCAGTACCCGTTCTAATCTTTTGAAACCTAAAACCATGCTCAAATAGAAATTTGATTTTTTGCCATTGTTTTTTATCTGACTTTTTTGGTGCTTTAAAATGGCGCCCAAAATTATAAGCAGGTCCACCACATTCAGGACACTTGAGCTCCTTAGGAACGCCTTCAGTAAGAACAAACTCTCGTTTGAATGATTTGCAACAATTCAGGCATGCAAATGCCATATTGTATGGTGTGTTATTGTTCATATCTTCTTTTCACACAAAAAAGTTGAATTGACGAGACCTCCTGTCTCGTTATACATTTTTATATGATTTTTGTTAATTTGTCTGACTCCGTAAAAGTGAATTCGTTATTGATTTGACCTTCGCTATCTAACGTAAATCTATTTATCCCTTTTCTTCCAGTAGATTTCATAAGAGTCTGAAATTCTAATACTTCCCCGTCCCACCTAACATTTGAAATTACATATTCTTCATTATCATAAAAATCTTTTGCTTTTATTATAGGATGTTCTGCTGTGCCACTAATTTCATACTCTGATCTACAATCATCCGAATCATCCCACGGTGGATTATATTTCCAAGTTCCTATGAAAGATTTGAAATTGTCTATTTTCATTTATTAAATCACATTACGTTAAAGCTCAGCCGCGCCGCTTTTTGGCGTTTGCTGGCGCGACTTGTTGGGCAGAACCATATGCTGGATCCGGACACAATATTTCTTCACCACAATTGATACACCTAATCTGTCCGGTAGTCAGGCACCGCCCTACTTGATATGCCCATGGATTAAAAAACCGTACCTTTGGGCAATTTTCGTGATAATGAAAATTCACGGGACCTAGCCCTTTCGGGTTTTTCAGAAACTTGTAGCCGCAATGCGGACACCGAACAAATAAGGCAAGAATAAGGTAAATCATTCCATTTATTACCAATAAAATAACGGAAGAAAAAAACAGAGTTCTTGTGATAACGTTAAGTCCGTTTACCCCTAAAATAACTGTAGATAAAAGCAGCAACAAAATAGACAACCACCCCAAACTGATACACACGCAAGCGACACGAACTATCCAGCGGTGCGGTGTAGCATGAGAACCTGTGCTCATAGATATCTTAATGCCCAACAGTTGAATTAACGAGACCCCCTGTCTCGATATGCATTTATAGCGAGATATCGGTTTTTGTTAAAATTATAGCAATAAATCAATACGTAGCTTTGAAGTGTCTCGTTATACGCCAGGAGTGGGGCGAGACAGGGTAAGCTGGAGTTTATAGAGGAATTATGTCTGCTTGGGGTTACAAGCTTTCGCGAATGCGCGTCGCAATTTCCAATGCCTGCTCCACATCACGCGCCAGCACATTGAAGTGCCCCATCTTGCGACCCGGACGTGCGGCATGTTTGCCGTACAGGTGTAGCTTGGCATCGGGATGTTGAAATAACCTGTCCCAGGCGGGATCGCCAGCTTGCCACAGATCACCCAGCAGATTGATCATCACTACAGGCGACAGCAGGCGGGTATCGCCCGGTGGCAGGCCGCAGAGCATGCGCACCTGTTGTTCGAACTGGTTGGTTACACTGGCATCCAGCGTGTAGTGCCCACTGTTATGAGGCCGCGGTGCGATCTCGTTGATCAGGAGTTGATTGTCTTTGGTAAGAAAAAATTCAACAGCCAGCAGTCCGCAATATTCCAGCTTATCGGCCAGGGTGCACGCCATGGTGATCGCACGTTCGGTGACATCCGCTGATGTGCGCGCCGGCACAATCGAAGTATCCAGGATCCCGTGCACGTGAATGTTTTCGCCCGGCGGATACACTGCCATCTCGCCACGACTACTGCGCGCCAGTAACACCGACAATTCCATTTGCAAATCGACACGTTCTTCCAGCACGCAGGGTGTTTTGCCGAGTTCGGCAAACGCCGCCTGGGCCTGCCTTGCATCGGCAACAGGTCGCTGACCCTTGCCGTCATAACCCAGTGCCGCGGTCTTGAGGATGGCAGGCAACTTAACCGTTGCCAGTGCTGTCTCCAACTCCGCATCATTGTGCACCGGGTGAAACGGCGCAGTTGCCAGGCCGCAGTCGCGAATAAAGTTCTTCTCCCGGATCCGATCCTGAGCGTATTCCACCGCAGCAGAACCAGGGCGTACCAGGCATTGTGATTCCAGCTGACGTAGTGCTTCTACCGGCACATTTTCGAATTCGGTGGTGATTGCGGCACAATGCGTGGCGAGATAGGTCAACGCTTCTGGATCTGTGTATTCCTTTTGCAGGTGTTCGTTGGCGAGGGCGGCGGCCGGACTTAGTGGGTCCGGGTCCAGCACGATGACCTTGTAGCCCATGGTGCGCGCAGCCACGGTGAACATACGGCCTAACTGGCCACCACCGAGCACGCCAAGTGTTGCTTCGGGCAGAATCACGGGTTGGGCGGCAGGGTCATGTCCAGCACCGCCTGGTACTGTTCGGCACGGAAGGTATCAAGTCTATCGGCCAGGTCCTTGTCCGCTTCGGCCAGCATCGCGGCGGCAAACAGCGCAGCATTGGCAGCGCCAGCCTCGCCGATGGCAAAGGTGGCGACCGGAATACCCTTGGGCATTTGCACGATGGACAACAGCGAATCCATGCCTTTGAGATAACGGGAAGGCACGGGCACACCCAGCACCGGCACCGTGGTCTTGGCCGCCAGCATGCCGGGCAGATGTGCCGCACCGCCGGCACCAGCAATAATGCAGGCCAGCCCGCGCTCGCGCGCCGTCTGTGCATAATCGAACAGTCGATCCGGGGTGCGATGCGCTGAGACGACCTTGGCCTCATAGGGAATTTGCAGCTTGTCCAGCATCTGGGCCGCGGCCTCCATGACCGACCAGTCGCTGTTGCTGCCCATTACCAATCCGACGCGGGGTGAACTCATGTGCGATACCGTTAAGTTGACCAAACGGCAATTTTAGCATCATCTGCGCGACGGCAGTAGGCAGTAACGCTCCGGCGCACCGGCAAACTGGATGCGCCGGCGACTGTGTCGCTAACTGCGGAACTTGACCATACGGGTGACCTGGATCTCGGTGATAAACACCACGCCGGAATGTTCGGAATAAAACGGCGCCAGTCCTTCCAGGATGGGCTTGACCAGGTCCTCAGGCACTGCAGCCACGATCATGATCAACACATCATCTTCATTAAACATGAGGTGGCCTTCATGAAAACCGTGACTGCCCTTGCCCGAGAGATTATTGATGATGGTGTAGCCCGTCACACCACTGCGATCGAGCAGGTCCGTGACAAAGGCCTGATGCTCTCCCTCCAGGATAATTTCGAGCTTTTTAAGGGTACTGAAGTTGAGATTTTTCATGATGCGCAGGACTCCTGTGGAATTGCCGAACTTAACTCACCCGCACAAGACTGCTTGTGCCAGTCGCCATCTTCGTAAATAAATACCGTTGCGGATTCGGGATCGATGACCATGAGCCGGATCCAGCCGTTGCGCACCAGGTACTTCACAGCGACGACGGCCTCGACAGCGCGACGCGCATGTTCGAACGGTGCCTCGATCACGGTGATCAGGCGTAACGGCTGATGGTAAGGCAGGCCTTGTTCATGTACGGTTTGCGCGGGCAGGCCGGTACGTAAATCACTGAGGTTACCGGTCATCACACCAAAGCGACCGGCGACGTTGTGGTAGACCTTGCTGCCGCTACCGAAGCGCTCGTTGTCCACGGCCGAGAAATAATGTTCCATGTTGATCCATTGCCCGACCACCAACGGTCCAGTGAGGATGTTTTCAAGTAAACGTCGTTTGCTGTCCACGCGATAATCGTACGAGTGTAAAAACGCGCGTCCTTCCAGCGACAACTGCCGGGTCAGGGCACGGTGACCAATAATGAAATAGGCATTGCCGGACAGGCCCCACTCCGGCCGAACCTGCGACCAGTCCAGTGCATTGCGTTGCATAAAGCGTTGCGCCGCGGCCGGCTCATCCTGTGGTTTGTGTTGTATCTGCAAACTCGGCAGACGCTCCTGTGCACACAGCCGCGATGCTGCGGTCAGGCCCTTGCGTAAACGATCCAGGTACACCAGATGTGTGGAGGGCATCAGCTCCAGATCGAACAGCGAGATTTCGTCCGTGGTGGTGTTATGCAAGGCCGGCACAAACCACGCATCGTCGGGAATGTCGAAGCCCTTTTCGTTGAGGCGTTTGCGCACGTCCGCCTTGTTCGCCATTTGTGCCAGTACTCGCGCACTCACCAGTCCGTGGTTACCACCACAGGCGCCGCAATCCAGCGCGGATTCGTATGGATTGTTCTCGGAGCTGCTGCCATGCCCCACCAGCAGGATGAAGCGGGAAAAACCACTGGTCAGGCCGATGGACTTGAGTGCCTGCCCAACAAAACGGACCTGTTCGTCGAGGCTAAAACCGATACGGCCAAGCCGTTCCAGCTGCAACTGGGCAAACGCAGGATTGATTCGGTAACCTTCGCGCAGGCGCTGGATAAATTTCCCCAGTTGTGACTCAGTTACACCGAGCATCTCGGCATGCTGACGATAACTGTCGTCGTGACCCATGGCCGATTCACGCAGGTCACGGATCAACTCGTCCGTCAGGCGTTCAGTTGACTGCGCCAGTTCCAGTTCGACCGCCTTGACGATCACGGCACGCTGCACCGCACGTACGATGGAATCCGCCTGCTCACGGGTCAGTTTGTCGAGCAACATGCGCGTCACCGGTTTTTTCGGATGCAGGTGATGACGCCAGCGATTGTAGGCCCGCGGTGCAATGGTTTTGCCGACCAGGTCGAAGCCGAATAACAGGCCAATCGCCTCTACCGTTACAAACGGTGTCAACACGGATTCCTTGAGGGCGTGCAGCGCCTTCTCCAGTGCACTCAGGGTCGCCACCTCCTGGCCACCATGCATGGACATTTCCAGCACGACATTCTTCGGTGTTAACAACACCGGGCACAGGTGGGTCTCACTGCCCTTACCCAGCTCCATGAAACTGACGGGCACGCCAAAAAAGCCGGCAATACCAAACGTCTGATAATCGCCAATCCCTTCGAGTTGACGCCGGATCCGTTCCGAGCGGGTATCGATACAAAACAGGGCCTGCACAAAGGGCCGTTTCTCCCGTGTCTCGGGCGGCGAGACACTGACACCCTGCAACAAGTGATGGATCGCGCGTGACTCCATGGCCCTTAGCCAGCACATACCTTCCTCGCGTTCAAAATCCCGCAGCAACGCTAGCAAGCCGGAAAAATCTGTCACAGATAAAGTTGCCAAGCTATCGCCAGAGGCAGAATGAGACAGCAGTTCACGTAAACGCACGCCCTGCTGCCTGGCTTCATTTACACGCTTTTGTTTGATGTATTCATTGAAGACACGTTCGATCTTGTCGGCACGACCACGCAACAGCGTTTTTTCTATCTGATGCGCCATCGCCGGTAGCACAGTGCCGCCATACAGTTCGTAGCGTAAATAGGTTTCCTGCGTGCGCTGCTGTATCAACTGATCGATTGCGCCAGAGGTATATGCCACCTTCTGCCGACCACGTTCACTTAACAAGGCCAGTGCCAGCGTCAGCCGGACCGCCATGTAATCAACCAGGTCCCCGGGATAACGTTGCGCCCAGTGGTAATGCTTGGCACTGGCGCGCCAGCGAATAAATCCGGCCCAACCGTGTAGGCGCGCGAGCTCACGAGTAAAATAAGTAACCCAATGTTCCTCCGGGACCTGCAGGGTTTTCATGACATAGTCAATGATGCCTTCCGGTCTGTCATCCACGGCCAGGATTTCGTTGATGTGCAGACCACGCAGGAACAAACGAATATTCCGCATCGCCACCTGCCGCCAGGCAGCAAAGAAACCCTGCTCACGATTCGGCATGCGCCAGACGGATTGACCCTCATCAAAGAAATCCAGGCAACTCTTGATCACCAGTTCATCCAGGCTGGCACCAATCTCGGTGCCATACAAGTCATCCACTGTTTCGTACACTGGCCGTTGCCCCAGCAATGAATCACGTAGATGAATTGCAAGCTGGTCGCGTCCCGGTGGCGATAGATCCGTTGCTACCGAACCCTGCAGCTCTGCCTGAACATCTGCGTCATTGATTAAGGTGGTTGGCAACATGACCGGGGTCTCGATTTTGCTCAAAAGGGTCATGAGCATGTCATGCAGATCCAGAGCGGGAATGTTTTTTCGCTGTGCCAGAAACTGATCGACCTCTTGCGTCAAACGTTCCGGATCGATCTTGCCCTGAGTTAAATACTGCTGGTAAACCGTGCGTGGCAGATAAGCTTCACCATGAAACAGCTTCGCGCCCTTTTCCACGGCATGTTGAAATGGCAGGTCTTCCAGGCCATGCAAGGGGTTATGGTGGATGAAAGCCCGCATTGGCCAGAAATAGGGAACCGGTTCCGCGGCCACATAAATCATGCTGCGGATTTTCAATTGTTGACCCAGTGCGACACTCATGACATTGCCCCTAACCAATACACAGCCGTGAACACAAGCCCGATCAGGACCGCGACATAGAGCCACATGCCTGTCTGACTCAGGTCTGCAACCGCAACACCGCCTGGACCAGCGATCATGCCCTGCAACAATCTCGCGCCGGCCCAACTCCACAACAACCAGACGATGCCAACACCCACGGCCACTAACGGAGCTACCGGGATGGTTTTGATGATCATGGAGAGCATGGCAAAAAACGTTGGAAATATTGGTGTGGCAACGATGGCGAGCACCACGACCACCAGTACACCAGCATATCGTGGAATCGTTTGCGCCAGACCGCCATACAATCCGAGGTACGCCGCACCGAAACGACGTTCCAGAGCGGCACCCAACAACGCCAGCAGGACAAATGGCACACTCATGCCAAGACCAAATAACTTCAGCTGGAAGGTATCGGTCCCGTTGTCCACTAATATCCAGAGCAGGGCCCAGGCTGAGGTGGCCACAAAGCTTGTCCATAGACCCAGTTCACGCAAGACCAGCGCCCTCAACGCATACAAGAGCGAGGTCAACAGCGCCCAGAGCAGAAGCCAGGTCGGGACTGCCAGACCAGATTTGAATATGACCGCCAGACCGATTTGTGGCCAGACCAGTATCAGCAGGCTACGCAACAATGGGTTACGTAGCCGCGTGTACAACAGATTAAAGACCATGCTGAACGGGAACAGTGGCAAGAACAGACCGGCAAGTGGATAAACGAGGTACGCCATATCACGCCCACCTTAACCAGATATTCAGGCTTTCAGCAGTACGCAGTAACACGCGCGTTAACCAGGCATAGATATCGGCCAGATAAAACTCGCGGGAGATCAGGGCATAGATACTTAGCCATGTGCGGCCTGAACGTCTGCTGCCGCGCTTACCGTTCTGTTCCGAATAATAGGTTAGCAACCAACCTAATACGATCACGATCGTCGTCAACACGATCAGGATGTCGAACCACACTACATTAAAGTTGGAGGCAACATGAATGAGTTCGCGGAACTGCGCATCCGGGTATAAAAACAACTCGAACACATGGCTTATCAGGGTATAGCCGACCACGACGACCGTGAAAGAAGACAGTACCAGGGTCAACAGATAGCCGGCACGCTCGGTACGCATGCGATAAGTTGCAAATATCAGTTGCGCACCGGTCACCCAGCCGAAAAACAACAGCACGATCGCGCCCTGTTTCTGGAAAAATTCCTGCGATACCAGCCAGTGCGCCATCACCAGTACGACTGCCGGGATGGCCAGGGTAATCACCGCCATCATTAGCCAGGGCGGCCGACGCCGGGCGGGCCTGCGTTCCACCACAAAGGTATAAAGATCATCCTTGGGAACACCATCATCGTGGCGTGCCTCACCGATAACACCACCCGCGCCCAGAAACAGGGTACCCTTGAAAAGTCCGTGCGCGATCAGGTGATAGATCGCCAGGGAAAATGCACCAACACCACACTCCATGATCATGAAGCCCATTTGGCCCATGGTCGAGTAGCCCAGGGACTTCTTGATGTCATTCTGGGTCAGCATCAGTACAGAGCCAATCACGGCCGTGATCAGGCCAACGATGAATAAACCATGCAACACATCGGTAGCATGAACAAACACCGGCGCAAAACGGTTAATCAAAAATCCACCGGCGTTGACGATGCCGGCATGCATCAGCGCCGAGACGGGAGTTGGCCCATCCATGGTATAGGGCAGCCAGTTATGCAACAGGAATTGTGCGGAACGGGCAAAGGCTGCCAGCGCGAGAAATATGGCTGCCGCTTCTGTTGCCGGGATACCCAGGAAACTGGCCACATCCGGATCACTCTGGATCCGTGCAAACATATCTGTCAGCGACCAGGTACCATAGGCATGAAACAAAATTGCCGCGGCCAACACCAGGGCCAAATCTCCCAGGCGATAGGTAATAAAGGTCCAGAATGCGTAACGGAAGGTAGTCGGGCGGCGAGTATCGTGTCCCAGCAGAAAATACAGCAATACCCCGATGACATGCCACGCGATCAATAAGGTTACGAGGTCGCCGGCCGCCACCATGACCAGCAAGGTGGCTGTCATCAGATCGAGCAGTACAAAGAATCGGGCATAACCCGGTTCCTCAGCCATATACCGAATCGAATACAAATGCACGATCAGACTGATACCGGCGATAAGTACACCCATGATGGCGCTTAAGGGATCGTTGAGTAAAACACCCCAGTTATAACCGGTATCTATTTGCTTGGCGCCCAAGCCTGCCAACTGCAATCCCAGAATGATGATTGTCAGTGCAAATGTGATACTCACCGCAGTCACACTCAACCACGCCACTCGTCGTTCTAATCGCACTGAAAATAACTGGGTCAGGATAGCAGATACGATCAGTACTGCCGGGACAAATGCGATTAGCTGTTCCATATTCTTTTGCCTTTAATTCACCTTAATTGAACCCATACAAGGAACAGCTGCGAGTCCTCTAAATACTTTCATTGATTTACAAGTCTATTAGCCAAATAACGTATACGGT
>JBECKZ010000279.1:0-5520 GCA_040235555.1 Thiohalomonadales bacterium | reverse complement strand
GATGAGTATCCCTCGCATCTGTATGACATGTTGGCAGAGTTGTCGCCGCGCAAAATCGAACAACCGGAAGTGGTGGTGTTGACGCCGGGTATCTACAACTCCGCTTATTTCGAACATTCCTATCTCGCCCAGCAAATGGGGGCCGAACTGGTCCAGGGCAGCGATTTGTATGTGGATGAGAAAGACACAGTCTATATGCGCACGGTAGAAGGTCTGTCGCGGGTGGATGTGATCTACCGGCGCATTGATGATCTGTTCCTGGACCCGGAAGCATTTAATCCGGAGTCCATGCTGGGAGTACCTGGGCTGATGCGGGCCTGGAAGGCGGGCAAGGTCGCACTGGCTAATGCACCGGGTGCCGGGGTGGCCGATGACAAGGTGGTCTATTCCTATGTACCGGAGATCATCAAATACTACCTGGATGAAGATCCGATCATCCCTAACGTGCCATCCTATCGCTGCATCATCAAGGAAGAACGTGACTATGTGATCCAGAATATCGACAAATTGGTGGTTAAGCCTGCTAATGAATCCGGCGGATATGGCATGTTAATCGGGCCGCAGGCAAGCAAGGCCGAACGGGAAAAATTTGTGAATCTGATTCGGCGCGATCCGCGCAATTACATGGCGCAACCGTTGTTAACCCTGTCCACGGCGCCAACCCTGGTCGACAATCACGTCGAACCGCGCCACCTGGATCTGCGCCCGTTTATCCTGTCCGGCTCCACTACCAAGGTGACGATGGGTGGGCTGACGCGGGTGGCCTTGCGTAAAGGCTCGACTGTGGTGAATTCGTCGCAGGGTGGTGGCAGCAAGGACACCTGGATCGTCGACACGGAGGGCGACTGAAATGCTCTCGCGGGTGGCGGAACATATTTACTGGATGGCGCGCTATATCGAACGTGCCGAAAACACGGCGCGCCTGATCAACGTCAATACCAATTTGATACTGGATTTACCCAGAAGCGCCAATGTTGGCTGGATGCCGATTATCGAGATCCTCGGCAGTGATCAGCTATTCAATGAGCAGTACGAGGGTCCGGAAGAGCGTAATGTCCTGCGTTTTATTATTTCGGATCAAAAAAATACCGGTTCCATTGTGAGTTCACTGGCGTTGGCACGTGAAAACGCCCGCACCATCCGCGATATCATTCCCCGCGAGACCTGGGAACGAATTAACGATTTGTGTATGTTTGCCAAGAGCAGCGCCCAGTCTGGTATTGCGCGTCGACACCGCTATGACTATTTGTCGAAAGTTATCATCGGTGCGCAGACAATTACCGGACAACTGGCAGGCACCATGCTGCACGATGTTGGTTATGATTTTCTAAAAATGGGACGTAACCTGGAACGGGCGGACATGACCACCAGGATCATTGACGTGCGTTCCGGTGATTTACTGGAACATGAACACGAAGCATTGACGCCTTATGAAAGTATCCAGTGGATGAGTGTACTCAAATCCCTGACTGCCTATCAGATGTATCGTCGCAGTGTGCAGGTTCGAGTCAGTCGGCCCTATGTACTCAAATTTATCCTCAAGGATCGCAGTTTTCCGCGCGCGGTAATGCATACACTGGGTGAAGTGGAGGCCTGTCTGGCAAATCTGCCACGAAATAAGGAACTCAAAAACCAGCTCGGTGAATTACAGCAGTTCGTGCTGGACGCCGACCCCGCAGTACTCAAGCAAAATGAATTACACAAGTTTATTGATGTAGTACAATTAAAACTCATGCAATTTAACCAGACGGTTGCCGAGGCCTATTTTTCTGGTCAGGTTTGAACGACTGTATCTGAATACATTATCCTTCCGATTTTTATTATCTAATTCAGGCGTAATGTCCATCGGCTCAGTGTTGTATCCACTGGTCGGCTGAGAATGAATCACGCTATTATATTCAGATAAAGTTGATTTCGTGACCTGCGCTTGGATGAAGTCAGATGGCAAAATCGCGAATTCCCTACAAACTGATCCTGACGCGACAAGCGTTCCAGGTACTGGGTCTGCTGGCACCGACACTTGCTGCCACCTGGGCATATAAAATTTGGTTTTCGACACGTCGTTACCGCGAGTCAGAACATGACAAGCGTTGGCGGCAGCAGGCACAACTGGAATACCTCGACCATCGTTACGGACGAATAGCGGTTTACCGTTGGGGAGAACCTGAGCTGCCAGTTGTCTTGTGTCTGCATGGCTGGAATGGTCGAGCCTCACAATTTGCCACCATGTTACCGTCCTTGCTCAAGGCCGGTTATCAGGTGGTTGCCTTCGATGCACCGGGACATGGTAAATCAGATGGTAACTCCACCAACATTTTCCGTATGGCGGCTGTGTTGCAGAGTGTTATTAAGCAGCATCCAGCTATACAGGCGCTTATCTGTCATTCTTTCGGTGGTATGGTTGCGGCCTATGCGATTAAACACCTTGAAATCCAGGTGACAAAACTGATCATGATTGCTTCTCCAATATCTAACCGATATCTCATCGAGATGTTTGCGCAGTCGCTGGGCATCGGTCCACGAGTGATGCGCCGGTTTGACAAGATGATTCGTAGAGAGTTTGGCGAAGATGTCTACGAGAAAATCAGCGCAGAACAAAACCTCAAAAACAGCGCTCTGCCGATATTGCTGATTCATGACAAGCAGGATAAAGAAGTAAGTTGGCGCAACAGTGAACGTATCGTTGAGGCCACTGCCAATGCCGTAGCAATCTATACTGAGGGGCATGGTCACCGCCGGCTATTGCGGGACAAGAAATTGATTAAAAAGATTGTAAACTTCATTAAAACCGGAGCAGTCGTTACATGATTGCATAGCAGTCCTGCCTTTGTGTTGCGAAGATCCAGTTAAGGTATTATTTTCTGGCAAATCAAGGAGGAATCTAAATGGCTCATTATCATGGCAGTTGTCACTGCGGTGCAGTGAAATTTTCGTTTGAGAGCGAACCGATTGAAAAGGGCGTCCGCTGTAATTGTTCCTTGTGTTCACGTCGGGGTGCGATCATGTCTTCGGAAGTCATTGCACCAGAGAAGTTTCATATCGATGCAGAGGAAGGTGCCCTGGGCCTGTATCAGTTCGGCGCTAAAACTGCACGACACTATTTTTGTACCCGCTGCGGGATATATCCCTTTCACACAACATCACGAATTCCCGATCATTATCGTGCCAACCTGGGTTGTGTCGAGGGTATCGATACGTTTGCTCTACCGTTTGATATCTTCGATGGCAAGCATCTCCTTTAGGTATCCTTCTTAGGTCCGAAGTTAATACCGAGACTGATCCGCGGCATGGTGTGTTGATGGCGTGTCACTTCGTGTTCAACGCGTGGATGAAACAACACAAATTGCCCTTCGACAGGATCGATCGTGCGCTGTTTGCCGGGCAACTTTAACACCAGTTTGCCGGCATCCTGTGGTATTTGCAGATAGTAGGTCGCGGACAGTAACTCATCGTCATCGTCGTGGCTGTGTGGCAGAGTGACATCACCCTGCTGCATGAGGTTAAACCAGAATCCCAGCTGTAACGCCTCTGGTGGACATGCCAACAGTCGAGCGGCTTCGATCAGGGCGATATTCAGGATGACGTCCAGACCGGGAATGCTGTCGCGCTGCAGATATATATTTTCATAACGTCCGGCGAAGTAGTGAGTCTTGTGGGCCTGGTCGCTGTCCTTGAGTTCGAACAGGCGCCGGAGAATGGCCGGGTGGTACGGGAGACAGTGCGGACAGGTAACGCTATGACATAAATCCAGACCAACCTGCATCTAAGCGTCTGCTTTCTAGTGGTGAAATTCTTCGAGCACGCGCGTGCCCAGGTGAATACCCAGGATCATGGCCGCCACCGCGAGCACGGAGCTGATCGATAAGGTTGAGATACCACTGAAACCCTGGCCGATGTTGCAGCCGTAGGCGAAGGTGCCGCCGATGCCCATGAATGCGCCGCCCACGGCAACCAGTAACGGAGAGCCCTGCATGGGGCGGAAATGCAAGCGCCGGGTCAGTAGCGAGGCGATGAATGACACCCCCAATAAACCCAGGACAAAGCTGATCTGTAAATCCAGTGGGTGGTGATCACCGCTGATGAGGGTATTGCCGATTTTCCACATGGGGCCGGAGACAGTGATCGCGCTAGGGGATTTCGGATTGAAATCGTCATAGGCCAGCACTCCTGTAGTGTACCATGCCCCGATCACTGTCAATCCCATGAACATGCCAGCGATCAGCAGTTTGTAGTCTGCATGCTTTTTCCATTTACTGAGAATAAAACCAATTAAGCCGATATCGACCACCGTCAGCACCAGCCACTTTGGCAGGGACAGAATGGCGGCGATACCGGTATCACCGCCGCTGACCATAATGGAGTTATGGGTCAGGGAGTAGATCCGCGGCACGGAAATGAGGCCAAGTTGGGTGATGGTGGCAAACAGCATAAAAAAGAATACCGCTACCCAGCCGGAGCGACTGCCTTGCCCGGCCAGCACCACAATGCGTGCGGCATCGCCACCGGCAAATGCGGCACCGAAACCGAAGATCAGGCCACCGAAACTCAAGCCAATCCAGTCAAAGCGGGCATCACGATAGCTGGCTTTGCTGATATCCACGATGTGTAGCAATTCCAGGAGTTGCGTACCGGTGATGGCAACCAGGATGGCCAGGGCAAAGGCGATGGCATAGCGATAGTCCTTTACCAGCGAGACGTTGCCGACCGCGGCAACCAGGCACATGCGCTGCTGCCACACCGCAAAACCAAATACGGCGCCCAAAATGAGTCCGCCCGCAGTGTTCCAACTCGCCGGATTATCAAACATGGTTTTTTGTCCTCGTTGGTGGATCTGTATTTTTAATTGTTCAAAAAAAAAGGAGCCGAAGGGCTCCTTTTTTACCGCAATCCAGTCCGGAATGCGATGCGAGAATTTAGCAGGCTTGCGGTAATCCGATGGGCTGGCCACTACCTGCCCAGGCAAACATACCACCGCGCAGGTTATACACATTCTTGAAGCCCTGCTGTTGCATGAACATGCAGGCCTGGGCCGAGCGGGCGCCGCTACGGCAAATCATCACGACTTCTTCTTCCGGCTCAAGTTCACTCAGGCGCAAGGGAACTGTGGCCAGCGGCATGGGAATCGCACCAGGGATAGTACCGCCCTGGATTTCACTCATCTCGCGGACGTCGATGATTTTGATGGATTTGTTCTGGGTGGAGACCCATTCAGCCAAGGCGCCTGCTTCTATCTCTTTGATTCCAAAATGCATATTTGTTCCTCGTGAATGAATTTGAGAATATTAGCATATTCTGATTAATTCGCTTGGCTATTTATAGTGAAAGTTTGGACGGAATTCAAGTGACGCCGTTTGCAGTCTAAATAGTCTGTTAGGAGAGCAGCCTTGCCACCCCTGACACTAGTATCCGATGTGGGCTATGGTAGGCTGCTGCTGCAGCGTGTTTGTTGATGGCGGATTGGGATGAGCAAAATTCTGGTCGTGGGCAATCTCACCCTCGATATTGTACATAGTGTGGATC
>JBECKZ010000274.1:0-8095 GCA_040235555.1 Thiohalomonadales bacterium | reverse complement strand
GGCCAGCATCTGGGTGAAAATGATGTTGTTGTTCCACAAGCCATCACGCATGACCTGGGTGTAACTATTTGACTCTGCCATGGCTATTTCCTCCCGCTTGCGTTGGCTGAATCCTGAAGTAGTTCCGTGCGATGGGCGGCAAATTGCTGCAACCCATACTTGATACCCTTGACCACGCCGCGTGGTGTGATGGTGGCCCCAGTGAATTGATCAAAGACTCCACCGTCTTTCTTTACCAGCCATTTATCTTCGCTCGGGTTGGTCAGAGATTTACCCTTGAATCCGAAGATCCAGTGACTTTTGTTTGCGTCAATCTTGTCACCAAGTCCCGGGGTTTCCGCGTGGGCAATAACGCGCACACCTAACAGCATCCCATTAGGGTCAACGCCCATGATTAAATCGATTTCACCGGAGTAGCCATAGGCAACTTCCGGAAAGGCCAGGGCGACGATCTTGCCGTGTTTACGTGCACGATAATAAATGGTGCTGTTGGGTTTACCGCTCACATCCTTGCCTTTGATGGTTACGGTATCTTTTAGAATCTGATTGTCATACATGGTCGGTGGCACGACCTGTGCCAATGAGGACTTCAGGTCCTCTTCCATGCGAACTGCAATCTTGTCTTTGGTCGCAATATTGACGTAGATGAGTGTTGCACTTGTCAGCAGTACTGCAGCACCCAGTAACACCGGGTGATAGCCCAAACGCTGTCGCAATTGTGGTGTCATGGGCGAGGCATTCATAAGGCATCCCGACTTTTATGAACGGTATCGAGTTTATCCTCGGAGTATTTGAGAGTAGCTCCGCGCCAGGTGTGTCCATAGATCCGTGGTCGAGTGTAATGATCGATTAGCGGGGTCATGGCATTCATGATCATGACAGAGAAGGCAATGGCTTCCGGGTAGCCACCCCAGGTACGAATGACGTAATCAAGTGCGCCCAGGCTGGCGCCGAAGATCAGTTTGCCCAGTGCACTGTTCGGTGATGTGACTGGATCGGTGGCTATAAAAAATGCACCCAGGATCATGCCGCCCGCAAATAAATGAAATCCGGCGTCAGCATATCGTTCGGGATTCATAGCGTGGAACAGGGTAGCGAGCACGGCAACACTGGTTAGCATGGCCACCGGTACGTGCCAGGTGAAGATGCGTTTGTACATCAGGAACAGGCCACCCAGGATAATAAACACGGCAGAAGTTTCGCCGAGACTGCCACTGATGAAACCCAGCGCCAGGTTTTGCGTGGTGTAGTGATGCGGCACCAGGATTGTACTCAGGGCATGACCCTGGGTTAACTCGGTACGCACGGCACCCAGACTACTGGCACCGGACACCATATCGAGGGAATAACCATGGAAGGTGATATTGAGTCCTTCCAGAAAAGTGGGGGCATGCGCAGAGAACAATGGTTGCGGTGTTACCCAGGACGTCATTTCCACCGGAAACGAGATCAGCAAGACCACCCGTGCCAACATTGCAGGATTGAACAGGTTCTGGCCGATCCCTCCGAACACCTGCTTGCCCAGAATAATGGCCATGCCACCACCAACGACACCTATCCACCACGGCGCCCAGGGCGGCAAGGTCATCGCCAGTAACCAGCCGGTCACAACCGCCGAACCATCACTCAAAGAAAACAGGATCGGTTTGTTGGCCAATTTTAAACTGAATGCTTCAAACAGGAGCGATGACAGAATGGTGATGAGCCACAGGTTTACTGCCGGCCAGCCAAACAGATAAAAACCGAATACGGTGGCGGGCACCAGTGCCAGCAACACCAGGCCCATGATCTGTCCACTCGTCCGTAATGCGTGAGTATGCGGACCGGAAAAAGGGGTTGTGATCGTACTCATGGTGCAGCCTCCTCAGTAGCCACTGGCTTGGTGGAGGGAGGCGGTGTCGTTTGTTTGGCTTGTTGTTGGGCCTGGCGTGCTGCCTTGCGCGCTTCCGCGGCGCGGGTCTTGGCTTCGGCCTCGCGTTCCAGTCGTAATGTGCGTTGCTTTGCCAGATCGCGGGTTTCCGTGGCCTTTTGCTTGTCGCGGTTCTGCGCGGCAATGGCGCCTTTGGCATAGTTAAAGTATTGCACCAGGGGAATGTGTGACGGACACACATAGGAACAGGAACCACAGGAGATGCAATCCAGCAGGCCATAGTCGATGGCGTTGTCGAACTGGCCCTTGTTGGAGCGCGTTGCCAGTTCCATCGGTAATAAACCGCAAGGACAGACCTGGGCGCAACTGCCGCAGCGAATACAGGCCATGGTTTGTTGCTGAGTGATTTCTTTCTTAGTCAGGGCAATCACACCACTGGTGCCCTTGATCACAGGTACATGCATGTTCGGCATGACCTGCCCCATCATGGGACCGCCCATGAGGATGCGTTCCGGTGCCTTAATAAAACCACCACAGTATTCAAACAATTCGCTGACCAGAGTCCCGAGTGGTACTTCCAGGTTGCGTGGTTCGCGCACGGCACCGCCACCGACAGTGACAATCCGAGATAACAGGGGTCGGCCTTTGCGAATGGTATTGTGCACGGCATAGGCGGTGCCGACATTATGCATTAACACCCCGATGTCGGCGCTGCGCTTTCCAGCTGGGATTTCCAGCCCGGTAAGCGCATGGATCATTTGTTTTTCCGAGCCCATGGGATACAGGCTGGGGACCGGCACCACCATGACGTTATCAAACAGGTTGGTGGCGATTTTCATGGCTTCAATCGCATCGGGTTTGTTGTCTTCGATGGCGATCAGTGCACGCGATGTGCGCAGGCTATGCATCATGATGCGAATACCATCGACCACGTCCTGAGCACGTTCCTGCATGAGGCGATCGTCACAGGTCAGATAAGGTTCGCACTCACCACCGTTGATGATCAGGGTCTTGATCGGTTGCTTATCGCCGAGTTTGAGTTTCACCGCAGAAGGAAAGGTGGCGCCGCCAAGACCGACGATACCCGCTGCCCCGACGCGCACGGCGATTTCCTGTGGGTCTATTTCAAAGGGATTGATGGTAGTTTCCGTCTCCATCCATTCATCCTTGCCGTCGGCCTCCAGAATGATGGTGCGTACGGTCAACCCGGATGGATGTGGTGCGGTGTGATCTACGATATCGATGATGGTGCCGGAAGTAGGTGCATGCACGGGTGCTGAAATCGTCCCCTGCCCATGTGCCAACAAACGCCCCTTCAGGACATGGTGTCCCTGTTTTACCGCCGGCTCAGCCGGTGCACCGATGTGTTGTTGCATCGGAATATACAGGCGTTTGGGCATCGGCAGCACTTCGATTGGCCGAGAGCCAGTCGCCAGCTTGTGACCCTCCGGATGGACCCCGCCACGAAAACGGAATAGTTTCATACCAGCATTTCCTGCTTTAGATTTTGGATCAAGCCGCCAGCGCCGGTTCCGGTTTTGGCCAGTGCCAGGTGCCGAGGGTTGTCTCTACCGATTCAATCTGCAGACACTCGGTTGGGCAGACATCGATACAGGCCTTGCAGCCGGTGCAGGCGGCTTTAAACACCGAGTGAATTTGTTTGGGGGCCCCCATGATGGCATCAGTCGGGCAGACCTTGAAACAGCGGGTACAACCGATGCAGTTTTCTTCGTGTACGCGGGCCAGGATTGGGCCGGTGTCTTCGTCCATCACGGAAAGATCGACTTTAATGCCGAGTTTATCTGCCAGGCGTTGCGCAAGGTCGCGGCCACCGGGGGGACACAGGGTTGGCTCGGCCTCACCGGCAACCACGGCCGCCGCTGCAGGGGAACAACCGGGAAAACCGCACTGCCCACACTGCGAGCCCGGCATCATTGCTTCGATCTCGTCAACCAGGGGATCGCTTTCAACCTTCAGGTAACGTGCAGCGATACCCAGAATCAAACCCAGGGAGAGTCCCAGTATCGTAAGATAAAAAATTGCCATGCCCATTGTTATCCTCCTGAATCATTCAACGTGATGACGTGCTTAACCTTTCAAACCTGCGAAACCCATGAATGCCAGCGACAACAGCCCAGCGGTAATAAACGCAATCGGTGCGCCAGTAAAAGTTTCAGGTACATTTGCCAGTGCCAGGCGTTCGCGCATGCCGGCGAAGATCACCATCACGATGGTGAAGCCCAACGCTGAACCAAAACCGTAAACGAGACTTTGCATAAAGGTATGCTGATGTTGAGAATTAAGCAGGGCAACACCGAGCACGGCACAGTTGGTGGTGATCAGTGGCAAAAAGATTCCCAGCAACTGGTAGAGGAAAGGACTGGTTTTTCGGATCACCATCTCGGTGAATTGCACCACGGCGGCAATGATCAGGATAAAGGTAAGGATGCGTAGGTATCCAATATCCAGCGGTGTTAGCAGGAAATGATCGATCAGCCAGCTGGCAACCGAGGCCAGGGTCAGTACGAAAGTGGTAGCGAGGCCCATGCTGATTGCGGTATCCAGTTTGTTGGATACACCCATGAATGGACACAGCCCGAGAAATTTTACCAGGACAACATTGTTGACCAGAGCAGTACCCAGCAACAGTAATAGATATTCATGCATGTGATTTGTCCTCGTGTATAGCAGGAGTAAAAGCATCAAATGTGCCATTATGTTTTACTCAACTATTCACGCTAAATGCTCACGCTAAATGCGCGATTATTGGAGGTTTCTAAACTGATGCACTAATCCTGTGCAAAAAAATCCTGTCATACAACTTGCAACATTTGGACTTTTATTTCGGTTTTGTCGTAAATGCTACATAAGGCAGGAGATTTTTTGTCAGCATTTGTTAGAAAAACCATACTTTCGTTCGTAGGCACGCATTTTGTATGGACACTGATGAACATGAGGAAAAGTGATGTCACAGAATTCCGTTAAGCTACCGGTCGAGGATATCGCGAGCATTCTGCAAGCGTTTATTAATTCGCCCCCGTCCGGAGTTGCAGTTGAAGTTATTGATGCCTTGAAAGAGGTTGCCAAATCCTACAGCAGTTTGTTACCTGCACATCTGTTTTTCGAGGCAGTGGAACAATCGCCGGTGGCGATTTCGATTACCGATGCCAGGGCCACAATCCTGTATGCCAATCACAGTTTTGAGCATGTCACCGGGTATAGTTGTAAGGAGATCATAGGCAACAATGAATCCATGCTCTCCAACAACACAACGCCGCGAATTGTATATGAAACTTTGTGGGCGCGTATTACCCAGAAAAAACCCTGGTCCGGGACCCTGATAAACCGGCGTAAAGATGGGACGCGTTATCTGGCGGAACTGACAATCACGCCGGTGCTGAATGACACGGGTGAAACTACCCATTACCTGGGAATTCATCGCGACACCACCGAACTACACAGTCTGGAAAAACGGGTAGGTAATCAGAAGAAGTTGATTGAATCTGTAGTCAATGCCGCGCCGGTTGTGGCAGCACTGCTGGACGATACCGGTCAGGTGGTGCTGGATAATCTGGAATACAAGAAACTTGCGACCGACATGCGAAATCTCGAACCGGCGCACGAGTTTCTGGTTGCCTTGCGCAAAAGCCTCGGAGAACATTTCGAAAGCCTGTATGGTGCGCATAAGGATTTCGCTGATCAGGAGATTAATTTCGATCCAGGTGGTGGGGCACAGCCGCGTTACTACCTGGTGTCCGGTACCTGGATCAAGGAACTGGATGACAGTGCCGATGCCTTTTTCGAAGGCAATAAGCGTTTTTATCTGTTGTTAATAGCGAATGAAATTACCAAGCTCAAGCGTCAGCAGGAAGAAAGCCGGGTGAATGCCCTGCGTGCGCTCACTGCAGAAGAAGAGCTGGTACAAAGCATGCGCGAAGCACTCAATGGTGCAGTTTATCAGTTGCAGGGACCAGTAAATCTGATTGCAGCAGCTGAGGCCATGCAACAACGGCGTGACAGCAACAGCAAGGAGGGACTAGCCCTGTTATCGGCCCTGAACCAGGCGCTCGTTGCAGGGCGACAGGCATTACAAACCTTGCAGTCTTGCATTCCACAAACACCGCTGGATTCACGTGATTATGTCAATATCAATCGCATCCTGCGTGATGTATTGATGCTGTCAACCAGTCGCATGCTCAAGACGGGTATTCTAGTGGATTGGACTCCTGCGCCAACCTTGCCGGCAATCTATGCCAGTGAACGTCGCTTACGCGGCATGTTCAAGCAACTGGTAGACAATGCGGTGGAGGCGATGGCAGGGCAGAGTAGTGCGAACCGCGAGCTACACATAGCGACGCATCATACGACAGACAACCTGATAGTCGAAATCGAGGACACCGGTCCGGGTATTCCCGAGGAACTACGGCTGCGGATTTTTGAACCCTTCTTTACCACTAAAAAATCCAATAACCGGGCGGGCATGGGCCTGAGTATGGTTCAGGATGTGGTTAATGAATATGCCGGGACACTGGAAGTAGATCCTGGCTATACCAGTGGTGCACGTTTCGTTATAACCCTGCCGATTCGGCAAAAAACTCTGAAAAATGACTATGGGACAGACACAGACGAAACCGATGAACAGTAATTTACACACGGCACTGCTCGAGAAGGAACTCGAAGGGCTGTTTCAAGTCAGCCGTGTGCTAAGTCGTTCGCTCAACTTGCATAAGACCCTGTTAGGGGTGCTGGATGTATTGCATGAAACCGTGAACATGCAGCGGGGCATGGTAACTTTGCTGGATCGTAATACCGGCGAATTGCTGGTGAATGCTGTCCACAACGGCGATCCCAAACAGGCGCACAGTATCCGTTACCGTCCTGGCGAAGGGATCATCGGTAACATCCTCAAGGAAGGCAAGTGCATCGTGATCAGTCAGCTTAAGGACGAACCTCTCTTCCTGGATCGCCTGGGTTTGTACGATCCTAAATTGCCTTTTATCGGTGTACCCATCAAGATAGGCGACGAAGAGCAACTGGTTGGTGTGCTGGTGGCTCAACCACAAACGCATGATGAAGACACACTGCAGGAGCAACTGCGATTTATGCAAATGGTTGCCAACCTGGTTTCACAAAGTGTACGCCTGTCACTCAAGGTGGAGTCCGAACGTCGTGATATCGCTGACGAACGAGACCGCCTGCGACGTGAAGTACGTGCCGACTACGGCCTTGATAATATTGTCGGTCATTCGCAATCAATGCGTCGTATCTTCGAACAGATACGGCAGGTTGCGAAATGGAACACCACTGTCCTGATCCGTGGTGAGTCCGGTACCGGCAAGGAACTGGTGGCTAACGCCATCCACTATAATTCACCACGGTCCAACCGGCCGTTTATCAAACTCAATTGCGCCGCCTTACCGGACAATCTGTTGGAATCGGAATTGTTCGGGCACGAGAAAGGCGCGTTTACCGGTGCAGTTAGCCAGCGCAAAGGGCGTTTTGAACAGGCCGATGGTGGCACCCTGTTTCTGGATGAGATCGGTGAGATCTCCGCCGCGTTTCAGGCCAAACTGTTGCGCGTATTGCAGGAAGGTGAGTTCGAACGGGTCGGCGGCGACCGCACTTTTAAAGTTGACGTGCGCATCATCGCCGCGACCAACCGCGACCTCGAATCCGCAGTGGAAGAGGGTGAATTCCGTGAAGACCTCTACTATCGACTGAACGTCATGCCACTGTACATTCCAGCCTTGCGCGATCGCAGCGAAGACATTCCGGACCTGTCACGTTTCCTGATAGGCAAAATTGCCAAACAACAGGGGCGCGAACTGGAGATTACAGACAGTGCAATCCGCTTATTGATGCGCTACGCCTGGCCAGGCAATGTACGTGAACTGGAGAATTTGCTGGAACGCGCAGCAATCATGAGTGAAGGTGGCCTAATCGATCGCGATGTAGTTGGTCTTACCGGACTCGAAGACAAGATCAGCATTAATACCCAGGCCGCTGCCACACCCACCGTTGATCTAAGCGATACCTCGCTGGATGAACGTGAACGGGTTATCGCAGCACTGGAGCAGGCGGGTTGGGTGCAGGCCAAGGCTGCGCGCCTGCTGGGTATGACGCCACGTCAGATCGCCTATCGTATTCAAACCCTCAATATCAAAGTACGTCAATTGTAGTTGACACATTATTCTCAGCTGGCACGAAACCCGCGCAGGCCAAATT
>JBECKZ010000282.1:0-22616 GCA_040235555.1 Thiohalomonadales bacterium | reverse complement strand
AAGAAGGGGTGCTGCAGCTGGCTGCCGACGATGATAATGGCAATGCCGAGGATAAGGTTGGTCCAGTATAAACGCACGAAGGGCAAGCCGAGTATAGTGGCAGCAGCGATGAAATGCAGGATCCCGAAAAAGATCATGGCACGCGGAAACATCAGGTAACTGCCCAGACTCACCAGACCGGCACAGGCCAGCAGGATCAACAGGCGCCGCAGATACTTTTGGGTTTGCAAGGCTTTATGATGCGCGATATACAGGCTCATGCCCATGACGGCCAAAAAGGTACTGACAATGACGATGCGGTAATTGAGCCAGAATGGATTATGATAGAAATCGGTTTGAATAAAGCGAAAATAATTCAGATCAAAACTGAAGTGAAAACTGAACATCATGAGAATGGCTGCGCCACGCAGGGCATCCACCAATTCAAAGCGTGTCGTCTTTGTCGAACCGTCGGCATTCATGACATGTGAATTTTGTTCGCCTTTAGGGTTTTATACAAGCGTTTCCGATATAATTTTGAATATGAATGCACAAAGCGATTCACGTTTACAACAATTGACAAGCTGGTTGCAGCTCAAACTGGCTAGCACACAGTTTAGTATCGAACCGGCCTCTGCTGATGCCAGTTTTCGGCGCTACTTTCGTGTGCGCACCCAGGACGATAGCCTGATCGCGATGGACGCGCCACCGGACAAGGAAGACAGTCACCCGTTTGTACGGATTGCAGGTTATCTGGTTGCCATGCAGATCAATGCCCCACGGGTAGTCGCCGAGAATTATACCGATGGTTTCTTTTTATTGAGCGATCTCGGTCACAGTCACTATCTCGCGGTATTAAACGCACACAATGCCCCGCAGTTGTATGCTGATGCGTTGCAGGCCTTGTTGACGATGCAGCAAAAGGGTGTCGTGTTTTTACGCGGCTTGCCTCCCTATGATCAGGACCTGCTGCTGCGGGAGATGAACCTGTTTCGTGACTGGTACCTGACGACTCATCTGGGCGTTAACCTGACGTCAACACAACACGCAGTGCTGGATGAAGCCTACGCATTTTTGGCGGAGCAGGCACTGGCACAACCACGGGTGTTCGTGCATCGTGATTATCACTCGCGTAATTTGATGTATGTCCAGCAGCCAGGACGAAATCCCGGCGTGCTGGATTTTCAGGATGCGGTGGCCGGACCGCTCACCTATGATCTGGTTTCACTCTTGCGCGATTGCTATGTCGATTGGCCGCGGGCACAGGTGATGGATTGGGTGACGGAGTATCATGGCAAGCTGCACTACGCCGGTTTGTTTAAGACGGTCAGTCTGGATCAATTTGTCCGCTGGTTTGACCTGATGGGGATACAACGTCATCTCAAGGCCAGCGGCATCTTTGCGCGCCTGAATCACCGTGACGGCAAGCCTGGCTATCTCAATGATATCCCTCGTACACTGGGTTATATCCTGCAGGTGGCACCGGCGTATCCGGAACTGCACAGGTTTCTTGCCCTGTTCGATGAACTGGCGATTCCCGCCAGGCTGCAGCAGGTATCGGCATGAAGGCACTCATTCTCGCTGCCGGACGCGGCGAGCGCATGCGGCCTCTGACTGAATACACACCCAAACCCTTGCTGCGTGTGGGCGGCCAATGTCTGATCGAATATCACCTGCAGTCTCTGGCACGTGCCGGTGTGCGGGAGATTGTGATCAATCACAGCTGGTTGGGTCAGCAGATTGTGGACCATCTGGGTGACGGACAACGCTATGGCGTGCACATTACGTATTCCGCCGAGGGTGAACCGCCGCTGGAAACTGCCGGCGGCATTATTCAGGCCTTGCCGCTGTTGGGCGATGCGCCATTTATCCTGGTTAACGGCGATATCTGGACCGATTATGATTTTACAAAGTTACCGCAGGCACTCAGCGACAAAGCGCATCTCGTGTTAGTGGATAATCCGGATCACCATCGCGAAGGTGACTTTGCCCTGCATTCGCATATATTAAAGAATAACGGAGATAAACTGACGTATAGCGGCATTGGTGTTTATTCTCCTGCTTTGTTCACCGGTTTGCCGGCGGGGGTGCGGCCACTGGCGCCGCTACTGCGAGCCGCGATTGATCGTGGCGAGATCAGTGGCGAGTGGTATCGCGGGCAGTGGTGGGATATCGGGACCCCGGAGCGCCTGCAGCAACTCGATAATTTACTGCGACAACAACGACAAGGATAGGCAAGTATGGGTGAGGAGATCCGATCCAGTGACTTCAGTCCGCAGGATTTTGCGATCTTCAAACAGAAGCTGGATGCAGAAACTGCAGCCCTGTCCGAGGTCTTTGCACAAAAGGGATTTGCCCAGAGTCATCCCATAGCCGGGTTTGAGCTGGAAGCCTGGTTGATTGATAACAATTTGCGCCCGGCCCCACGTAATGAAGAATTCCTGGCGAAGTTTCACAATCCCCTCGCCAGCCCGGAGTTAGCCAGCTTTAATATCGAGGTCAATACCGAACCGCGCTGCCTGCAAGGTCACGTATTTTCCGCCATGCATCAATCACTCGATGCGACCTGGCAGGCCTGTCGTGATACCGCAAACGGCATGGGCATTGATGTGATCATGTGCGGGATTTTACCCAGCCTGCTGGATGCGGATCTGACCCTGGCCAATATGTCCTGCATGCAACGCTACCGCGCACTCAATCGTGAAGTCCTGTTGCGGCGCAAGGGTAAACCGCTGGTACTGGATATCAATGGCATCGAACATCTGCGGGTGACGCATCACGATGTGATGCTGGAGTCGGCCGCCACCTCGTTTCAATTGCATACCCAGATCAATCTGAATCAGGCGGCACGGCTATACAACGCCAGTCAGATCCTGTCGGCACCCATGGTGGCCCTGTGTGCCAATTCACCTTACCTGTTCGGCAAGGATTTGTGGGATGAATCCCGTATCCCGTTATTCGAACAGGCCGTGGCCACGGGCGGTTATGACGCTGCGGCGTTTGGTCCAATCCGGCGTGTGACCTTTGGCTCCGGCTATGTCCGCGAATCCTTATTGGAATGTTTTAATGAAAACCGGGATCACTATCCGGTGTTGCTGCCGGTCAATCTGGATAATAACAGCGCGACACTGCCACACCTGCGTTTGCATAACGGGACGATCTGGCGCTGGAATCGACCACTGATTGGGTTTGGCGACGATGGCAAGATTCATTTGCGCATCGAACACCGGGTGATTCCCTCGGGTCCAAGCACCCTGGATGCTGTCGCCAATGCGGCGTTCTATTATGGTGCTGCGATCGCGCTGGTGAATTTGCCAACACCACCGGAGCTGTGGTTACAATTTGACAAGGCGCGCGACAATTTTTATCGGGCGGCGCAACTGGGACTGCGTGCTCACCTGCATTGGCTGGATGATAAAACCCATCCGGTCGCTGAGTTGTTATTAAAAATCCTGTTGCCTCTGGCCCATGATGGTCTGGATCTGCTGGGTGTTGCCAGTAGCGACAGCAAGGAGTACCTGGACATTATTAAGCAACGCCTGGAGACCGGCACCAATGGTGCAGTATGGCAACGCGCATTTGTCGATAAACATGGACGCGACATGCAGGCGCTGACGGCGGCATATTTTCAACATCAGCATAGTGGTTTGCCAGTACATGAGTGGAAGGTATAACGATGTTACATGTATATGAAGATATTCCGGATGGCTTGCTTGATTGTGAGGCGCACGAGTTGCACACGGTGCTGCCAGGACCCAGTCTGTTACATCTTACGGGTGACAAACCCGAACCGCTTTTTATCTCGGTGTTATTGCACGGAAACGAAACTACCGGCTGGCAGGCAGTGCGCAGCGTGTTACAGGATTACCAGGGACGCCGCCTGCCGCGCAGTCTGAGTCTGTTTATCGGGAATGTGTCGGCGGCTGCCAGGGGTGTGCGCCACCTGGATGAGCAACCGGACTATAACCGGATCTGGAAGGCTGAAGGTTATCATGCCGAGGAAGTCATGGTTCGCCAGATCCTCGAACAGATGCGTGAACGCAATGTCTTCGCCAGCATCGATATTCATAACAACACCGGTCGTAATCCGCACTATGCCTGCGTCAACCGCCTGGCGACCTCGTTTTTCCAGCTGGCCACCCTGTTTTCCAAAACCGTTGTTTACTTCCTCAAACCCGACAGTGTGCTGTCCATGGCCTTTGCCGAGTTGTGTCCGTCCGTGACCGTGGAATGCGGCAAGGTGGCGGAACACTCCGGGGTGCAGCATGCGCGCGAATTTATTCTGAATGCGCTGGCCCTCGAGCAGTTTTCCGATGAAAGTATGGATGTGCACAGCCTTCACGTGTTCCACACCGTTGCCGTGGTCAAACTGCAGGACGGCATGAGCATCGGTGTGGATCAGACAGAGATGGATCTCGACCTGTTACCCGAAGTCGACCAATACAACTTCCATGAAATCCAGCCGGGGACGCCGCTGGCGCGGATCCACCACGACCGGGCAATGCCGGTTTTTGCCCAGAATGAATTTGGCAAGGATGTGTCAGAACGCTATTTCGAAGTCCGTGATGGATATTTGTGTAATATCGTACCGGTAATGCCATCCATGATGACACTCGATGTCGACGTTGTGAAACAGGACTGCCTGTGTTATCTGATGGAACGTCTCGACCTGGGCAAGACTCTGTCATCTTGAGCAAGTAAAAATTAGAAGTGCCTGACAAGTCAAATTTACACGGACAGTGCCTCCCCCGATAAAGTAGACACCAAAATCTAACGAAGTTGGAGGTGACAACCTGCCAAAGCTAAAGACCAATGCGTATCCTGTTGCGACCAACTCAACCCGGTCAGAACAGGCGGAAGATCATTTACGAAGGCAATTAAATGGCTGTTAATAATAGCGCAGGTGATACCAGACCCTGCCTAAAATCTCTTCCATTAGTTCGTGCATACTCGACAGGCTGTACATACTTGGTAAAAAGCTCATGATTGTCGGTGTGTCGGCGCCGGTATCGAACCCCGTGGGTGCCGGAGTTACCGTGAAGCCGGCTTTTTCAAAAGCCTCGATTGCGCGCGGCATGTGTATGGCATGGGTCACCAGGATAATATTATTGATGTTGACCTTTTCCAGTAGTTGGCGGCTATAGATGGCATTTTCATAGGTAGTGTGACTCTTTGTTTCCACCCACGGCACAGCGGCGAGAAACTCCTGTTCCAGAACCTGTTGCATGAGCTGTGCCTCGGCGGGCCGACCGTCATCGTTCACCACGCCACCGCTGACGAGAATGGGCAATTTGGTTTTGCGTTGCAACCAGGCGCCATAGCGAATACGGACCAGTGTCTGTTTGGAAACGGTATCACCGTGGTATTCCGGGGCATCGGCATAGCGGCCACCCCCGAGGACCACGATGGCTTTGGCTGGACTGTGGGCCAAGGAGGAAACCTCCAGCGCAGGAATCCGTTCATACAGGTGCAACAAGGGATTCACGATGATCGGCAGACTCATGAGCAACAGCAGGACAACCGATGTGTATATCATGACCAGGCCGGTGCGATAAAAGCGCAGGCGCAGGATGACGCCGAGGAACAGTAGCGAGAGAAAAAGTCCTGGCGGCAGAATGAATGAACGGATGATGTGCGTGAGCAGCAGCTCCATGTTTCCCCCGAAGCGCTCGATATAAAAAATGATTTTACAACGATCGTCGTGCCTTGTGCAGGCGACTCAGCGTTAAGTGGAAGATGTCAGCTTCTCGCCTGCCGCCTGTTTGTCGGCATGATAGGACGAACGCACCATGGGCCCGCTGGCTACATTACTGAAGCCGATGTCGTAACCAATGCGTTCGAGTTCGGCAAATTCGTCCGGTGTGATATAACGTTCGACTGGCAAATGGTGCTGGCTGGGTTGCAGATATTGCCCGAGCGTGATCATGTTGCAGCCGTGCGCATGCAGATTCCTCATAACCAGAATAACTTCATCAAGTTCTTCACCCAGGCCGAGCATGAGTCCGGATTTGGTAGGGATTGTCGGGTGTTGCCGCTTGAAGCGTTCCAGCAGATCCAGTGACCACTCATAATCGGCACCGGGCCGTGCCTGCTTATACAGACGAGGAACGGTTTCCAGGTTGTGGTTGAACACATCCGGCAGTGCACCGGCCAGTTGTGCCAGGGCAACGTCCATGCGACCTCGAAAATCCGGTGTCAGAATTTCTATGCGTGTGCTCGGACAATGCTGGCGAATCGCGCTGATACAACTGGCAAAATGCGCGGCACCACCGTCACGCAGGTCATCGCGATCAACCGAGGTAACGACAACATAGCGCAGTTGCATTTGCGCGATGGTCCGCGCCAGGTTCAGCGGCTCATCGCTGTCCAGGGGTTTGGGTTTGCCGTGGGCAACATCACAGAAGGGGCAGCGGCGGGTACAGACGTCACCCATGATCATGAAGGTGGCAGTGCCGTGATTAAAACATTCGCCGATATTGGGGCAGGCGGCTTCCTCGCACACGGTATAGAGATTGTTGTCACGTAACACGGATTTGAGACGCGCTACCTCCGGGGAATTGGGTGCGCGGGCACGAATCCATTTGGGTTTGGGTAGAGGTGTGTCCCTGGGCACAACCTTGATCGGGATGCGTGCGGTTTTGCTCGCCCCTTTTAACGGGTTAGCAGGACGCGGTTCGACTTGTTCGGGCTGTTTATCGGAATCACTCATGGGCGCCATTGTAGCCCAACTGCGTCAACAGGTGGTGATGCAGGCGATTTTGTACGGTTGCCAGCGTTGGGGTGGCTTTCCCAAGCAGATCAGCGAGTTGGGTAACTTGCATGCCGGCATAACCACAGGGATTGATGCGCTGGAACGGCGTCAGGTCCATCTTCACGTTAAGGGCCAGGCCGTGGTAACTCAGGCCGCGGCGGATGCGCAGGCCGAGGGCGGCAATCTTGCTGCCCGCCACATAGATCCCGGGGGCGCCGGCGACGCGTTCCGCATGAATATCGAATTCTGCCAACAGATCGATCATGGCCTGCTCCATCTGCTGCACCAGCCGTTTGACACCACTCTGGCGGCGGTGCAGGTCCAATAACAGGTATGCCACTAATTGCCCCGGGCCGTGGTAAGTGACCTGGCCACCGCGATCGATGTTGACGACGGGAATGTCGCCGGGATTGAGCAGGTGTTGCGAGTTGCCATTCAGGCCCAGGGTAAACACCGGCGGGTGTTGCAGGTACCAGATTTCATCGGCTGTTGTGTGGCTGCGTTGTTCGGTGAACTCACGCATGGCCTGCCAGGTCGGGGCATAATCGGCAACGCCGAGTTGCCGGATTTGTACGGGCGGTTGGGTTGGCAGCGCCGGTTTGGCTTGCGCGTTCATGATCAAAGCGCCATCAGTACCTGGTCTGAGGCCGTAAGGTCCTGATAAATCGCATCCAGTTGTTCGCGGCTGTGGGCCTCGATCACGACAGTCAATGAGGCATAGTTGCCTTGCTGGCTGTCTCGCCGCTGAATCGCACCTTCGGATAACTGCGGAATATGTCGGCGCAGGATCTGGACTACGGCAAATTCGAAGGCCTCGTCATTGCGGCCCATGACCTTGATGGGAAAGCGACAGGGAAACTGGAACAGGGCTTGTTGATCAGTCATGAAGGATTACCCGGCATTGGCCTTGAGCATGCGCTTGTATTCCTGAAAGATCCCGAACAGTTTGCGGCTGACCGCACCGGGTTTGCCGTTGCCAACGCTTTTGTCATTGAGTTTAACCACCGGCATGATTTCCTTGGTGGAACTGGTGATCCAGATTTCATCGGCCGCCAGTAACTCGGCCTTGGAAAAATTGACTTCCTCAATCGGCAACTGTTGAATGTGTGCCAGTTCCACGATCAGGTCACGGGTAATCCCCGGCAACAGGCGTGCGCCCTTGGGTGGGGTTTTGATCACACCGTCAGTCACGATAAAAACATTACTGGCAGCACCTTCCGTCACTTCACCATCACGGATCAGAATCGCTTCGGCGGCACCCTCATCGATGGCGGCCTGGCGCAACAGGATATTCGCTAACAGGGTAATGGCTTTCACGTTGCAATGTTGCCAGCGGATGTCATCCAGGGTAATCGCCGCAACGCCCTGGTTGAATGTCTTCTCGTCAGTCGTGATAAGCGGTTTGGCCATGGCAAAGACCGTGGGTGTGACATTGGCCGGGAAAGCGTGATCACGTTCGGCAACTCCGCGTGTCACTTGCAGGTAAATGGAAGAATCTTCCGCCGGATTTTTTTCCAGCAATTTATTCAGCACGTGTTTCCATTCCGCGTGCGAATATGGATTGTGAATGCGCACCGCGGTCAGGCTGTTTTGCAGCCGCTGCAGGTGCTCGTCGAGACGAAACAACTGGCGGTTGTATGCCGGAATCACTTCATACACGCCATCACCAAAAACAAAGCCGCGATCGAGGACCGGGACCCTGGCCTCGGACAGCGGCAGATATTCGCCATTGAGATAGACGATGGCTTCAGACATACAGGGACTCCTGCGCTATCGGCAGTTTACTGAAACAGTAATTTGATATTATCGATCGTGCGGCGCCAGAAGCCACCTTCGGCTACATCTTCCAGCGCAATCAGCGGACGCTCGGCAATTACTTCATCACCCAGTTTAACATCCACATGACCATATTCGTGGCCCTTGACGATAGGGGCAACGATGGTGGAATCGACGGTCATTTGCGCCTTGATCTTGTTGCGTTGACCACGCGGGGTGGTAATGTAAAGGCTCTTGGCCAGCCCAAGTGGTACTTGTTCTTTGTCACCTTTCCACACCCGCATCTGGGTCAGTGGATCCAGCGCGGCGTGCAACTTGAACGTCTCATAAAAACGGAATCCGTAGTTGAGCAACTTACGGCTCTCGTTTTCGCGGGCATTTTCTGACTTGGTACCGAGTACCACGGAGATCAGGCGCATATCATCTTTTTGCGCGGAGGCAACCAGACAGAAGCCAGCGGAATCGGTGTGGCCGGTCTTCACGCCATCGACACGATCATCCAGCCACAGCAGGCGATTGCGATTGAATTGCGGAATCTTGTTGTAGGTAAACTGTTTAACCTTGTACAGATCATAGTGATCCGGGTAATCCCGGATCAGGGCTCGGGTAAGAATCGCAAGGTCTGCAGCCGTGGTGTAATGGTTCGGATTCGGCCAGCCAGTGGCGTTGGCGAAATGCGTGTTCTTCATCCCCAGCCGTTGGGCGTATTGGTTCATGAGGTCGACGAAGCTGTCTTCACTGCCGGCAGCATGTTCAGCCAGTGCAACAGTAGCATCGTTGCCGGAGTCCACGATCATGCCCAGGAGCAGTTTGTCGACCGGCACACGCTTGTTTACCTCGACGAACATGCGTGAGCCGCCCATGCGCCAGGCCTTTTGGCTGATCAGTACCTTGTCATCCATCTTGATTGTGCCGGCCTTGAGTTCACTCATGACCACGTACGAAGTCATCAGCTTGGTCAGACTGGCCGGTTCCTCGCGCTTGTCTTTATTCAATTCGGTCAGGATCTTGCCGCTGTGGTAATCCATCAACAGGTAAGCTCTGGCATGGATGGTGGGTGGGGCGGGGACAAAGTTGTTGCTCGCAATCGCATTGATACTGAAGGATAGTGCGCACAACAGGAAAATCACTCTTATTTTTACCAACATAATCGCCTCACTTGAATTCAGTTGCCTATTGTAGCGAAGACTGGAGAAAATCGCACAGGGTAAGGTTCACACCTTATTACTCGATGACCACGTGGGGCTCAGGATAACCGTTATTGCTGATGGTCTGTGCGACCTTGTCCGCTGTATCGACGTTGGATAAGGGGCCGATACGTACACGGTATAGTTTGTCGCTGGCAAGATAGGCCATTTGCACATTTTGTTTCGGTAGTAACACACCCAGTTTTTTCTTCAGTTGTTCCGCATTATAACGACTGGCAAAGGCACCAGCCTGGATATATAGCGTATTCTCCGGTTTGAGTGGCGGATGATACGTGGCTTTGACCGGTGCCGGCGCAGATCGTTCAGGGCGCCAGTAACGGGGATCGATGCTACGGACTTCCACCAGGCCGGTACCACTGCTGGCAATGCCCAGTTTCTTGGCTGCCACGTAGGATAAATCGATAATTCGATTGGGGTGGAACGGGCCCCGGTCATTGACGCGCACGACGACCTTCCTGCCATTTTCCAGGTTGGTGACCTCGACGTAGCTGGGGATCGGCAGGGTCTTATGCGCTGCCGTCATTTTATACATGCTGTAGATCTCTCCGCTCGAGGTAGTGCGGCCGTGAAACTTGGTACCGTACCAGGAGGCAATGCCACGTTCCACATAGCCTCGACTGCTCTGCATGACATGGTAGGTATGCCCCAGTACGGTATATGATGGGGGATTGCCGTTTGCACTTCGCGGTTCAACGCGGGGTACTGCATCAGGGATGCTGGCAACATTGATCTCGGTACGTGGACCACCGTCGTGGTAACGCGTAAAGGAACATCCCGTAAGAGACAGACAGCCTAACAGTGACAGATGAAGAATGCGTGTAATGTAGATATATTTCCCGTGCATGTCTCTTAGCGTGATTTGAGAATTTCCTCACCTAATTGATGCACTGCCATTGCATACAGCGCACTGTGATTATAGCGACTAATGACGTAAAAGTTTTCCCACACGGCCCAGTATTCCGGTCCATTGCCGCTATCCAGTTCGATGAGGCAGCCTTTGATATTATCGGGCACGTTACTATCCAGAGCCACACCGGCAAGTCGCATCTGTTCAGGTGTGTAGCGGGGTTTGAGGGAGGCATTGTCAATTAGCTCACGGTATTTCAGCCCGCTGACCGTGACGTGACTGGCAATCGGTTGATTATAGCGCCAGCCATGTTTACTGAAATAATTGGCGATGCTGCCCAGGGCATCGGCGGTGTTGTCCCACAGGTCGCGTTTGCCGTCTTTGTCGAAGTCGACGGCATAATGTCGGAAACTGCTGGAAATGAATTGTGGCATGCCCATGGCGCCAGCATAGGATCCCTTTTGTACTAACGGGTCGAGTCCTTCCTCACGTGTCATCAGCAGGTATTGCTTGAGTTCACCGCGAAAGAAACTGGCACGTGGCGGGTAGCTAAAGGCCAGGGTCGAGAGTGAATCGATTACCGGATAACGACCGGTATGTTGTCCGTAGCGGGTCTCGACGCCGACGATGGCAACCAGTATCTCTGGTGCAATTTTATAGGCCTTGGCAACAGCATCGATAATTGCCTGGTTTTGATTCCAGAACAGCACACCACCGCGCACCCGTTCACGATTGACAAAAATCCGCCGGTATTCATACCAGGGTTTGCTTTCTGCCGGTCGTGAAATGGCATCAATGATGCTCTGATGCAGGTGTACTTTTTTAAACAACTCGGTGAGTTGCTTGCTATCGAACTTGTATTCCTTCACCATCTCGGCGATGAATTGTTTCACCGGTCCAGGGTGTTCAAAGGCTGTTGGATCTTCCGCGCAGGCAGCTAATGTGGATATACCTAATAGCAAGCCGGAAAACAGGATGGTCAGACTACGCACGCTCTACTCCATGGGTATCACGTCGAAATCAATTTTCGATGTGTTTGGATTGACATTAGGATACCGAATCCTGTCATCAGGGTCACCATTGAGGTGCCTCCGTAACTGACCAGGGGTAACGGAATCCCCACTACCGGCAACAGACCACTTACCATGCCGATGTTGATGAATACATATATAAAGAATGTCAGTGTGATGCTGCCAGCCAGCAGGCGGGTATAGGTATCCTGGGCCTGGATCGCAATCATCAGACCGCGAATAATGATTGCGGCGTAGATGGCTAGCAACAATAGAGACCCGATAAAACCAAATTCTTCACTGAAGACCGGGAAGATAAAGTCGGTTTTACGCTCCGGCAGAAAATCCAGATGTGATTGCGTGCCGTTAAGCCAGCCCTTGCCGTACATGCCACCGGAACCGATAGCGATAGTGGATTGAATAATGTGATAACCGGCACCTAACGGGTCGATCTCCGGATTGAGAAACATCAGGACCCGGTTACGCTGGTAATCATGCATACCATACTGCCAGGCCAACCAGGCGAGAGGAATCAGCAGAATGCAGGTAATGATGATCACGCGCCAGCGCAGGCCGGCCAGAAATAAAACAAAAAAGCCGGAAGCAGCTAACACCAGGGCCGTGCCGAGGTCAGGTTGTTTGGCAACCAGCAAGGTGGGGACCAGCAGAATAACAAGTGCAATCAGAATCCGGCTGAAGCGGGGTGGCACGGCACGATCGGCGAAGTACCATGCGATGATCATGGGTAGCGCCAGCTTCATTAACTCAGACGGCTGGAAGGTAAACAAGCCGAAATTGAGCCAGCGTTGTGCGCCCTTGCCAATCACACCCAGGATCAATACGGCGATCAGCATCACCATGCCGAGCCCATAGAGCCAGGGGCTCCAGTGCTGAATGGTCTCCGGCCGCAATTGTGCGACGGCGATCATCAGGGCAAAAGCAATGAACAGGCGCATAGCCTGGCGTAACACCACATCCGTGTTTTGTTCGCTGGCGCTATAGAGCGCAATCAGGCCAACGCCAGCGAGCAATAACAAGGCGAGCAGTAATGGTAGATCAACGTGAAACTGCGATAACAGGCCGCGTCCCATCCTGAGCCGGGTTTGATGGGTAAATTCCGATTGTGTGTAACCGGGCATTATTTTCCTCCCAACAGGTAGGCGTCCATGACCTTGCGTGCGATCGGCGCTGCGGTGGAACCGCCGTGGCCGCCGTGCTCGACAACTACCGCGACTGCTATCTTGGGCGCATCAGCCGGTGCGAATGCAATGAACAGCGCGTGGTCGCGTAATTTTTTCGGTATTTTACTCAGATCATCATCGCCTTCTTCATCCTGTTTCATGCCATATACCTGGGCAGTACCGGTCTTGCCGGCAATCTTGTATTTCAGATCCTGGCTGATGCGGCGTGCTGTGCCATGTAGACCGAACACGACCTGGGTCATGGCGTGGATGATGGTTTCCCAGTTCTGCGAATTATTCAATTTAATAATGTTCTGCGGGGCAGCCTGATGTATGACAAGCTTGGTTTCGCCGGGTTCAACCATACCCCGTACGATATGAGGCGTATAACGTTTACCCCGGCTGCCGAGTTCTGCAGTCATTTCAGCGAGCTGCAACGGAGTGACCAGGGTGAATCCCTGGCCGATGCCGGTAATCAGGGTTTCGCCCGGGAACCACGGTAGATGACGGGCGCGCTGCTTCCATTCCCTGCTCGGGAGCAGGCCGGATTCTTCACCACGGAGATCGATACCGGTCGGCCGACCCACACCAAAACGGCCGAGAAAGTCATCGATACGATCAATTTTCAGTGACATCGCCAGATCATAAAAATACACGTCGCAGGATTGCACGATGGCTTTGGTCAGGTCGGTTTCGCCGTGCCCCCATCTTTTCCAGTCACGGTATTTGTGATCATCGTTTTTCAAAGTGTAATAGCCCGGACAGTTAATCTCGGTGCTTGGTGCAATAACTTTGTATTCCAGGCCGGCCAGTCCCATGAAGGGTTTGATGGTTGAGCCAGGGGGGTATTGTCCTTGCAAGGCGCGATTGAACAGCGGCCGATTCGGCGATTTGTTGAGGGCGTTATAGGTTTTGGTGTCGATACCGTTGACGAACAGATTCGGATCGTAGGTTGGCTTACTGACAAAGGCGATGACCTCACCATTGGTCGGATTGATGGCCACCAGGGCACCGTCGTTATCACCAAAGGCCTGCTCTGCTACCATTTGCACGCGTGCATCAAGCGTGAGGTAGAGGTTTTTACCGGGAACGGGAAGGGTACGTTCCAGTACGTCGACAATACGCCCGGCTGCATTGGTTTCAACGCGTTGATAGCCGACCTCGCCGTGCAATTCATCTTCATATGAACGTTCGACGCCGGTTTTACCGATATTCTTGGTTGCTGCGTAACGAGAGGCGTCGAGAGTGGTGAGTTCATCTTCATTGATACGCGCGACGTAACCGATAGCATGGGACGCCAGCTCACCTTGTGGGTAGTGACGCATCAGGTCAGCGGTGATCTCCACCCCGGGTAATTGGTCCAGATGCACTGCAATGCGTGCCGCTTCACTATCGCTCAGGCGAAAGCGCAGCGGGATGCCCTCAAACCGGCGTTTCTTTTTGCGCAGATCGTTAAAACGATCGATCTCGTCATCGGTAATGTGAATCAAGGAACGCAGTGTTTTTAGCGTCGCGTCAAGATTCGGGATATGTTCCGGCACCAGCTCCAGCGTCCGGCTGGGCACGTTCTGCGCCAGCAAGACACCATTGCGGTCGTATATCAGGCCGCGAGTCGGTGCAATCGGGACAATGCTGACGCGGTTGTCTTCCGAGAGTGCAGTGTAGTGTGCATGACTGATGACCTGCAGGTAAAACAGGCGGCTGATCAGACCGATCAGCAGGAGGATACCAAAAATCGCAGAAAACAGTATGCGTCGCTGAAACAACAGCGTTTCGCGGAAGTGATCCTTGATAGTGAGTACATGATCACGTGCCATGGCTCATGCTACACGGTAGAAACGCCGGGCGTGCCGCAGGACGAGATAGACGATAGGCCAGATGAGTGCACTGGTGAAACTGGGCAAAACGTACAACCAGACATTGGGTGCATAGCCGCTAATACCCTTGATCCACAGATTACTCATGTCGTAAATCACGCAGAACACAAAAATCACAATCGCCTGTTGCCAGACAGGATAAATCCGCAGGCGTTGGTGCAGGTTGAGGGTCAGGAAGATGACCAGCGCGAGAGCGAGGGCGTGTTGTCCCAACAATGCGTTATAGGTCACGTCGAGTAACAGTCCCATGAGCCAGGCAATACCGACACCAATGCGCGAGGGGATCGCCATGCTCCAGTAAACCAGCACCAGCAAGACCCAGTGCGGGCGCATATCCTGTGCCCACGAAGGAATCGGGATCATGGTCAACATCAACGCGACAATGAATGTCAGCAGGATGACGGGGCCACCTTGATGATCACCGACTTTCATGGTTTTTTCCTCGCGGGTGCCGGCCCGCTACAGGCATTTTTTTGTCCCTGTTTTTCCCGTTGTGGCGGCCAGACCAGCAGCACTTCGCGGTCACGATCCAGCGAGGCGGTAGGTTGCACAACGATATCCGCGAAGGGCAGACTGGGGTTGGTGTTGATCGTGACCACGCGACCCGCCGGATAGCCGGGCGGGAAGATACAGCCCAGTCCCGAGGTGACCAACAAGTCTCCGACCCGAATGTCGGCGTTGTTGGGTTGATGAATAATGGATAAATGATTTTGACGTGGCTCACCGACGGCGATGGCGCGCACGCCATTGCGATTGACCTGTACCGGCAGCGAATGGCTGGGATCGGTGATCAGCATGACGGTACTGGACAATGGCCCGACATTGATGACTTTACCCATGACACCTTGAGCGCCGACCACGGGTTGATCGACATAGACATCGTCGTTGGTGCCTTTGTTGATCACGATAAGTCGCCGGAATGGATCCATGTCCACCGACAGGATTTCCGCCACCAGTACCCGCTGGAATTGATCTTCATGTGTATCGACGGACTTGAGCAGGGCGCGCAGATTGGTGTTTTCCGCTACCAGCGACGAGTATTTCTGCAATCGGGTTTCGAGTAACTGGTTGCGGATCCGCAGGGTCTGGTTTTCTTCTTCCAGGGTGTTGTGGGCGGTGAGGCTATCCGAGGCCCAGTTATAAATGTCGCTGGGGAGATTGACCAGATAACGCAGCGGATCTACCACCAGGCTCAGCGCAGAACGCACGTTACTGGTCGCCGCGAAGCGGTGATCCAGCACCATCAGCAAGACAGAAACGAAGGCAAGAACGGTCAGCCGGATGCCTGTCGAGGGTCCTTCTTTAAATAGCAGTTTAACGACTTACTCTCCCGGTCTGGAACATATACAAACAGGTGTGAACCTATCTCAAAATGTCGCGAGCGCAGACGAGACAAGGCAAAAATGGACGAGAAAGCGGAGTTGACACGGCAGTCAATGAGCAGTTCGAGTACATTTTTAACACCGTATCGCCAAGCGCAGCAGTTTTGAGACAGGTTCTATTCGACGGTGAACAGGTCACCGCCCAGTTCATCGATCATTTCCAGGGCACGGCCACCACCACGGGCAACGCACGTAAGTGGATCTTCGGCAATAATCACCGGCAATCCGGTTTCTTCCATCAAAAGGCGATCCAGATCACGTAACAGGGCGCCGCCACCGGTCAGAACCATGCCGCGTTCGGAGATATCGGCGGCCAGTTCCGGCGGGGTCTGTTCCAGAGCGGTTTTGACAGCACTGACGATCCCGGACAGGGGTTCTTGCAGGGCTTCGAGGATTTCATTGCTATTCAGCGTGAAGGTACGCGGTACGCCTTCGGCCAGGTTACGCCCACGAACTTCCATTTCCCGAACTTCGTTACCCGGGTAGGCCGAGCCGATTTCGTGTTTGATGCGCTCCGCGGTGGCTTCACCGATGAGGCTGCCGTAGTTACGGCGCACGTAATTGATAATGGCCTCATCGAAGCGATCGCCACCGATACGCACGGAGGCGGAGTAAACAATGCCGCTCAGCGAGATAACCGCGACTTCGGTGGTACCACCACCGATGTCCAGTACCATGGAACCACTGGCCTCGGAGATCGGCATACCCGCACCGATGGCGGCGGCCATGGGTTCTTCAATCAGAAAGACTTCCCGAGCACCGGCGCCGGCAGCCGATTCGCGAATCGCGCGGCGTTCTACCTGGGTGGAGCCACAGGGCACACAGATCAGGACACGTGGGCTGGGGCGGAAAAAGCGCGCCTCATGGACCTTGCGGATAAAGTGCTGCAGCATTTTTTCAGTAACAGTGAAATCGGCGATGACGCCATCTTTCATCGGACGAATGGCAACGATGTTGCCCGGGGTCCGGCCCAGCATGCGCTTGGCTTCCATGCCGACCGCAGCAATGGATTTGGGCCCGCCGGGACCACGTTCCTGCCGGATGGCAACAACCGACGGCTCATTAAGTACGATGCCCTTGCCGCGGACGTAAATAAGGGTATTTGCCGTGCCCAGGTCAATGGACACATCATTGGAAAATAATCCCCGAAGACTCTCGAACATACTGAATTCTGCTTCCTGAGTGGTGGCTATTGGTTTTAGAATATTCCTAATATATAAGGAATCCGAAAAGGTGCCCTAATTTAATCAATCCTGCGAAGTTGTACAAGCAGGTTATTGTAATAGCGTAACATTTTGCCCAGCTGATCACATTCAGGCCACGGCGGAAGACGAGGAAGACAATGTCACTAGACAGCAGCGACGTGAAAAAAATTGCACACCTGGCACGGCTTGCCATCGACGAGGCGGACATCCCCCAGTATGCCACCAACCTGTCGAATATCCTGCACCTGGTCGAACAAATGGACTCGGTAGACACTTCAACGGTCACGCCCATGGCGCACCCGCTGGATGAAGTCCAGCGTTTGCGCGAGGATGTCGTGAGCGAGAACAATCAGCGTGAACATTTTCAGCAATGTGCACCACTTACAGAAGATGGCCTCTATCTCGTTCCTAAAGTCATCGAATAAACCTTAAACCATCATTATCAAAAACGAGAAATTTTATTTACCATGAGTTTGCATGAGAAAAGTTTGCGCGAGTTATCCCAGGATTTGCACGCGAAAAAGATCAGTAGTGTCGAGTTAACCCAGTATTTTCTTGATCGTATTACTACACACGATAAAGCACTCAATTGTTTTGTCACTGTTGCCGCCGAGCACGCGCTGGCCCAGGCCAAGACGGCGGATACACGTCTAGCCAGTGGTGATGTTGCTGCGCTGACTGGTATTCCAATTGCACAAAAAGATATCTTCTGCACCAACGGCATCAAGACCAGTTGTGGTTCGAAGATGCTGGATAATTTCATTTCACCCTATGACGCCACGGTTGTCGATAAAATGAATCAGCAGGGAGTGGTGATGCTGGGCAAACTCAACATGGATGAATTTGCCATGGGCTCGTCCAACGAAACGAGTTTTTATGGGCCGGTGAAAAATCCCTGGAATACTGAGTGCGTCCCCGGTGGCTCCTCTGGTGGATCTGCGGCGGCAGTGGCAGCGCGCCTGACACCAGCCGCCACTGGTACCGATACCGGTGGTTCGATTCGGCAGCCGGCGGCATTGTGCGGCCTTACCGGTTTGAAACCGACGTATGGTCGAGTGTCGCGCTACGGCATGATCGCGTTTGCCTCGAGCCTGGATCAGGCAGGGCCAATCACGCAGAGTGCGGAAGACGCGGCAATGATCCTGAATGCCATCGCCGGTTTTGATCTGAAAGACTCTACCTGTGTGAATCGGCCGGTACCGGATTACACCGCTTCACTGAATGACAGTCTCCAGGGCCTGAAGATCGGTTTGCCCAAAGAATATTTCGGTGAAGGCCTGGATCCCGACGTGGGCAAGGTTGTACATGCGGCAATCGATCAGTACAAACAACTGGGTGCCGAACTGGTTGAGATCAGTTTGCCCAACAGTAGCCTGGCGGTGCCTGCATACTATGTTGTTGCCCCGGCAGAGTGTTCATCGAACCTGTCGCGTTTCGATGGTGTGCGCTTTGGTTATCGCTGCAAGGACCCGCAAGACCTGGAAGATCTGTACAAGCGTAGTCGCGGTGAAGGCTTCGGTGCCGAAGTCAAGCGCCGGATCATGATCGGCACTTATGCGCTGTCCGCCGGCTACTACGATGCCTATTACCTCAAGGCGCAAAAGGTGCGTCAGCTGATCAGTGATGATTTCAAACAGGCCTTCCAGCAGGTTGATGTGATCATGGGCCCGACATCACCGAGTGTGGCATTCCGATTTGGCGAGCGCAGTGATGATCCTATCAGCATGTATCTGTCCGACATCTACACCATTGCTGCCAATCTGGCTGGCTTGCCTGGTATGTCGATTCCGGCGGGGTTTGCCCACGAGCTGCCGGTGGGTTTGCAGATCATCGGTAACTACTTTGATGAGGCGCGCCTCTTGAATGTTGCGCACCAGTATCAGTTAAACAGCGACTGGCACACGCAGATGCCGGCACAATTCAAGTAAAGAGATTATTGCGATATGGAATGGGAAACAGTTATCGGTCTGGAGATCCACACCCAGCTTGCCACCCAGAGCAAGATTTTTTCCGGTGCCTCCACCGCGTATGGTGCCGAGCCTAACACCCAGGCCTGTGCCGTCGATCTGGGCTTGCCCGGCGTGTTACCGGTCTTGAACAGGCAGGCGGTGTCCATGGCGATCAAATTTGGACTGGCCATCGGTGCCAATGTCGCACGGCGTTCGATCTTTGCGCGCAAGAATTATTTCTATCCGGATCTGCCCAAGGGCTATCAGATCAGCCAGTATGAATTGCCGATCGTGGAACATGGTACGTTGACCATTGAACTGGAAGATGGTGCGACTAAGACCATTGGCGTGACGCGTGCGCATTTGGAAGAGGATGCGGGTAAATCCCTGCACGAGGATTATCACGGCATGACCGGCATCGATCTTAACCGCGCCGGTACGCCGCTGTTGGAAATTGTCTCCGAGCCGGATATGCGTTCGGCCAAGGAGGCTGTTGCCTACATGAAAAAGATGCACTCGCTGGTGCGCTACCTCGGCATCAGTGATGGCAACATGCAGGAAGGTTCATTCCGTTGTGATGCCAACGTTTCGGTACGACCGAAAGGTCAGAAAGAGTTCGGTACTCGTACTGAATTAAAAAATATCAACTCGTTCCGATTTGTCGAACGCGCGATTAATTTCGAAGTGGAACGCCAGATTGATCTTCTCGAGGGCGGCGGCCAGGTGATCCAGGAAACCCGCTTGTATGATCCGGACAAGCATGAAACCCGCTCCATGCGCTCCAAGGAAGAGGCGATGGATTACCGTTACTTCCCGGACCCGGATCTGTTGCCGGTGGCGGTGACCGAGGAAGATATCGACGCCATGCGCGCAACATTACCGGAATTGCCCGATGCCAAAAAGGCGCGGTTTGAATCCGATCTGGGGTTGAGTGGCTATGACGCCGAGATCCTGACGAGTGACCGGGATTTGGCTGACTACTTTGAAGCCGTACTTAAGGTCAGTGGCGAGGCCAAGCTCTCCGCCAATTGGGTGATTAGTGAATTATCAGGTCGACTGAACAAGGAGGATAAATCGATCACTGACTCACCAGTGAGTGCGGCCATGCTTGGTGGCATGATAAAGCGTCTGGCCGAGAATGCGATCACCAGCAAGATGGCGAAAGAAGTATTCGATGCGATGTGGAATGGTGAAGGCGACGCCGACACCATCATTGAGCAGCGTGGCCTCAAACCGGCGGATACCGGTGAGGTCGAGAAAATCATCGACGAGCTGATTGCGAAAAATCCGGAACAGGTTGAACAATTCCGTGCTGGTAAGGAAAAGGTATTGGGTTTCTTCGTCGGCCAGGTGATGAAGGCGTCCAAAGGCAAGGCCGACCCGGCGCAGGTGAATCAGCTTTTGCGGGATAAGCTCAAGTAACCATTATCGATATGAATGTAGGGCCTCATGTCTGATAACGATACGTTGCAACGGTTTTTATTTGAACACACGCCGATACGTGGCGAGGTGATCCATCTCGATGCCACCTGGCAGGCGATTCTCGATCGCCATGATTACCCACCGATAGTCCGCGACATCCTCGGTGAGATGATGGCGGCAGCTATCCTGCTGGCAGCAACGTTAAAGTTGCACGGGCGGCTGGTCATTCAATTGCAGGGCAGTGGGCCGATTACCCTGATGGTCGTGGAGTGTGTCAACGCACATGAATTACGCGGCCTCGCCCACTGGCAGGATTTACCGGAAACCGGCAATCTGCAATCCCTGGCAGGTAATGGCACCCTAACGATAACACTGGAACCCAGTGAAGATCGTGAACGTTACCAGAGTATTGTTGAGCTGCGTGGCGATACCCTGGCCGATGCCATCATGAATTACCTGCAACAATCGGAACAACTGGATACACACATCTGGCTGGCGGCCAATAACGAACGCGCCGGTGGCGTATTGTTACAAAAACTGCCGGGCACTGGCGAGATGGAAGACCGCGATGCCTGGAACCGGGTGATCCAGTTATCCAACACCATGACCCGCGAGGAGATGCTCGAACTGCCACAACTGCAGTTACTGCATCGCCTCTATCACGAAGAACAGGTCAGGGTGTTCGAGCCATTACCAGTCTGTTTCCGTTGTTCCTGTTCACGTGATCGGGTGGTTAACATGTTGCGTTCCCTGGGTCAGGACGAAGTGAATTCCATCCTGGAAGAGCAAGGCAAAGTAAAAGTAGCGTGTGAATTTTGTAATCAGAAGTACGAATTTGACAGCGTCGATGTGGAACAACTGTTTACTGTAGAAGTGGCGCCGCAGGCAAGTAAGACGCGCCACTAACACTTCAGGACCGGTTTCGCCGTTCCATCAAGTACTTCCTGAACATGCTCCGCAGGTTCTGGTCGCTCACTAACAAACGCCGCAGGTTGGGTCTTTTTTCAATTTCAGTGTGCGCATTTCCATGGTCAGCGCATCGATCACGAGTAAACGTCCGGCCAGGGTTTCACCAATGTTCGTCAGTACCTTGATCGCTTCAATAGCCTGCAGTGATCCGATCAACCCAGTCACTGGTGCCAGAACACCGTTTTCACTGCAACGCATCTCTGAATCACCACCTTCCTTGTACAGACAGTGGTAGCAGGGGCCATTGCCGTTATTCATAAACACACTGACCTGACCTTCGAAGCGGATTGCGGCGCCCGAAACCAGTGGCTTGTGGTATTTGACACAGGCGCGATTCACCGCAAAGCGGGTGTCAAAGTTGTCACAGCCATCGACGACCAGATCAACCTGCGGGACCAGATCCGATAGGGTGTCATCATCGAGGACCTGTTTAAACCGTGTGATAGTGACATCGGGATTTAGCTGCTTGAGCCGATCATAGGCGGAGTCCACCTTGTTGCGGCCAATATCTTCGGTACTGTGAATAATCTGGCGCTGCAGGTTGGACAGTTCCACCATATCAAAGTCCGCCAGGATCAGGTGACCGACCCCGGCACTGGCCAGGTACATCGCCACTGGTGAACCCAGTCCACCCATACCGATGATCAACACGGTCGAATCCAGCAACTTCTGCTGGCCGACAGCATCAATCTGCGGGAGCATGATCTGGCGACTGTATCGTAATAATTGGTTGTCGTCCATATTTTCAATTTTATATTAATTTAAACCACATTTCGCCCGCCACTGCGTGGCTGAGGCGAGGTACTTTCTTTGTGCAGACAAAGAAAGTACCCAAAGAAAACTGCCCCGCTGTCGCAACTCACAGTCTTGCTAATGAAACTGCCCGGGCGGTCAGGATACAGGACGTCCCTGTCCTGTATCCTGACTGGCGGGTTCCCTGCCGCCACCCTTCAGGCGCACCTGCGCTGTTTCAACGCGCGCCTGTTGCGCCAGCATGGGGTTTTATCCACTTAGCAAGATAGAGTGATACTTCATTTGTATACTTCGTCCTGACTCAATG
>JBECKZ010000238.1:0-6038 GCA_040235555.1 Thiohalomonadales bacterium | reverse complement strand
GCCCCCAGCCGCTCCACGGGCTGACGAACTTATGCAATAACCACGGAGAGACAAGTGTAATGAAGTGGATCATCCGACTCTTTTTTCGCACCATTCGCCGTATTATCGGTCCGATCATGCTGCTCATCGACAAGCTGACCACACCCAAGGGCGTGAATCGCCCTGCGGAGGACCAGCAACAACTGGATCAGGCCACACAGCAACTGGCACTCTATCAATTCAAAACCTGTCCGTTTTGCATGAAAGTACGACGCGAAATCAAGCGCCTGTCACTCAACATCGAATTGCGGGATGCACAACACGATACTCATCATCGTGAGCAGCTCCAGCAAGGTGGAGGTCAGGTGAAAGTGCCGTGTCTGCGCATCAATCAAAACGAGGGTGATGACACCTGGTTGTACGAATCCGATAATGTCATCCAGTATCTGCGCAAACTGGCAGCGTAAACGCTATATTTCAATTATTTGACAGGCAAAGTAGTTTGGCCAGACTTTGCTTTCATTTGTACACTTCGGTATGGAAGACATCGTCACACCGCTGACCGATTACGAATGTTTGCATCGAAAGGAGACCCATGCCGGGAAATGTGCTGTCTGTATCCAGGTTAGCCAAACGCTTTGGTGATAAAGTTGCGGTGGATAACGTATCCTTTGATATCCGTCACAATGAAATCGTGGGCCTGCTGGGTCCCAATGGCGCGGGCAAGACCACGACGATCAATATGATCCTCGGTGTGCTTGAGCCGAGCGCGGGTACGGTGCGTATTGCAGACCTGGATGTGGCCAGCCAGCGTGCCAGAGCACTCGCCTACACCAACTTTACTGCCAGCTATGCGCCGTTACCGGGCAACCTGACGGTCGAACAGAATTTACGATTCTTCGGCTTGATTTATGATGTCAGGAATTTATCTACGACCGTTACCAGTCTGATCAAACAATTTGATCTACAACCCTTTCGCCACGTCAAGGTCGGCGTACTTTCTTCGGGCGAACAGGCTCGGGTGTCTCTGGCCAAGGCCATGCTCAACCGTCCCCGCCTGCTGTTACTGGATGAACCCACTGCCTCGCTCGATCCCAACGTCGCCAGTGATATCCGCAACATGATCTGCAGTTTCGCCAAACAGGAGGCTGTCGGCGTGCTCTGGACTTCACATAATATGTACGAGGTTGAAAAGGTGTGCGACCGCGTGCTGTTTCTCTCCCATGGCAAAATCCTGCTACGCGGCGATCCGAAATCCTTACCACGTGAACATGGCGAGCAAACCCTGGAAGATCTGTTTATCACCCTTGCCCGCGAACCGCTTTCGCAACTGGCGGAGTCAAGCTATGCGCCTTAACCATACGGCGGCGATCTTGCTACGACAGTATTACCTCATGCGTGGTAGTGTTGCACGACTGTTGCCGTTGTTTGCCTGGGTAGCTGTGGATATCCTGTTGTGGGGATTTATCACCCGCTATCTGAATGCAGTCTCTGCCGCCAGTTTCAATTTTGTTCCCATCCTGCTTGGGGCCGTCCTGTTATGGGACTTTTTTACCCGCGTGATGCAGGGTGTCACCACGTCATTCCTGGAAGATGTGTGGTCACGTAGCTTTCTCAATCTGTTCGCCACGCCACTAACTATCACGGAATATGTCGGCGGTCTGGTCCTGACCAGTATTGCCACCAGTCTGATTGGGCTGGTGGTCATGCTAGTGATGGCCACCAGCATTTTTGGTTTGTCCTATTTCAATTTTGGCCTGGTGTTAATCCCGTTCCTGCTGGTGCTGTTCCTGTTCGGTATCGCTTTGGGGATTGCCGGTGCTGCATTGGTATTGCGCCTGGGCCCGGCATCGGAATGGTTTATCTGGCCAATCCCGGCCATGATCTCGCCATTCGTCGGCGTGTTTTATCCCTTGTCCACCCTGCCGCAATGGATGCATTACATTGCCTTTCTCCTGCCACCTTCCTACGTGTTCGAAGGGATGCGCGCGATTATCCTCGGTCAATCCTTTTCATCCAGCCAACTGCTGTGGGGTGTCGGTCTGGCTGTCTTGTATATTGTCCTTGCCGGCTGGTTTTTCATTCGGGTATATCGTTATGCGGTACGCACCGGTCTGCTAGCCCGTTATAGTGCCGAAAGCGCGAGTTAAGTCTACGCACCAAAAACGCACTAGCCCGCCACTTATTATAAAAAGTAAACACGCCACAGCTGACCGTGGCCAAGTGCTAATTTGACCTATACTCAAAGAAACCTTTTGTGCTGCGCTGAGATGCTGTTCGATACACCCTTTCACCTGTCACCACAACGACTCGCTATCTGCGACGACCATCTCGTAGAAGAAAGCGCGATCGTCAACCGCTTGCTGCCACAAGCCATGCTGACGGCTAATCAACGTGAACGCGTGCAACAAACAGCCCGGCAATTGGTCAATGCCGTGCGCAATACCCCGCACTCAGGTCTCGATGCCCTGCTGCAGGAATATGATCTATCAAATCAGGAAGGTGTCGCCCTCATGTGTCTGGCCGAAGCTTTGTTACGTATACCGGACGCACACACAATCGATCAATTGATTCAGGACAAACTGGCACATGCCAACTGGCACAAACACCTGGGGCACAGTGATTCCCTGTTCGTCAATGCCTCGACCTGGGGATTAATGCTAACAGGCAAACTTATCCAGTTAGATACTGAGAATAACAATCATATTCGTGATCTGCTTCAACGCCTTATTGCACGCAGTGGTGAACCGGCAATCCGTCTTGCCATCAAGGCAGCCATGCGCATCATTGGTCAGCAGTTTGTTATGGCCCAATCCGTCGACAAGGCCTGGCATCAGGCAGCCAAACTATATCCTGGATTATTATTATCGATCGATATGTTGGGCGAAGCCGCGCTCACCCACAAGACAGCACAACGTTATTTCAATGCTTATACACAGGCAATGCAGCTCATTGGTAACCTGCACGACTCAGATACGATTGTCACTCACGCGCCTGGTCTGTCCGTGAAACTCTCGGCCCTGCATCCCCGCTTTGAGTTTGCCCAACGCGATCGGCTTCACACCGAACTGCTCCCCCGGTTACTGGAACTATGTCGATTGGCCCGGGATTTTAACCTGCAACTGACGATCGATGCCGAAGAAGCCAGGCGGCTGGACCCTATGCTGGATGTATTTACCAAGGTCTATACTGATCCTTCATTAAAAGGCTGGGAGGGCCTCGGCCTGGCCGTCCAGGCATATTTAAAACGCGCACCACGCGTCATCGAACATCTGGCTGCGCTCGCAAAAGAACAAGCAAAGCGTATCAATGTTCGGCTGGTGAAAGGTGCTTATTGGGATGCCGAGATTAAGCTAGCGCAACAACACGGACTCACGGATTACCCAGTGTTCACCCGCAAGTTACATTCTGATGTTTGTTATCTCGCGTGTACCAGAAAATTATTTGATGCCAACCAATATCTGTATCCGCAGTTTGCTACACATAATGCCTACACTATTGCCTCCGTGATTGAACTGGCAGGCAATTCACACGAGTACGAATTCCAACGCCTGCATGGCATGGGTGCAGACCTGTACACGCACATGTTACAACAACACCCGAATCTGACCTGCCGCATTTACGCCCCGGTGGGAAAACATGCCGATCTCCTGCCTTACCTGGTGCGCCGCTTGTTGGAGAATGGCGCCAATACGTCATTTGTGAACCGGATTAGCAATGCAGACACGCCCATCGAAAAACTGATCAGCGATCCGGTTCTGCAGGCACAACAGGATGGCGGACGACGGCACCGGCATATCCCGACCCCGCCCCAATTATTCGCACCGGATCGGAAAAACGCCATGGGCGTTCATCTGGATGATCCGCAGGATTTAACTCAACTCAAAACCCAGCTGGATCTATACCAAAAGACCAATTGGCATGCAGCGCCCAGCATTGCCAAAGCAGAAACTGAGCACACAATACCCGTATATAACCCAGCTGATCATGCTGACATTGTTGGTCATGTCAGCCTGACGCAGCCCGCAAGTATCGCCGCTGCCATGGATACTGCTTACACCGCTTTCTTTGACTGGTCGGCCACTGCGGCAACTTATCGTGCCGATCTATTAAGAAACCTGGCATCGTTGCTGGAGCAGCATCTGCCGGAATTATTGACCCTGCTGGTACGTGAGGCCGGACGCTGTATTCCTGATGCCGTTGCGGAAGTTCGTGAGGCTGTCGACTTTTGTCGTTACTATGCTGTGCTGGCTGAACATCAATTTGCGACAACACAAGCTTTACCCGGTCCAACAGGGGAAGCCAATTCATTACAACTCGCCGGTCGCGGTCTGGTGTTGTGTATCAGTCCCTGGAATTTTCCGTTATCGATTTTTATCGGCCAGATCAGTGCTGCCCTGGCTGCAGGGAATTGTGTAGTAGCCAAACCCGCCAGTGCTACCCCGCTTATCGCCGCACGTGTCTTGAGCCTGTTACACCAGGCAGGCGTTCCTTCCGAAGTTGTGCAACTGATCACCGGCAGTGGTGAAACCCTGTCCACTGCACTACTGACTTACCCACATCTTAACGCTGTGTTATTTACCGGTTCCACGACAACTGCCAAGTCCATCCAGCACAGCTTGGCGCAACGCGTTGGACCCATTATCCCAATCGTTGCGGAGACCGGCGGAATCAATTGTATGGTCGTCGACAGCTCGGCGTTACCGGAACAAGTCGTCAGCGATGTCATTCAGTCAGCATTTAACAGTGCCGGTCAACGCTGTTCAGCCTTGCGTCTGTTGTATCTGCAACAGGATATCGCCGACACCGTACTGGACATGTTAGCCGGTGCCATGGATGAACTGCGTATTGGTGATCCTGCATTGTTGGCAACGGATATTGGTCCGGTGATCAATGCCGATGCCCGGCGTCATTTGTTACAACACACACACCGGTTGGATAACCAGGCAACACTAGTTAAGCGTATCGAACTCAATGCACAACATACAGCTGGCCATTTTTTTGCTCCCTGCGTCTATGAACTCTCCTCCGCCAATCAGCTCGCTCAGGAAATCTTCGGACCGGTATTGCATGTTGTACGTTATGCCGCCGACAAACTGGAGCAGGTAATCAATGAAATTAATAATACCGGTTATGGTCTGACCCTTGGTATCCACAGTCGAATCCAGCACAACATCGATGAAATTTGCCAGCGTGTAAGAGTCGGGAATATTTATGTTAATCGCAACATGATTGGCGCCGTGGTCGGGGTACAACCTTTCGGTGGAGAAGGCCTGTCCGGCACCGGGCCCAAGGCCGGTGGACCCCATTATCTCACTCGTCTTAGCACAGAGCGCGTTATCAGCAATAATATTACCGCAATTGGTGGCAATGCAGATTTATTGTCGCTCGACGAAGACTAAACTGCTCAATACCAAACTGTGACATTTATCCTTCATTCTCAGATTGTACGCTCATGAGAACAAATACCTCAATTTCTGCATGAAACTAAAATGGACATAGTTTCATTGCGAATACCTGAAGGCCTCTCAGTATCACTGCCGAGACTGAACTATTATTGAGGAATCTCTTCTAAGTCTCGGTTTGCAAATGAAATAGTTCAGTCACATACGCTGGTACTAATACACTTGCAGAATATATGCGCAAACAATTTCAGGTTGTAGTTATGTGATTTTTGGCCTAGGCTTCTTTTCTCACCTAGAGCAACAGGACGTGTATCTTGAGCAAGGCAAACGCCGAGCACAGCAGGGTCATTCCTTTTCTCACCAGTACCAGTGAAGGGATCACTGCAGCATATTCCGCGGTCCGCACCGCAACCGAAACCCTGTGCCAGCCACTGACAGCTGAAGACTGTCAGATCCAGACCATGCCCGATGTCAGTCCAACCAAGTGGCATCTTGCACATGTGTCGTGGTTCTTTGAAACGTTTATCCTGCAACCCTACTACCCGGATTATCAGCCGTTCCATCCGCAATTCGCCCATCTTTTCAATTCCTATTATGAAACCGTCGGTAGTTTTCATCCACGACCACAACGCGGTTTGCTCAGCCGTCCAGGCT
>JBECKZ010000281.1:0-34991 GCA_040235555.1 Thiohalomonadales bacterium | reverse complement strand
ATGCCGATGGCTGCGCAAGCTGACGTCACTGTCTACGGTGTAGGCCATGTCGCGCTTGATAATCTGTCAACCCATGACTTACTCACGGATAACTTTGTAGCCCCCGGTACTTCCCCTGAATCAAAGCACACCACCCTGGATGACCCGCGCGGTACCACCCGTCTCGGTGTCCGTTGGTCAGAAGACCTCGGTGGTGGCCTGAAGGCCCTGGGTGAATTTGAACTGTCTCCGGTTGATTTAACCGAAGCTTCGAAACCTAAGGGTCAGCAAGTCTATACCCGTCAGACCTGGGTTGGTCTGAAAGGCAGTTTCGGTCAAATCGAAGCCGGTACCGTACTGCAGCCGTATAAATATGCTGGCGGCGTGAAGTACGACGCGTTCGTCGGTACTGCGGCGGAAGCCCGTGGTGGTAACGGCGGTATGTTGTCCTCTGCCTTCGGTCAAGGCGGTTACTTCGCCAATGCCATCGCCTATCGCAACCACTTCGGTAACATGTCTTTCGCCCTGGCCTACAGCCCGAGTGATCAGAACGACACCAACTTCCTGTATGCCGGTTCCAAGGGCGACCTGATGGCTAACTTCATCTTCGGTTTCAATGGTGGTGAAGTCGGTGTGGCCTATGCCAAGAACGACACCGCTGGTGACGTGACTGCAGCTACCACCGCAGACGGCCAGACCAACACCAAGCTGTTTGGTAAGTACTCTTTCGGCGGCGGTTTCACCGTGCTGGCCCAGTACGAAATGTCCACCTCCAATCATTCCTCTCAGGAATACAACATCGAGGGTGTTGACTCTACCAATTTGAAAAATGCTGCTGTAAACGCGGATGGCACCTACCCTGATGTCAAAGTTGCGTTCGTCGGCCTGCAATACAAGATGGGCATGAATACCCTGGCCTTCCAGTATGCGCAAACCGACTACGATGGCGCCTCTGAGAAACTGAAGTACATGGCTCTGGGTGCACATCACCACTTCAGCAAGAAGACCGATGTCTACCTGGCCTATCGTACGACCAAGATGACCGACGTTGTCGACAACAAGGCCATTGGTCTGGGTATCATCGAGAAGTTCTAATAATAAGTACTTAAGATGTACTTGAACGGGGCCTTTTGGCCCCGTTTTTTATTGTGTCATAAGAAACTTAATCACACGTAGTTCTTGCGTAATTTACTACCCTTGCTTAGTAACCTGCGCTGACGGCCAGTCACATGATAAGATAGGCATTCATTCAGTCATGCGCTAAGTGAGTAGCCCGCTGTGTCGGCCCGTATCCGCGAAATTCCCTATAACTACACCTCGTTTTCCGATCGGGAGATCGTGATCCGATTCCTGGGCGAGGATATGTGGGCGGTACTGAATGAGTTGCGTAGCGAACGGGTGACCGGACGTTCGGCGCGGATGCTGTTCGAGGTGCTGGGCGACCTGTGGGTGGTGATACGCAATCCCTTTATTCAGGACGACCTGCTGGAGAATCGTCGGCGGCGGGCGGCACTGATCCATGCCTTGCATCACCGGCTGAGCCAGATCGAACAACGTGCAGAGGACAATCAAAAGGTCCTGCAATTGTTGCAGTCCGCACGGCGCGCGGTGCAGCGTTTCGAAGATGACTTCAAACGTACCTACGATCTACGCAAGCAGATCCGCCATCGGTTGCGTCGTGTGACCCGCGAGGACAATATTAATTTCGATGGGCTGGCACGCGTATCCCACGTCACCGATGCTTCGGACTGGCGTGTCGAATACCCGGTTGCCGTGATCTCACCGGACAGCGAAGACGAAGTGCAGGCGGTGGTCGCGGCGTGTCTTGAACTGGGTGTGGGTATCATTCCTCGTGGTGGTGGTACCGGTTATACCGGTGGCGCCGTGCCGCTGACGGATAACTGCGTCATCATCAATACTGAGAAACTCGAACACCTGGGTCAGGTTGTGCTCAAGCCTGTCCATGGTGTAGACCACGATGTGGCGACTATCCGGGTTGAGGCCGGCGTCGTCACCAAACGCGTTGCGGAGATTGCCGAAGCTGCCGGGTTTGTGTTTGCGGTGGACCCAACCTCGCAGGATGCCTCCTGTATCGGCGGTAACATCGCCATGAACGCGGGTGGCAAGAAGGCGGTGATCTGGGGCACGACGCTGGATAACCTGGTTAACTGGCGCATGGTGCGGCCCAATGGCGAATGGCTCGTGATCGAGCGTCGGCAGCTTAACCTTGGCAAGATCCATGAACAGGCCGAGGTGGCATTCCGCATTACCCGCTACAAGGCAGACGGTCAGACCTTGATTGGCGAGCCAGAGATGTTGCACATCCCGGGGGCGCAATTACGCAAACAGGGACTGGGCAAGGACGTAACGAATAAATTCCTGGGCGGTCTGCCCGGTGTGCAGAAAGAGGGGTGCGACGGCATCATCACCTCCGCCGAATTTATCCTGCACAAGATGCCGCAGCACATACGCACGGTCTGCCTGGAGTTTTTCGACCCGGATTTGCATCGAGCTGTACCGGCCATCGTTGAGACCAAAAGTTACCTGGATGGATTGCCCGGTGTGTTTCTCGCTGGTATGGAACATCTGGATGAGCGTTATGTGCGGGCCGTACGCTACACCACCAAGGCACCCAGGACGGAATTGCCCAAGATGTTGCTACTCGTGGATGTCGCGGGTGAAGAAGAAAACGAGGTGGCCGAGGCCGCCTCGCAGGTCGTGCGCATGGCCAATCAGCGCGGGGGCGAGGGCTTTATTGCAGTGAGTGCAGAGGCGCGCCAGCGCTTCTGGGCCGATCGTGCGCGTACTGCAGCGATTGCTGCACACACCAATGCCTTCAAAATTAACGAAGACGTGGTGATCCCGCTGGAGATGCTGCCGCAATATAGCGACGGCATCGAGCGGATCAATATCGAGCTATCGATCAGTAACAAACTGAAAATGATCGCTGCACTCGAACAGGTATTTACTCAGGATTCCGCAGCTTTGTATGAGCTGCTCAACGTCAGCAACGCAGATGACGGCCATCCGGAACTGGTTACATTGATCGATGACAAGGTTCGGGCTACCCGTGAGTTGTTGGCGCAGACCCGGAAGACGTGGGAGACAATCCTGTGGGTGTTGAATGAACCCGCGGACAGTCACCTCGCACTATTTGGTGAAACGGAACAGACCAGGCTACGGGCTGATGATACGGTGTTTCGCCTGTTGCAACGCCGCGATGCACGTATCTCTTATCGCAGTGCCATCGAACGTCCGCTGAAAACAATTTTTTCCGGTCAGCAGTTCGAGCGCCTGCGTAGCAAGCTCGACAAGGTCCATGCCCGTATTCGCGCCTCACGCCTGTTCGTGGCACTGCATATGCACGCCGGTGACGGTAACGTGCATACCAATATCCCGGTCAACTCCAACGATTATGAAATGTTGCACGAGGCGGATGTCGTGGTTGGGCGCATCATGCAACTGGCAGAATCCCTGGGAGGAGTGATCTCCGGTGAACATGGTATCGGCATCACCAAGCTGCAGTATCTTGATCATGCGGCGGTAGATGCATTTACCGAATATAAAAAACGGATCGATCCAAAAGATATATTCAATCCGCGTAAATTACAAAGCGGCTCGGACCTTCACAATGCCTACACACCGTCATTGCGCCTGGTAGAACAGGAAGCGTTGATCCTCGAGGCCAGTGAACTGGGTGAGTTGAATACCGCGATCAAGGATTGTCTGCGTTGCGGCAAGTGCAAACCGGTATGTAATACACATATTCCACGCGCTAACCTGTTGTACTCACCCCGTAACAAGATCCTGGCGACCGGTTTGATCATCGAGGCCTTTTTGTACGAGGAACAAACGCGTCGTGGTATATCGCTGCGCCACTTCGATGAGATGAACGACGTCGCCGATCACTGCACCGTGTGTCATAAGTGTTTGTCACCCTGTCCGGTGAATATCGATTTTGGCGATGTCTCTATCACCATGCGCGAGATCCTGCGCAAGCAGGGTCAACGACGTAAAAATCTGGGTACGGCGTTCTCCATGTGGTTCCTGAATACCACTCGCGCCAGCACCATCAAGGCGATCCACAGCCTGTTTGCCAGGGTGGCTTATCCGGGTCAACGCCTGTTGCATGGCATCTATAAGCTATTGAAACCAAAAGAAAATAATCCAAAATCCACAACAGGGCGGGCACCGATCGTGGAACAGGTGGTGCACTTTGTGAAAAAACCCATGCCCGCCAGTCTGCCATCACGCACGACTCGGGCATTGCTGGCTATCGAGGATGACAAGCTGATCCCCATTATTCGCAACCCGCAGGCACAGGATGCCGAGGCAGTATTTTATTTTCCCGGTTGTGGATCGGAACGCCTGTTCAGCCAGATCGGTCTGGCCACCATCGCGATGTTATACGAACAGGGTGTGCAAACGGTGTTGCCGCCGGGATATCTGTGTTGCGGTTACCCGCAAAAATCCGGCGGTGATGCAAACAAGGGCAAGCAGATCTCGGTAGCCAACCAGGTCCTGTTTCATCGTATCGCCAATACGCTGAATTATCTCGACATCAAGACGGTGCTGGTGTCCTGTGGAACCTGTATTGATCAATTACTCACATACCAGTTCAGCAAAATTTTCCCGGGTTGCCGGCTGATGGATATACATGAATACCTGATGGAGAAGGGCGTGACATTGACGCCGACGGGGACAACACAATATCTGTATCATGACCCCTGTCATACACCGATGAAACAGTATTCGCCGGTTAAAGTCGCGTCCACCCTGATGGGACAAGATGTGCTGTTAAGCGATCGTTGTTGCGGTGAGGCTGGTACCTTCGCAGTGGCACGACCCGATATCGCCACGCAGGTGCGGTTTCGCAAACAGGAAGAGCTGCACAAGGGCATCGAAAAGCTGACAGGTAAAACTGTCAGCGAACACGGTGAAGTGAAGCTGTTAACCTCATGCCCTGCCTGCCAACAGGGCCTGTCTCGCTATCGTGAAGATACTGGTCTGCAAACCGATTACATCGTGGTGGAACTGGCACGTGCCAAGCTAGGCGAAAACTGGCAGGAGACTTTTGTGAGCAAGGTTAGCCAGGGTGGGATTGAGCGGATCTTGCTGTAACTCACTTCTTGAACAACCACAGGATCAAACTGATCAGCAGGCTGATGAGAATCATGCTGGTGATCGGAAAATAAAACCGGAAGTTGTCCCGCTCGATAACGATATCTCCGGGCAGCCTGAACAGACCGAATTTGTGCAGCCAGGGCCACGCCAGCCCCACCAGGATAAGCAAAACACCAATACTGATCAGTATCTGGCGAATACTCATCAGGTTAACGTTTTTACCCCATCCTTGGTACCTAACAGCAGCACATCTGCTGGGCGCATTGCAAACAGCCCATTGGTGACAACACCGGTAATCTGATTCAGGGATTCTTCAAGTTTAACCGGTTCCATGATTTGCAGGTTATGGACATCCAGGATGATGTTGCCGTTGTCGGTGGTGAAGCCTTCACGAAGCACCGGCTGACCGCCGAGCTTGACGATCTCGCGCGCGACATAACTGCGTGCCATGGGGATAACTTCCACAGGCAGCGGAAACTTACCCAGCACATCCACCAGTTTGCTTTCATCGGCAATACAGACAAATTTGCGACTGGCGGCAGCCACAATCTTCTCACGGGTGAGAGCACCGCCGCCGCCCTTGATCAGATGGAGGTATTTGTTGGACTCGTCTGCACCATCGATATAAACCGAGAGTCCGTCCACACTGTTGAGATCCAGCACTGGGATACCATGTCCTTTGAGCCGGTCGGCACTGGCGACTGAACTGGCCACCGTCCCTTCGATTTTGCCTTTAATCTTGGCCAGCTCATCAATAAAGAAATTGGCGGTCGAGCCGGTACCGATGCCGATAATCGTCCCGGCTTCTACATATTCGATAGCCGCCTGGGCAACGGCCTTTTTCATTTCATCTTGTGTCATGGTAACTCCCTGAAAACGGAAATCCACGTTGTGGCGTGGGGAAGCACACATTATATTATCAGCATGCTGAAAAGCTACTGCACTCGCCATGGCGGCGTTGTAAAAGAACTCAAAATCCTCAGTTACTGAGTGTAAACTCCGGTTTTTCGTCCTTTTACGCCTTGCCCTGGCAGCGCTCGTAACACTTTTCATCAAGCTGATACGGGAAGCCCATTCACCAAAAGCCGTAACCGGCCCAAGTTGAGTACTTTATGTTTCAGGATTACGTCGACAAGATCAATCAGGCCCGCGTCTATGACGTGGCGCAGCATACGCCGCTGGAATCTGCACCCAGCCTGTCCCGCCGCCTGCAAAATCAGGTGTTGCTCAAGCGCGAAGACATGCAACCGGTGTTTTCTTTCAAGATTCGCGGGGCCTATAACAAAATCATCCATCTGAGTGAAGCCCAGCGTCAGCATGGCATTATCACTGCCTCGGCCGGAAATCATGCCCAGGGTGTTGCTCTTGCCGCACAAAAACTAAAGATCAGGGCAGTCATCGTCATGCCCAAGACCACCCCGCGGATCAAGGTTAACTCCGTGGCACAGTATGGTGTGGAGATTGTGCTGCACGGCAATACCTATGATGATGCCTATGCCCATGCGCGTGAGTTGGCTCAACAACAACAGCTCGAATTTATCCACCCCTACGATGATCCACTGGTCATTGCCGGGCAGGGTACCATTGCAGCTGAAATTCTCCAGCAATACCAGGGGAGGATCGATGCCATCTTCGTACCGGTGGGTGGCGGTGGCCTGATCGCGGGTATCAGTTCCTATATAAAGACATTGCACCCGGAGATCCGCATCATTGGTGTCGAACCGGACGATGCACCCTGCATGTATGCGGCACTGGCAGCAAAAGAGCGAGTGATACTCGACTCAGTAGGCATTTTTGCCGATGGCGTAGCGGTGCGACAGGTCGGGGAAGAGCCATTTCGCATTGCTCAGGCCTGCGTTGATGAGGTTATCCTGGTTAGCACCGATGAGATCTGTGCCGCGATCAAGGATATCTTCGATGACACCCGTTCCATTACCGAACCAGCGGGCGCCCTGGCGGTTGCCGGGATGAAAAAATACATCGAACGGGAAAATTGCACGGCGCGGACTTTTATTGCCATCGATAGCGGTGCCAATATGAATTTCGATCGCCTGCGCCATGTGGCAGAACGTGCCGAACTGGGTGAACACCGTGAGGCCATATTTGCGGTGACGATACCGGAGAGACCCGGTAGCTTTCGCACATTTTGCGAAACCATCGGTCAGCGCGGCATCACTGAGTTTAATTACCGTTATTCCGACGCTGACCACGCCCATGTCTTTGTCGGCGTGCAAGTGCAGAGTGGTCCCAAGGAAAAGGATGAATTATTGACTGCACTACGCGGTAAAGATTATCCAGTTCTGGATATGACCGATAATGAAATGGCCAAGATGCACATCCGCTACATGGTCGGTGGCCGAGCCTCTGGTCTGCAGGATGAAAACCTGTATCGGTTTGAGTTTCCGGAGCGCCCGGGCGCATTGCTGCGATTTCTAAATCGGCTTGGGGAAAAATGGAATATCAGCCTGTTTCACTACCGCAATCACGGTGCTGCCTACGGCCGGGTCTTGATCGGAATCCAGGTACCGGAAGGGGACAAACTCGAATTCAAAGGGTATCTGGACGAAATCGGCTACCCCTATTGGGAGGAGAACAACAATCCCGCCTACGCTCTGTTCCTGCAATAGCTTTCACAGAAGAGCCCCCGTTGAAAGCGTCATGAGCGCAGCTGGGGCGAGGCAAAAGTCGGGTGGCGGAGCGGAGTTTATATAGAATAAATGAGCATTCGACACACGACTTTTTAACGATGAACCGGCAAGCGCACGAGCGCAGGGATGCGCGAGGTAGAGCAATGCAGGAGCAATTGCCGAATAGCTTTCACGGGTGCTCATAAAGAAAAAGGGCCTCATTTGAGGCCCTTTTCGTAAGCTGCTTAGCAGCTCTAAGTCTTACTTCTTCTTGCGGCGACGTGCTTTTTTCTTGGTGCCGCCGGCAGCAGCTGATTTCTTCTTCGCTGCTTTCTTCTTGCCTGCCTTCTTCTTCGCTACTTTCTTTTTAGCAGCCTTTTTCTTGGCTACTTTTTTCTTTGCTGTTTTCTTCTTAGCAGCCTTTTTCTTGGCTACCTTCTTCTTAGCGGCCTTCTTGGCAGGACGCTTCTTTGCAGTTGCAGTCTTCTTAGCTGCCTTCTTACGAGTTTTCTTCTTTGTTGCCATGTTAAACCCTCCGAGGTTTGTGAACACTGAGTTTAGTGGAGTATAGCCAAGTGAATAAAAAAAGCTAGTCTCTGTTTTTAAAAATTCCCGAGTTATGTGTTTTTCAGTTCATATCGCTACTCGTTAGCGTCGTGTGGCGGAAAATTTTTAGTTTTACGAAGAAAATTTTCTGCGTTTTGCACGTACAGGGTGCTTCAGTAGCAAAATTTACTTGTGACGATCAAAAATTTACTCATCTTTAGCTAATGCAGTGCTGAATTTTTACGGCAAAGACGAAAAATTTCGTCCCATGTACCCTTTTCGGTGGTTTCAAAACTAAATTTTGCTGCTGGTTTACCTGTAGTGAGCATGAATTTCAGTTTATACGGTTGTTAATTCGGTGTTGATGAGCCTGTAACAGGTCTGTGACCGATAAATTTATGCCGCTATGGGTAGATCAGCGACATATTTTTCTTTTTAAGCATGAAATTTTCCCCTTATGCCCCCTGATTTTGGTTTACAGAAGGCAATTTTTTTCATGTGATGCCTTTGCGGAGAGTATTTTTGGGTTTACCTGGTCATTTTTAACAATGTGAAGGCCCTGATACGGTCGCAGCCCATCAATTTTTGTAATTTGTAGTCGGTGAATGCAGGAAAATTTTTGAAAAACATCACATGCACACCATTTGATATAAAGCTTTGACCTGATTTTTGTCTGCACTCGACCTCATGTAAGTCTTTTTTAGGGTTGGTCACCTTCAAAAGGTCTTGTTGAGTGCCAGTTAAGTGCATTTTTGCAAGAGTGCATATCAATAAATTGCCTCGAATAGCGTATTAAGGAATGATAAGGCGTATCAGCAACGATTTTTTGCACCATATTGCAGAATAAACAGATCTAAAAATGGCTGAAAAAACTTATCAGGCGCTATTTCGCATTAATTTTGTTTAATTTGTTAATTTTTTTGTTTTAGGCGAGCAAAAATCACTGTTTTTGCCTTATTGAACCTGTATCAGAGGCTGTTTCAGCCGGTTTTTGATGTTGATCCAGGGTTAGTACGAGTTGATAAAGGCAATCTGGACCATAACAGCATGGTGTAACGGCTGTTAGGAAGTGTTCAGGATGCTTTTGACTCGAGTTTGAGGATGTAATCCCAGTGTTTTTTGCTTATCGGGGTCACTGATAGACGGTTTCCCCGGCGCAAGATCAGCATGTCGGCCAGAAATTGGTGTGATTTGAGCTCTTGCAGGGTGATCACACGATTGAATTTGCGTACCAACTGTACGTCGACCATCAACCAGCGGGGATTATCCGGATCTGACTTGGGATCATAGTACTTACTTTCCGGATCGAAGGCGGTATGGTCCGGGTAAGCACCCTTTATAATGCGAACAATGCCCACTGCACCGGGTTCCTTGCAGCTCGAATGGTAAAACAGGGCCTCATCACCCTTCTTCATCTCGTCACGCATCATGTTGCGTACCTGGAAATTACGAATTCCATCCCAGTGTTCCGTTTTACGGGGGCGTTTAGCCAGGTCATCGATGCTAAAGGCATCTGGTTCAGATTTCATTATCCAGTATTTCATTGCTTTCCTCGTTTAAACCATTGCAAACCGCATTCTGTCACGACGCCATCCAGGGGAACATCCCAGTGCTCACCCGGAATCGACTCGACAGCCTGCATGGCATAGGCAATACCGATCCGTTTAGGGCGTGACCAGTTATGACAACTTGTATTCAGGCCTTCCAGAGTCTTGTCATAGAAACCACCGCCCATTCCAAGTCGATTACCGCGTTGATCGAAGGCAACCAGTGGCATCAGTATCAGATCAAGACTGCGTAGCTTGGTGCGCCGATCATGCGAGGCATGAATGGGTTCGGCGATGCCAAAACGGTTCGCATACATCGGGGTATCCGGTTGGCATGGCACAAACCATAATTGACCGCTGTAACGTAAACCCAGGATGGGCAGGTAGACCTGTTTCTTTGCAGCCCAGGCATTTTGCATGAGTGGTTCGAGATCGACCTCATTACCCTGCGCAAAATAAAACGCGATATGTCGGGCCCGGCGATAGATCCAGGAACTGGCCAGGTGTTCACAAATTTGTGCTGAACTGGCTTCGCACCAGGCGGAATCCAACTGGGCACGGCGTTTACGAATGGCGGTACGGAGTGACTGGCGGTCGTCCATGCAGGGTCGGGTTTATGGTTTCTTATGGTTATAAATTTTAGATGAGGGTGTATCCCCCGCGAGTACCGTTGCGACTTGTTTCTTGAACCTGAGGTTCAAGGTGGGAGCAGCACAAGCATGTTAGGCTTTCCGCTACGGGGCGGACATGCACACGACGCCAGGGTTTTTGCTCCCGAGGGATTAATTTAAGGCTCAAGAATATCCCAGTCGACTCTCGTATACCGCAGGGGATACAGGTACCAGCCTATGTGAAAAGGGGCCGGTTTGGCAAGCTGTTATTAGGGGATAGATGGGTATGCTTGTTGCACAAGCGGTGTGCGCCAAAATCGGGTTTTGATCAGGCTTCGAGCTCCAGCTGACGGCTGCGCGACAGTGCCTCTTCGATTTTTTCCTGGATTGTGCGAATCCGGCCTTCCACTTCCGGACTGGCCATGGTCAGATCGCCCTTATTGTGTAGCAATTCATGGGCGATATTAAGGGCTGCCATCACTGCAATTCGATCCGTGCCAATAACTTTGCCGTGGTCACGAATTTCGCGCATTTTCCTGTCGAGGTAGCTGGCTGAGGACAGCAGTTCGCTTTTTTCATCGTCCTGGCAGGCGATGAGGTACTCTTTGCCCAGTATAGTGACAGCAACAGCGTTTGGGTTGTCTTTACTCATTATCCATCGCCTTTAGTCGTTCAATCATGGATTCTACCCGCTGACGCGCCTGCTCAGTCTTGACGATGAGTTTATCGCGTTCGGCAACGAGATGAGTCTGGCTCTGGCGCAGGGTCTTGTTCTCACTGCGTAGCCGTTCAACTGTCGAAATCAATTCATCGACTCTTTCTTCAAGCTTTTTGATATCCAAATGGCTCTCCGGTTCACTCCCCGCCCAAACTTGCTATTCAATATAGAGCGCACTGCTGATCCGGTCAACGGCATGTACCACGATATAGGTCATGGTATACTCAAAAGCCGTTTCCCCACCTATATACTGTACTGTTGAAACCAGTCCCTTGATAAATCCATGAGCGATGTCGATTACCAACAATTAAATCAGGCACTGGAGCGACTGCAAATCGCTGCAGATGCGGCCGAATGTCAGGGTGCCATGAGCGCGGTGATTTGCCTGACCGGTGAAGCTGGCCTGGCCAGTTGGTTGCCGGCACATTTTCCCGAAATCGAGGCGGGTGTGGCTGAAGGCAATGCCCTGGCTGGCGAGGCGAAACAACTGATCATCGATCTGTATCAAACGACGCTCGGCCAACTGGGGCAGGGTACACTGGATTACGCTTTGTTGATGCCGGATGACGAGGATCCTTTGCAGGAGCGAACCGATGCACTGGGTCATTGGTGCCAGGGATTCTTGCTGGGTATGAGCTACAGTGGCGTCGATGATCCCGGGTTGTTTACCGGTGAGCTGGCGGAAATCCTGGATGACATTCGAGAAATCAGCCAGGTGACCTCGGAAGCGCTGGAGATCACCGAGGAAGAGGAACAGTCCTACATGGAGTTAGTCGAATATCTACGGGTCGGGGTTATGCTGTTTTGCGAGACCTTGCAGGCGAGTAAGGGCGCCAGTGGCTCGAAACTTGTTCATTAGTAAATTTGATAGCCAATTAATTATGAATAAACAGGAATTCGCACATCGTCGCAAACACCTGATGCAACTTATGGGGGACAGTGGGGTCGCGATTCTGCCGGCAGCGCCAATGCGCCTGCGTAATCGTGATTCCGAATATCACTATCGTCCGGATAGTGACTTTTACTATTTGACCGGATTTCCCGAGCCGCAGGCAGTGGCGGTGTTGATCCCGGGTCGCAAACACGGCGAGTATGTGCTGTTTTGCCGCGAACATAATCCCGAGACCGAAACCTGGACCGGCAAGATGGCAGGACAGGAAGGTGCGGTGAGCACCTATGGTGCTGACGATTCGTTCCCGATTGATGATATCGACGACATCCTGCCAGGCATGCTGGAGAACAAACAGCGCGTGTATTACACCATGGGCACTCACCCGGATTTCGACCAACGCCTGATCGGGTGGGTTAACAGCCTGCGAAAGCGGTCGCGGGCGGGTATCCATACGCCCGGTGAATTCGTTTCTTTGGATCATTTGCTGCACGACATGCGCCTGATCAAGAGCGGCAAGGAGATCAAGGCCATGCAGCATGCGGCGGGCATTTCCGCACGGGCGCATTGCGCGGCAATGCAGGCCTGTAAACCCGGTATGAAGGAATATGAGATCGAGGCCACCCTGATGCACAGTTTCATGCAGCAGGGTGCGCGCTTCCCGGCCTATAACTCCATCGTGGGTGGCGGCGCCAACGGCTGTATCCTGCATTACACTGAGAACAACATTGCGCTAAAAGATGGAGATCTACTGCTGATCGATGCCGGTGCCGAATACGATTATTACGCCTCGGACATCACCCGCACCTTTCCCGTCAACGGTGAGTACAGCAAGGCGCAACGTGCAGTCTACGAAGTCGTTCTTGATGCACAGCTGGCTGCCATCGAGCAAGTGCAGCCGGGCAAACACTGGAATGAACCCCATGAGGCCGCGGTGGAGGTGCTGACCGACGGTCTGATCAAGCTGGGTATTCTAAAGGGTACGAAAAAGACAGCGATCAAAAACGAGAGTTATAAACCTTATTACATGCATCGCACCGGACATTGGCTGGGTATGGATGTACACGACGTAGGCGATTACAAGGTCGCAGATGAGTGGCGGGTATTTGAACCGGGCATGGTGTTGACGGTAGAGCCGGGTTTGTATCTGCCGGCCAGCTACAAACGCCTGGCCAAGAAATGGTGGAATATCGGTATCCGGATCGAGGATGATGTGTTGGTGACCAAAGATGGCTGTGAAGTCCTGACCAAAGGTGTACCCAAGGATCCGGATGAAGTTGAGGCTTTAATGGCAAGCTGAATATGCACGAGACAGACTACGACATTGCAATCGTCGGTGGCGGGATGGTCGGGATTAGCCTGGCTATCGCCCTCGGGCAGATGACGCCGGCACCACGTGTTGTACTGATCGAAGCCCAGGATTACACCAAACAGTTACCCCCCAGTTTTGATGCCCGCACCATTGCCCTGTCCTACAGCAGTCGGCAAATCTTCGATGCCCTGAACCTGTGGCAACCACTGGTGGAGCAAGGCATCACGCCAATCAAAACCATTCATATTTCTGATCGTGGCCACGCCGGTATCACCCATTTACAGGCCAGTGAACAACAGGTAGAGGCCCTGGGTTACGTCGTCGAGAATCGTATCCTGGGCCAGGCGTTGTATCAGGCATTGCAGACGCTGACACAGGTGACTGTACTGGCGCCGGCAGAATTACAAGCCATGACTTATGGCAGCGACTGTGCCGAATTGCGTGGTATGTATGATGGTAAGCCACTGACAATTCGGACCAGACTGGTAGTTGCCGCTGATGGCACGCAGTCGTTCGTGCGCCAGTATCTGGGTGTGGAACAACGCCATTGGGATTACCGGCAATCCGCAGTGATTGCCAACGTGGCCTGCGATCAGGCGCACCACAATATCGCCTATGAACGCTTTACCAGTACGGGTCCCATGGCGCTATTGCCCCTGAGTGGAATCGATGACACACCACACCGCTATGGCCTGGTGTGGACAGTCCCTACCAACCATTGCGAATCCATTTTGCAGCTGAACGGTGATGAGGTTGCAAAAAAACTGCAACAGCACTTTGGGACCCGTGCGGGTCATTTCATTCGTATCGGGCAACGCCACGCGTACCCGTTAGGACATACTCAAATCCGCGAACATGTGCGGCATCGCCTGGCCTTTATCGGTAACGCGGCACATACCCTGCATCCGGTGGCTGGTCAGGGTTTCAACCTGGGCTTGCGTGATGTCGCCGCGTTGGCACAGGTAATTCGCGAGGCGTTGATCGCGGAACAGGACCCGGGCGATCTGGGACGACTGCAGGCCTATGCCCAGTGGCGTCGCCGTGATCTGATCCAGACCTCGCTATTTACTGATTCCCTGGTACGGGTGTTCTCCACCGATTTCCTGCCACTGGTGGTGGCGCGAAACGTCGGCCTGATTGCCATGGAATGTTTTGCACCCTTGCGCAAACGCCTGACCCGTCATGCCATGGGCTATGTCGGCCGCGCCTCGATGCTGGCAAGAGGTTTAGGCCTGTGAACGCTCAAGCCCACTACGATGTGGTCATCATCGGTGGTGGCATGGTCGGTGCCACCCTCGCGCGGGCCCTGACACACAGTCGGTTGCGCATCGCCCTCATCGAACCCCATCCACCACAAACCCAGCATTCCGATACCTTGTTCGATCTGCGCGTCAGTGCTATCACGCGCGCCTCACAACGTATCTTCGAAACCCTTGGCGTCTGGCAAGATATGGTGGCACGGCGGGTATCGCCGTTTCGCGAAATGCACGTGTGGGAAGAACAGGGCAAGGAGTTACATTTCGACAGCGCCGATTTGAGCGAGCCTTACCTGGGGCACATTATCGAAAACAGTGTGATTACCGCCGGTCTCTATGAAGGTATCGAGCAACAGGCCAATTTGACCTGTTTGTTCGGTAAAAGCTGTCGTCAACTCACACGTACAGATACGGGCTGGCAATTGCAGCTGGATGATGGCTCAACATTACAGGCAAACCTGTTGGTCGGGGCCGATGGTACTCGCTCCTGGCTACGGCAACAGATGCAGATCACGGTGCGCGGCTGGGATTACGATCATGCAGCGGTGGTAACGTATGTCAAAACCGAAAAGTCACACCAGGACACAGCCTGGCAGCGTTTTGTAAACAAGGGGCCGCTTGCCTTCCTGCCACTGACCGGTGGCTATAGTTCGATTGTGTGGTCGACGCAGCCGGAGAATGCCTCACGCCTGTGTGACATCCCAGAGTCAGCATTTACCGAAGAGCTGGCGAGCGCCTTTGCATTTCGCCTGGGTCGAATTCTTGAAGTGGGCCCACGCGCCATGTACCCGCTACGGTTTTTGATGGCAGATCAATACGTCAAGGAAGGGATAGCGCTGGTGGGTGATGCCGCCCACACCATGCATCCACTGGCAGGCCAGGGCGTAAACCTTGGGCTGCTCGATGCCGCTGCACTGGCCGAGGTGTTACACGATGCCAGCAAGGCGCGCCGTGCCATCGGATCGCTGCAGACCCTGCGCCGTTACGAACGCTGGCGCCGCAGCGAAAACCTGAGCATGCTTGTCATGGTCGATCAGATCCAGCGCTTGTTTGGTAATGATCAACCTCTGCTGCGCTGGCTGCGCACCACTGGTATGGGCATCGTCAGCCATATTCCTCTGGTCAAGGATGAGATCATCGAACACGCCATGGGCAATCGGGGGGATTTGCCGAAAATGGCAAAAGGGATGGGTTAGTTTTCTTTTTAGTCGCTTCAAAGTAATTTCCATAACCTTCCAAACACATTATTTCGCTCACGCCTGCAGCATGGAATGAGCAATCTTTCTTGTTTGCCAAACAACCTAAAATTCTTTCGCCGCGCCTTCGGCGCTGAGGCGACCCACTTTCTTTGTGCGAACAAAGAAAGTGGGCAAAGAAAATCGCCCCGCTGTTGCAAGACACAGACTCGCTTATGAAACTGCTCGGGCGGTCAGGATACAGGACGTCCTTGTCCTGTATCCTGACTGGCGGCATCCGTGTCGCCACCCTGCGGGCGCAACCTGCGCTGTTTCAACGCTCGCCCGTTGCAACAGCATGGGGTTTGATCCAATGAGTTGGAATAGACAAACGAAGAGGCATTACCTCTCGTTTGTAGCTAAATGGTGAACCCCATGAGATTGCTGTGAGTGGCTTTTGGCTGAACGCATGTGGCGCCCACAGGGGCGAGGCAGGGAAGCCGAGCCTGTGATATGAGACAGGATGTCGAATATCACAGCGCCCCTGAGTACAGCCAAAAGCCACGAACGGTTGGCAAGCGCGGGGCAGTTTTCTTTGGGTACTTTCTTTGTCTGCACAAAGAAAGTACCTCGCTACAGCGCCGAAGGCGCGAGCGAAAATGTTTGTTACCAAAACAAAGAAAAGCATATCGCTACAGCCGCGAAGCGGCGAGCGAAATTGTTTTGTAAAATCATTCTCGATACAAACAAACATAAGCACAGAATACCAATACCCCAAACACCTTAATTTTATAAAAACGTTAAACAATCCCCCCTTTTGTCCGAATAATACTTTGCACACAAATCCGCTTTTCCTGTATCGTTTGCTCCGAATAATCCATACGAACCCGGATACATGGGCATACTCAACACAGCAGCATTGCTGATTACCCTGGCAGCGTTGTTCAGTTATCTGAACTACCGGTTTGTGCGTCTGCCGAACACCATCGGCATCATGATCATTTCGCTGGTCATGTCACTATGCCTGTTGCTGTTGGGCAAGCTGGGCTGGACCGATCTGATTTTTTATACCAACAAGGCCCTGCGCAGCATCGATTTTCATGAGACCCTGATGAAGGGCATGTTGAGTTTTCTGTTGTTTGCCGGCGCCCTGCACGTGAATATCAATGACCTGCGCCAGCAAACGGGGGTGATTACCACCCTCGCAACGGTGGGCGTGTTGATTTCGACGTTCATGGTTGGCGGGCTGACCTGGCTGGTATTGCATGCGTTGAATATCCCGCTCGCATTTATCTATTGCCTGCTGTTCGGTGCCCTGATCTCGCCCACAGACCCCATTGCCGTACTGGGGATCCTCAAACGTGCGCGTGTACCTAAATCGCTGGAGACCAAGATCAGCGGCGAGTCGATGTTTAACGATGGCATGGGCGTGGTGGTGTTTCTGGTCCTGTTTGGATTGGCTACCGATGGTAATCTCTCTGCCAGCGGGATCAGTCTGTTGCTGGTGCAGGAAGTAGTAGGGGGCATGGTGTTTGGTCTGGTGCTGGGTGCCGGGGTGTATTTCCTGCTCAAGGATGTTGATAACTATCAGCTCGAAGTGTTGCTGACGTTGGCGCTGGTCATGGGCGGTTACGCCCTTGCGCATGAATTGCACTTGTCCGGGCCGTTGGCCGTAGTAGTGGCGGGCCTGTTTATCGGCAATCACGGTCGTTCATTCGCGATGTCGGAAAAAACCCGCGCTCACCTGGATACGTTCTGGGAGTTGATCGACGAGATCCTGAATGCCATCTTGTTTGTGCTCATTGGCCTGGAAGTATTGTTGCTGGCGATTCCAAGCGAATACCTCCTGGCCGCTTTGGCGATCATTCCACTGGTTCTGTTGGCTCGCTTTGTCAGTGTGGGCTTACCCATCGTCGTCATGGGGCGATTTCGCCGTTTCAGCCCGGGGGTGGTGCAGGTGATGACCTGGGGTGGCTTGCGCGGGGGTATCTCGGTGGCATTGGCCCTATCCCTGCCGTTCAGTACGGAGCGCGATGTGATTCTTGCCATTACCTACGCGGTCGTAATATTTTCTATTATTATTCAAGGTCTTACGATATCCCGCATGGTGGACGAGATCCGTTAGGCGCAACCCACGCTCTATCGCTCGCACTTACGCCCGACCGTTCCCTACTTATATATATAGGCGGGTAGATCTCCACCTTTTAGCGGGACAGCCTGGGTGTCCATTGCCGGGGCTACACTATATACCCTGGCGGTGAGTGGCCAACCTCCCCGTATGGTGAGTTAACTTACTGAAATCTTTAGGTCAGATCTTCGGCTGGCAATTCCCAAAAGGCGCCAGTAAACTTGGCGGCGCAACGAGAAGTATGTGGGAGAGACCCGGCGGTCACCTTGGTGACTGGCCAGGCGCCGAAGGCGCAACGCGCTCGGAATCGCTCAGGCAAAAGGACCGCATATGCAGAAGATCGTTGTCTCTGGAGAGAGCTGACTTCATACACTGAAGCAGACACCGAAGGGGCCAAGCTCTCAGGTGACAGGACAGAGGGGCGACACAAGTTGACCAAGATCGTCGGCTTGTGTCGCCTTTTTTTATGTCCAGCGAAAAGTGGGTGGGGAGACATGACAGAGTTACCGGTTTTTGATTTTTCCGAGGAAAGCAATTGTGGACGGATGCCGGTCTGGATCCGCCAGGCCTTTGGTTCCCAGGATTATGCGTACACGACCCGCACCCTCACGCATCATGCCCTGAATACCGTTTGTGTTGAAGCGCGCTGCCCCAATCGCGGTGAGTGCTGGAGTCGTGGCACGGCGACCTTCATGTTGCTCGGTGATACCTGCACCCGCGCCTGCGGCTTCTGTGCAGTGAAGACTGGCAGACCTGGCGGTCTCGATCTGGATGAACCGCGACGGCTAGCCAGGGCGGTCAAAGCCATGGGGCTGGATTATGTGGTCCTGACCTCTGTTAATCGCGATGACCTGCGTGACGGTGGTGCGCAAATCTTTGCCGATACCCTCATTGCCCTGCGAGACGACAACCCGCAGATCAAACTCGAATTACTGACCCCGGATTTTCATCGCAGCCAGCAACATGCCCTGGAACTGATTTATCACACCTTGCAGGAATTACCGGGTGAGGCATTCCTGGTGTGGGGCCATAACATCGAGACCGTGCCGAGTTTGTACAAACGTGTGCGTAAGGGTTCGGATTATCAGCGCTCACTTCAATTGCTGGCCGGTGCCGCGTCACTGAATGGCATTGAAGCCAAATCCGCCCTGATGCTCGGCCTGGGTGAAACCGCGCAAGAGGTCGAGGCCGTGCTCACTGATTTATACCGGGTGGGTGTGAAGCGCATTGCCCTGGGACAATATCTGCGCCCAACCCGTTATCACCTGCCAGTGAAGGAATACATCAGTCTACAACAGTTTGCCGAATACGAAGCCATGGCGCATGAGCTGGGTTTTCTCTGGGTCAAGGCCGGGGCGATGGTGCGCTCGTCGTACCACGCCGAAGATTAAACGAATAAGGAAAACACGAATGGGAAATCGCACACCCCTGTACGATACGCACGTCAAATACAAGGCCAAGATTGTTGATTTTGGCGGCTGGGACATGCCACTGCATTACGGTTCACAACTGGAAGAACATCACCATGTGCGTAATAGCGCCGGTATGTTTGATGTGTCGCACATGACCATTGTCGATCTGCGTGGCGAGCGCATTCACGATTTCCTGCGTTATTTGCTGGCCAACAATGTTGACCGCCTCAAGCAGCCCGGCAAGGCGCTGTATTCGTGCATGCTCAACGAACAGGGTGGAGTTATTGATGATCTCATCGTGTATTACATCGATGATGCATTTTTTCGCATGGTGGTGAATGCTGCCACCCGCGACAAGGACCTGGCCTGGATTAACCAGCACGCCAAGGCATTTGATGTCAGTGTGAACGTCCGCGACGACCTGGCGATGATCGCTGTACAAGGTCCGCAGGCACGCGACAAGGCGCACCAGGTGTTATCCACTGCGGTGGCAACTGCAGCGCAGGAACTTGGTGCCTTCTTCATGGCTATTGTCGGTGACTGGGCCGTGGCGCGCACTGGATATACCGGTGAAGATGGTTACGAGATCATGTTACCGAACCAGGAGGCCCCTGTGTTCTGGGACAAACTGGCCGAGGCAGGTGTGCATCCCTGTGGTCTGGGTGCGCGCGATACCCTGCGGCTGGAGGCGGGCATGAATCTGTATGGCACCGACATGGATGAAACCACTTCGCCGTTGGAATCAGCCCTGAGCTGGACTGTGGCCTGGGAACCACAGGAGCGTGATTTTATCGGGCGTGCCGCTATCACGGCCCAGAAACAGGCAGGTGTGCAGCGTGCCCTGGTCGGGTTGCTGCTGGAAGACAAGGGCGTGCTGCGTAATCATCAGAAGGTGATAGTCGATGGACTCGAAGCCGGCGAGATCACCAGTGGCAGCTTTTCACCAACCCTTGGCAAGGCGATCGCCTTCGCCCGTGTGCCGGCAACCATTGGTGAGCGCGCCCGTGTGGATATCCGTGGCAAACATGTCGATGTCAAAGTCGTGAAGCCACCGTTTGTCAGAAACGGCAAAGCCTGTTTTTAAGATTTGATCAGAGTGTCCTAACTTTAGGTATTAAATATTTCTGGAGAACAACATGAGCAATGTACCGTCTGAATTACTGTATACCAAATCCCATGAGTGGGTGCGCCGCGAGTCGGATGGCAGTGTCACTGTGGGCATTACCGATCACGCGCAGGAACTGCTCGGTGACCTGGTTTTTGTCGAAACCCCGGAAGCAGGCAACAGCTTCGATGCCGGAGATGATTGTGCGGTGGTCGAGTCGGTCAAGGCAGCATCCGATGTGTATTCCCCCATCAGCGGCGAAGTGGTTGAGAGCAATGAGCTCCTGGCCAATACGCCAGAGACCATCAATTCGGATCCCTATGGCGATGGCTGGATTTTCCGGATCAAACCCAGTAATGAGGCTGAGCTGGAAGATTTGATGGATGCGAATGCATATAGCGAGCAAATTGCTGCAGAAGACTGAAATCTGCTGCGCTGACCATGAATTGCGCTGCAAAAGGTCTCGACCTTAAGCTCTTTTGTCCTGGTTGCGTTCTTGAGACTTTCAGTAAAGTTATGTTGTCAAATTCAAATAGTCTGAATTTAAATTAACGAGAGTACACAATGCCGTTTATTCCCCATACCGATGACGAAGTCAAAGAGATGCTCAATGCCATTGGCGTCTCTGCCATCGAAGACCTGTTTGACGAAATCCCGGCAGCATTGCGCGCCAAGGGTTTGGAAACTGTACCGCCTGGTCTGAGTGAAATGGATGTCGCGCGCCTGATGCGCGAACGCGCTGGTCAGGATGAGCGCACCCTGTGTTTTGCCGGGGCCGGCGCCTACGAGCATCACATTCCGGCGGCAGTGTGGGAGCTGACGACGCGCGGGGAATTCTATTCGGCCTACACACCGTATCAGGCTGAGGCCTCGCAAGGTACCTTGCAACTGCTGTACGAGTACCAGACCATGATGGCGGGACTGACCGGCATGGATGTCTCCAATGCCTCGCTGTATGACGGGGCCTCGTCATTGGCCGAGGCAATCCTGATGGCAGTCCGCGCCAATCGCAAATCCAAGAGCAAGCGTGTTCTGATCCCGCGTAGTGTGCACCCGCGTTATCGCGCGGTGGCACACACCATCGTGCACCACCAGGGCATCGTGCTGGAAGAGCTTGCCTTCGACAAAGACGGCGGCCATCTCGATATGAATAGTCTGCCGGCAGAGCCCGGCGACTTCACTGCGCTGGTGATCCCGTATCCGAATTACTTCGGTGTGCTCGAGGACGTCGACGCCCTTACCGACTGGGCACATCACCACAACGCACTGGTGATTGCTGTGGTCAACCCGGTCGCCCTGGCCCTGCTCAAGCCGCCAGGGCAGTGGGGTGAGATCGGGGCAGACATTGTCTGCGGAGACGGCCAACCACTGGGGGCGCCACTATCATCGGGAGGACCGTATTTCGGTATCATGTGTTGTCGCCAGGATTACGTGCGTCAAATGCCCGGTCGTTTGATTGGTGCTACCACCGACCTCGATGGCAAGCGTGGTTTCGCCCTGACCCTGCAGGCGCGCGAACAACATATCCGCCGTTCCAAGGCTACCTCCAACATCTGTACCAACCAGGGCCTCTTGGTTACTGCAGCGACGATTTTCATGAGCCTGCTCGGTCCGCAGGGACTGCAACAGGTAGCGGCAGCCTCGCACAGCAACACGCGCAAACTGATCGACGCACTCAGCAAGGTTGAAGGTGTGCGTAAGCATTTCAATCGGCCATACTTTCATGAGGCCGTTTTCGAGTTTGATTTGCCTGTAGCTGAAGTCCTGCGTGCCTTGTCGGCACAGGGCATCGTCGGTGGTGTAACGCTGGCGCAGGATTACCCGGAACTGGGTAATGCGCTACTGGTTTGTGCCACCGAGACCAAAAGCGATGAAGATCTTGCCGCTTTTACCGACCACGTGTCGCGTATCGCCGTACGCTTGCAGGCGAGCAAATGTCCAGTGCAACCCAAGATGTAAACGGCACGGTAACGCAAAGACAGCACAAGGAGAAAAATCATGGCGACGATTACATTGCAAGGAAACAAGATTACGACCAATGGTGAATTGCCCGCAGTCGGTGCAGCAGCCCCCGCCTTCAGACTCACCAACAAGGACCTGACCGATGTCGGCCTGGGTGACTTCAAAGGTAAGAAGAAATTACTCAATATCGTGCCCAGTCTTGATACCCCGGTGTGTGCCACCTCGACCAAGAAATTTAATGAAACTGCCGGTCAGCACCCCAATGCAGTGATGTTGATCATTTCGGCGGATCTGCCGTTTGCGATGTCGCGATTTTGCAAGCTCGAACATACCGAGCAAGTCGTCACGCTATCGATGATGCGCAATCGCAATTTTGCCAAGGACTATGGTGTGTTGATCCAGGATGGCCCACTGGCCGGGATCACCGCACGTGCCATTGTCGTGATCGATGAGAACGACAAGGTGGTGTATACCGAGCTGGTACCGGAGATTGCGCAGGAACCGAACTATGACAAGGCCATCGCTACGCTAAAGTAAATTGATATTGCACTGTACAGGATAAAACCCATGTTGATTTTCGAACACTCCAGACCCGCCCGTGTGAATACTGCGCAGGTTCCGCGCAATGCCGAAGCTGTAGATGATATACCGTCTTCGTATTTGCGTACGAGTGCCTTACCCCTGCCAGAAGTTTCGGAGATGCAGGCGGTGCGCCATTACACCCGTTTGTCGCAGAAGAACTTCTCTATCGATACCCAGTTTTATCCGCTAGGCTCCTGCACCATGAAATACAACCCGCGTGGTTGTAACACGCTGGCGATGTTGCCGGGCTTTGCCCAGCGCCATCCTCTCAGCCCGGACAACATGAGCCAGGGATTTCTGGCCTGCATGTACGAACTGCAGGAGATGCTCAAGGATGTCACCGGCATGAAAGGCGTATCACTGGCACCCATGGCAGGTGCCCAGGGTGAATTTGCCGGTGTCGCCATGATCCGTGCCTACCATGATGCCCGCGAGGATCATGGCCGCACCGAGATCCTGGTGCCCGATGCCGCTCATGGCACCAACCCGGCCACCGCGACCATGTGCAATTACAAGGTTAAAGAGATTCCTACCAATGCCCAGGGTGATGTTGATCTGGAGGCGCTACGCGCTGCAGTCGGTCCACAGACGGCCGGCATCATGTTAACGAATCCTTCGACCCTCGGTGTGTTCGAACGCAAGATCAAGGAGATTGCCGGTATTGTGCACGAGGCAGGCGGCCTGTTGTATTACGACGGCGCCAACCTCAATGCGATCCTGGGCAAGGTGCGTCCGGGTGACATGGGCTTCGATGTCATTCACATGAACCTGCACAAGACTTTTTCCACACCGCACGGTGGTGGTGGTCCCGGTGCCGGCCCGGTGGGCGTGAGTGAACGCCTGTTGCCGTATCTGCCAGTACCTCTCGTGGCCAAAGAGGGCGATGATTATCGCGTGCTGGATGAACAGGACCGGCCACAAACCATGGGGCGGTTGTCCGCGTTCATGGGTAATGCAGGTGTGTTGCTGCGTGCCTATGTGTATGCCCGCATACTCGGGCGTGAAGGTATGGTGCGGGTTGCCGAATTTGCGACGCTTAATGCCAACTACATGATGGTGCGGCTGAAACAGGCCGGCTTTGACCTGGCCTATCCGAACCGGCGTGCGACTCATGAATTTATTTTGACACTGAAAAAACAGTCCAGGGACCTGCATGTTACGGCGATGGATTTTGCCAAGCGCCTGCTGGACTATGGTTATCATGCCCCGACCACTTATTTTCCGTTACTGGTGCCCGAGTGTTTGTTGATCGAGCCGACCGAGACTGAGGCCCGTGAGGAACTGGATGGATTCATTGCAGCGATGAGCGCCATTCTGGACGAGGCCAGGAGTTCGCCGGAGACGGTCACCGATGCACCGCACACGATGCCGGTGCGGCGACTGGATGATGTGAAAGCGGCTAAGGAACTCAATTTAACCTGGAAGCCGTAAAACTCGCATCAGAGTAACCACTGAATCTCTTCCGGATTTGCTATATCATACGGTTTCTCAGCTAAGCACTGAGCCCGTTTATAAGAAACTGAAACGATCAGGCATCTCATCTAATGGCAAAAACCGGCGCAACTGGTCTTACCCGCATCATCCATGCCTTTGGATATTCCATGAAAGGCATGCGTGCTGCGTTACGCTATGAATCGGCCTTTCGCCAGGAGGCCGCGTTGTTTGTAGTCTTGCTGCCGGCAGCATTCTGGTTGGGGCAAAGTGGTCTGCAATATATTCTGTTGGTTGGCAGTCTGTTGCTGGTGCTGATTGTCGAGTTACTGAATTCAGCGGTTGAGGCGGTGGTCGATCGCATTGGCGACGAGCATCACGAACTGGCCGGTCGGGCCAAGGACATGGGATCAGCCGCCGTGTTTATTTCTCTGGCCAATGTCTGCTTTATCTGGGGCGTGATCGCCTGGCTGCGTTTTGTGAATTAGAAAGGGTTTGTTATGTCAGCTCTCATTTGTGGATCGTTCGCGTTTGACACCATCATGGTGTTTCATGATCACTTCAAGAACCATATCCTGCCGGACAAGGTACATATCCTGAATGTCTCGTTCCTGGTGCCGGACATGCGCCGCGAGTTTGGTGGTTGCGCTGGCAATATCGCGTACAACCTGAAATTGTTGGGCGGGGATCCCTTGCCCATGGGCACTGTCGGGACCGACTTCGGTCCCTATGGCCAGTGGATGGACATGCACAAGATCCCGCGCAACCATGTCAAGGAAGTGGAAGGTACCTATACCGCACAGGCCTTTATCACCACGGATCGCGATGACAATCAGATTACCGCATTTCACCCGGGTGCAATGAATCATGCACACCTGAACAACGTGCGCGATGTCAAAGGCGTCAAGCTTGGGATCGTATCACCCGATGGCCGCGACGGGATGTTACAGCACGCTACTCAGTTCGCTGAAACCGGCGTGCCTTTCATCTTCGACCCGGGTCAGGGTCTGCCGATGTTCAATGGCGAGGAATTGATGGATTTCATCGACAAGGCAACCTGGGTCGCGCTCAATGATTACGAGGCACAACTCGTGGAGGAGCGTACCGGCAAATCGCCGCACGAACTGGCCGAGCATGTTGAAGCCTTGATCGTGACGCGTGGTGGAGAGGGTTCGCTGATTTACACCAAAGACAAACGGTATGAGATCCCGGCTGCCAAGACCGCGGACGTCAATGATCCCACCGGTTGCGGTGATGCATATCGTGCTGGTTTGTTATATGGCCTGACGAATAACATGGACTGGGAGACCACAGGTCGTATCGCAGCATTGATGGGGGCGATCAAGATCGAGAAACACGGAACTCAGAATCACCACTTTAGCCGCGAACAGTTCCTGGAGCGGTTTAATCAGAGCTTTGGTTACAAGATTTAAAGGCGTTGTAACTAGAGATTTGTTCCAGCATTACCGGCAATGTTGATATAAGACGCCCGCGCCTCGCGCAGGATCTGAACACCACCACGTGCAACCAGCAACGCAATGATCAGGCCGATGATCAAATCCGGTGTGCGTGATCCGGTGACGGTGACCAGGGCACCGGCAAGGATGACGCCCAGGTTGGCAAGCACGTCATTGGTGGAAAAGATCCAGCTGGCGCGCATATGCACTTCACCTTCACGATGTTTCGCCAGCAAGGCCAGGCAGGCGAGGTTGGCAATCAGGGCCACAAGTGAAATTGCCATCATCAAGAGGCCGAACGGTTCGCTGCCAACAAAGTAGCGCCGGATCACATCGATCATTACCAGTCCCGCTAATCCCAGTTGCAATATCCCGCTCACCGAGGCGGCATGGGTTTTCGCGCGCAGGCTACGCCCGACAGCATACAGACCGATCCCATAGACGCCGGCATCTGCCAGCATGTCCAGTGAATCAGCAATCAGGCCGGTGGATTGTGCCAGCCAGCCGATCACGAACTCGACCACAAACATGACCGCGTTGATGGCAAGCAACTGCCAGAGGACTCTCGACTCCGAGCGATTCTTGATCTCGATATCACCACAACCACAACCTGACATGTTTTTCCTCGCTCGTTACAGTTCGTGCATTGAATACAAGATTAGACCTCTGTTGAATTTAACTGGCCAGATCCAGTTGTGCCAACAAGCTGTCTAATTGTTCTGTCGGTGGCTGACAGCTCATGCCGGTACAGGTGTAGGCACGGGTGCCATCATCGATCGCCTTGCGCTCCGCCAGTAAACCGTGCAGATCAGTTTCCTTGGCCGGGATCACAAAACACAGGCGCCGTGGTGCGTAATGCTGCATGATGGCTTGCTGCCATGCCAGGGCCTCCGTATTACCACGAATGACGATCAATTGCGGTGGGTACAGGTATTCTTCCAGTGCCTGCAGGAATGCCGCATGGGCATAGGCAGCCTGTTCGATATGAACCCAGGCACAACGCAGGGCACGTTCGGCGCTGTCCAGGTAGCGTTGTTCACCCACTAAATGCCCCAGGCGCGCCAGCGCCAGGCTGGCGATGGCATTTCCCGCCGGGATCGCCTCGTCCATAAAATTTTTCGGTCGCTGGATCAACTGTTCATGATCGTGGGCGGTAAAGTAGAAGCCACCGTGTTCACGATCTTCGAAATGAGTCAGGATGACCTCAGCCAGGGTGATGGCGAAATCAAGATCTGTAGTCCGCCATTTTGCCTGCAACAACTGGATCACACCATCCAGTAGAAAGGCGTAATCATCGAGATAGGCCATCAGGCGCGCCTTGCCATCCTTGTAAGTGGCGAGCAGGCGGCCATCGACAAACATCTGGTCGCGAATGAAATCCACTGCACGTTGCGCCGAGTGCAGGCAGTCGTTGTTATTGAGATAACGTGCAGCACAGGCCATGCCTTTAATCATCAGGCCGTTCCAGCTGGTCAGGATCTTGTCATCGCGGCCGGGATGGATGCGCTGTTCGCGTGCACTAAATAATTTCTTGCGGGCACTGATTAACAATGCCGTCGTCCGTTCGACATCCAGGTTCAGTTCATTAGCAACGTCGGCAAGATCCTCGAAAATATGCAGGTGCCAGTGACCTTCGAAGTTAGGCTGGCGATCCAGGCCATAGATCCGACGCGTCACTGCATATTCGTCTTCAGTTAGCAGCGTTTTGACTTTATCCGGGGTCCACACATAAAACTTTCCTTCTTCGCCTTCGCTGTCGGCATCCAGTGTCGAGTAATAGCCGCCTTCAGGCGATTGCATTTCACGCATGACCCATTGCGCCGTCTCTTCAGCAATTCGCTGGAATACCGGGTCGAGGGTTGCGGCATAGGCTTCGCTGTATAAGGCTAGTAAGGGACCGTTGTCGTACAACATTTTCTCGAAGTGCGGGATCATCCAGTAGTCGTCCACAGAGTAACGACAGAAACCGCCGCCCAGTTGATCATAGATACCCCCTGAAGCCATGGCGTGCAGGGTCATTTGCAACATGTGCAGGGCCTGTTTATCTTCCTGTCCGTGGGCGCGGGTACCGGCCCAATGATACAACAGGCGTTCGAGGTTGGTCGGGTGGGGAAACTTGGGTGCCTTGCCGAAACCGGCGTGTTGATGATCGAACTGTTGTGCCAATTGTTTGCGGGCCTGATCCAGCGGTGCAGCATTAAGTGTCGCTGTTGTCTCACGATTCTGGCTCAGGCTGGCCAGGGTGTGCAGCATCGAGCTGTTCTGTGTTTCAATCTGATCTCCGTGTTCGTGATAAAAATCATGTACCCGCTGCAGAATCTCCTTGAAGGCAGGCAGACCATGCCGGGGTGTTACCGGGAAATAGGTGCCGGCAAAAAACGGGATGTGATCCGATGGGGTCAAAATCATGGTCAGCGGCCAGCCACCGCCGCGCTGGTTTAGCAATTGGTGTGCGGTCTGATAGATCTTGTCCAGATCCGGGCGCTCTTCCCGATCCACTTTGATATTGACATAAAGATCATTCATCACGCTCGCGGTGCCGGTATCCTCAAAGGATTCATGTGCCATCACGTGGCACCAGTGGCAGGCGGAATAGCCGATGGAGAGCAGGATCAATTTGTCCTGTTCACGTGCCAGGGTTAAGGCCTCCTCGCACCATGGCCACCACTCTACCGGGTTGTGTGCATGCTGCAGCAGGTAAGGACTGGTTTCGTGAATCAGATGATTGGTGTACTCAGTGTTTGACATAAGAATTAGATCTTAGCAAGTCAAACACAGTGACGACAGATTAAAAAGCACATACTTTTCCGGTCTTTGCGATATACTCATGATTCACGAGGATATCCAACCTGATTATTTCCATGCAAGATACACCAAGCCAGTTGCCACGCTTGCGCCTGAAAAAAGGTGAAGACAAACGCCTGCATGCCGGACACTTGTGGATTTACAGTAACGAAGTTGAGACCAAAGTCACGTCACTCAAGCAGTTTGCTCCCGGCGAATGCGTTAACCTGGAAAATAGCCAAGGCAAATCCCTGGCCAGTGCTTATGTGAATCCCAATAGTCTGATTTGTGCCCGGGTCTATAGTCGGCATCCAGATCAGCAGCTGGATCAGAACCTGATCATGCAGCGTCTGCAACAAGCTCTGGCCTGGCGCACACGCTGTTATGACAAACCGTTTTACCGTCTGTGTTATGGCGAGAGTGATTTCCTGCCAGGGGTCGTGATCGATCGCTATGGTGATTATTGCGTGGTGCAATTGACCACTGCCGGCGCTGAACGCTGCAAGCCGATTATCAATGAAGTCTTAATGGAGCTGTTATCGCCCACTGGCATCCTGTTGCGCAATGACAGCGGTGCGCGTGAACTGGAAGGGTTACCCGCGTATAGCGAAGTCCTGTATGGCAGTGTCCCGGATGAGATCCTGATCGAAGAAAACAACACGGGATTTTATGCCTTGCCGCATACGGGTCAGAAGACCGGCTGGTTTTATGATCACCGAAGCAATCGCAAGTTGTTGCAGGAGTTTGCCAAAGGCAAACAAGTACTCGACGTCTTCAGTTACAGCGGTGCCTGGGGCATAGCGGCACTCAATGCTGGTGCCGAGCAGGCAACGTTTGTCGATGCCTCGGCCACAGCCCTGGATTATGTTACGCAACATGCACGACTCAATGGTTATAGCGAACGCATTGCTACCCATAAAGGTGATGCCTTCGATGTCCTGGCAAACCTGCAAAATGCAGATTCGTACTACGATATTGTGGTGGTGGATCCACCGGCCTTCGTCAAGCGTCGCAAGGATCTGGCTGCCGGTCTGCGAGCGTATTATGAAATCAACCGACTGGCGCTGTCTCTGCTTAAGCCCGACGGTATACTGATTAGTGCATCCTGTTCCTATCATGTCAGTGCGGACGATTTATTAAATGCAGTGCGCAAGGCTGCAATACATTCGCCATATGATTTACAGGTAATTGCACAAGGTCATCAGGCACCGGATCACCCGGTGCATCCGGCCATGCCGGAGACGCGTTACATCAAGGCATTTTTCTGCCGGGTACTGGCTCACAACTGATAAGCCGTTAAATGGCGTCAGCCGGGTGAACACGGTATGATGCCCCGTCACTTTTTTTTTCACGGATGTCTTCACTCATGAGTACCAGCGCCTTTGTCGTTAATTTTAACCCGGTGGCCTTTACGATCTTTGGTTGGGATGTGCACTGGTATGGTATTACCTATCTGGTCGGTTTCCTGGTTGGCTGGTGGTTGGCACGGTATCTGGCACGACGCCATCCAGAGTGGAACATCACGGCAACCCAGGTGGATGATTTGTTGTTCTATATGGGGATGGGGGTCATCCTTGGTGGACGCATCGGATATTTATTGTTTTATGACATGGGGGCACTCACCCACGAACCGACCTTCATAGATGTCCTCAAACGCATCATCGCAATTAACAAAGGCGGGATGTCATTTCACGGTGGATTAATCGGTGTCCTCACTGCGGTCTGGTTGTTCAATCGCAAATACAAACACGGGTATTTCGTAATCATGGACATGATGGCCATGATTGCTCCTGTTGGTTTGGGTGCGGGTCGTATCGGTAATTTCATTAACGGTGAATTGTGGGGCAAGCCCAGTAACGTACCCTGGGCAATGATCTTTCCACGCTCCGGTTCCGATGTGCCGCGGCATCCCTCTCCGTTGTACGAAATGCTGCTCGAAGGCGTGTTGTTGTTCATTATCCTGTGGGTATTCGCCCGCAAACCACGGCCCACCATGGCAATCTCCGGTCTGTTTGCATTGTGTTACGGGCTCTTTCGCATTTTTGTGGAATTTTTCCGCTTGCCGGATGCGCAATTAGGCTACCTGGCCTTCGGCTGGGTTACCATGGGAATGGTGCTATCTGTACCCCTGTGTGTGGTAGGATTGCTACTAATGTGGTATGCATACAACAAGTAAAATATGCAAAATACCAAGAAATGATCTTTCCATAGGCTTAACCTGGTGCTATATTCGCATCTGTTCAGAGTGATTCCGCAACGGTTTCCTCTGAGCATTTTTAAGTTTCATTCCCTCCCCCATTTGGAACAGAGCACTGCGGGACACCGTGGTGCTTTTTTTTGCCCTCCAGATTTAGTAGTGCAAGGCCGCACCTCCCCAAGATCTGGTGGTTTCGTGGTATTATCGCTTCTTCCGAGGAGCGCTAAGGGGGCGGCATGCAACAATACCTGGACTTGATGCGACACGTGCGGGAGCACGGCGTACGTAAGGAAGATCGCACCGGGACCGGTACCCTGAGCGTGTTTGGCTACCAGATGCGTTTTGACCTGCAGCGGGGTTTTCCGCTGGTCACCACCAAAAAGCTCCATCTGCGTTCCATCATCCACGAGTTGCTCTGGTTCCTCAAAGGCGAGACCAATATCCGTTACCTCAAGGAAAATGGGGTCAGTATCTGGGATGAATGGGCCGATGCCGAAGGCAATCTGGGGCCGGTATATGGCTCACAGTGGCGCTCCTGGCCAGCGGCAGACGGGCATAAGATTGATCAGATCAGTCAGGTTATCGAGCAGATCAAGACCAATCCGGATTCGCGCCGACTGATTGTCAGTGCCTGGAATGTGGGCGAGATTGAGAATATGGCCCTGCCACCATGCCATGCCTTTTTCCAGTTTTATGTCGCCGACGGCTGCCTGTCCTGCCAGCTATATCAGCGCAGTGCGGATATCTTCCTCGGTGTACCGTTTAATATTGCTTCCTATGCCTTGTTGACCTTGATGATTGCCCAGGTCACCGGGCTGCAACCGGGTAATTTTGTGCACACCCTGGGCGATGCGCATCTGTACCTGAACCATCTGGAGCAGACCGACGAACAACTCTCACGTACTCCGTACCCCTTGCCACTGATGAAACTCAATCCGGCGATCACAGATATCTTTGATTTTGTGTTCGAGGATTTTCAGCTGGTGGACTACCAGTGCCACCCACACATCAAAGCCCCGGTTGCGGTCTGAAATAGCGGTTTGCAGGTGACACGACGGTCCACGCCACGCATATCCCTGATTGCCGCGATGGCCGAGGATCGCGTGATCGGCATTGAAAACCGCTTGCCCTGGCGCTTACCGGCCGACATGAAATGGTTTCGCCAGCATACCCTGGGCAAACCCATCATCATGGGACGCAAGACCTTCGAATCGTTCGGCAGTAAACCGTTACCGGACCGTCTCAATATCGTCATTACCCGCGATCCCGGTTATCAGGCTCCGGGCGCTGTCGTTGTTCACGACATCGATCAGGCGATTACGGCGGCTGGCGACGTGGCTGAGGTCATGATCATCGGTGGTGCCTCATTTTATGAACAGATGTTGCCGCGCGCCGATCGGCTCTACCTGACATTTGTGCATACCCGGGTGGAGGGTGATGCCTGGTTTCCGTCCTACGATGCGAGTCAGTGGCGCGAACTGGAGCGGCATGACCAGCCAGCCGATGACAAGAACCCCTTTGCCCATAGCTTTTGTATTTATGAGCGGACCGGGGTGGCCGGTGGGTAAACACTTACTACACTTATATTTAATAGGGGTGGGGTATGTTCAGACGGCTGCGACATGTAGTTGTGAAAACAGTCAGAACCTGGTTTCTGGCACAACCGGAACGGCGCCAAGGCATAGATCGCCGGCAATGCCCGGATCGTCGTCTGGATCAGCGTTGGGGTGAAGTGACACCCTGTCGTCGCTGCCGGGAACGGCGGTTTGTGCGTAAATTGCTCACATCCAGCTAGGACTGCGGCGAGAGTGATTCAGATAAAGTCGTAGGGATTTCTCGCGGCGGTGCAATTCACGCTCCAGAACACCGGCGGATCCTTAGTCAACTCCAGCGCGGTTAACGCCCCTCCCCAGACACAGCCGGTATCCAGGGCATAGATGCCCGGCGCGTGGAAGGCGCCAAGGGTTGACCAGTGTCCAAATACCAGTCGCAAGTCCTTGCTCGCGCGGCCCGGCACATCAAACCATGGCACATACTTTTTCGGTTGGCTTCCGGGGGCACCTTTTTCTGCCAGAGCAAGTTTGCCGTCGCGGGTACAAAAGCGAATGCGGGTAAAACTATTGCATATGTATCGCAGGCGGCGCTCTCCAAATAACCACCAGCGCCACTTGCGTGGACGATCGCCATACATCACTTTGAGGAAGTCCTGATAATGATCGCTACGCAGGACCTGTTCCAGTTCTCGTGCGCAGGACTGGGCAGTTGCCAGATCCCACTGCGGTGAGATGCCGGCATGGACCAGGGTATAGCCCAGGTCAGAATCATGATGTAGCAAAGGTTGCTGGCGCAACCAGCTAATCAGCTCCTCTCGATCCGGCGCATCGAGGATTGCTTTCAGATCGCCGTTTTTCTTTTTGATACCCGCATCGATGGCGAGCAGGTGAAGATCATGATTACCGAGTACCGTGATGGCGCGATCACCGAGGGATTTCACGAAACGCAGGACTTCCAGGGATTGCGGACCCCGGTTAACCAGGTCACCGGCGAACCACAGCGTGTCACTGGCCGGATCAAACTGGAGTTTATCGAGGAGGGCACGCAAGGCGTCATAACAGCCCTGGACATCACTGATGGCATACACGGACATGGTAGTAGTTAGGCTAGGTTAGTTTTTGCAATTGTATCCTGCGAAACCAGCCACCGGCGAGACAGGGCTCATCACTGATGACCTGGAGTGAAGGTGCATGAGGCAATATCTGCTCAAACACGACATCGGTGCGGGTAGCAATGTGTCGGATCAACAGGTTAAGCAGGCGTCGTACGGGGGCACGTTGGCCCGGACGGAGAAATTTATCCAGGATCAGGATGTTACCACCGGGTTTAAGTACACGTGCGGCTTCCGCCAGCACCTGCTGTGGTTCGGCGACGACTGCCAGGATCAGATGCAGCACGACGCTATCAAAACTGGCATCGGCATAGGGCATGTGCATGACATTGGCGCGATGCAGGTAAATCCGGTGTTCAGGGCGCAGGCGCGGCCGTGCTTTTGTCAGCATCGCCGCCGTCAGGTCCATGGCGAAATAATCTGCGTTTGCGGGCAGATATGGGATATCCAGACCGGTACCGAAACCGGCGAGGAGGATTCGGGCATTGTTTGGGGGGGTGAGTGTGCGCAAACTATCCCGGCGCATGGGTGCTGTCGCGTTACTGACAATGGCATCGTAGACGGGGGCGAGCAGGGTATAACTCTGTTTTAATCCCATCGGTGTAGGGTTCCATCGCGACGTGACGATTAGTGAATTTTGTGAGGCATGGCCAAGCTGAATGGCGCAATCGGGCAATCAAACTCCTCACCATCATCGGCCAGCATATGATAACTGCCCTGCATGCTGCCGACCGGGGTTTCCAGCATGGTGCCGCTGGTGTACTGAAATCCTTCACCCGGTTTGAGGTGGGGCTGCTCACCGACAACACCTTCTCCGCGCACTTCCTGGGTTTTGCCATCGGCATCGGTGATAATCCAGTGACGGGTCAGTAACTTGGCGGGCACACTGCCTTCATTGCGGATCGTAACCGTGTAAGCGAAGACATAGCGACGGTTTTCCGGATCGGATTGTTCTGGAATGTAAGTGGTCTGGACCGAGACCGTCGTATTGTAAGAAGTGGACTCAGACATGCTCACAGTTTACCCCAAATCTCGTTAATACCGTGCTGCATTTTACTCTGTTTACGGGGCGTCGCCCAACTGCAATTGCCAAGCAGTCTATTCACGTACAGTTTGCGCGATCATTTCGATGCCGGGGGGATATTCCACCACCACACTCACAACCTTATGTGCTTCATGCGCTTCGTACGCCATTACTCACGTTCTTGATGGTCATGTAATACACCATATCAATGTTGTAACGCGCATAGCGCGGGTTACTGCTTGAAGGCGGCGCAGGTCACGTTTTCGAGTAAATCTCAGGTCGGTATCGTTGAGTTATTGCAGGACAAGATGTGCATAGTGATAGCGAATGTTATCAAGGGTTCTGTGTGTCCCTCATGGCGCAATCCGGATTACGTGACTTGTCGTAGATTCCCTGTGGGTGTGCCATCTGTGCTAATTACGCCATAGCGGATGAGCCAGTCACGGGCATCCTCGGCGTC
>JBECKZ010000079.1:0-4614 GCA_040235555.1 Thiohalomonadales bacterium | reverse complement strand
TACTTTGCAGGCCCGAATTTCACCTGATAATCTGCGCGCGAGATTATTGGCAACAATAGTGCCACCCGTGCCACCGCCAACGACTAAAATTCTCATAGCACTCTCCTCTTTTCCTTTGCCTGAACCTTATTGATAGTTCAGTATTTAAACTTTTCTGGCAAGATATACGTTATTTTGCCTTGCGTACCTTGATATGCCAGACATCACCTATTTTTTCACTGCTGATCATTTCATGCCCTACTTTATTGACCCATTCAGGTACGTCAGAAGCTGTTCCATTGTCAGTCGACAGTAATTCAAGTGTGTCGCCTACATTAGCCTGCTTCATATAGGTGATAAGCTCCATAAGCGGGCCTGGACAAAAAGTATTGCAAGCGTCGATGACTTTATTTTCACTCATTTCGTAAAACCTCCTGCTGACTTCAATATACGTTTCATGACAGTCAGAACGTGAGCAATTGCGACCCTTCAGAATCACTTAGAAACCGGGTCAGGCCCATTGGAGGACTGAATTCCGGATCAAGTGCGCCTTCACTGATCTTTAGTAAATCGACCGCCATGGAACATGGAAGCAACTTTGCATCACCAAGCTCTGCTGCCTGCTTGAATAGCTGTTTGAATGGCGGCACACCTTCCTGTGACATAAGTTCACCGAATTTACCCTCTGCCGGTGCTGTAAAATCATTGCCCTTGATAAAATACGGCAGCGCGTTCATTGAAAAAAACACCGAGACCTGATCTCCGGTTGCTGCAGCTACTGATGCTATCATTGCGGCCATTTGTAATTTCTCATGTGTACCTGAAACGCAGACTATATTAATACGCTGAGGCATATGTCCTTCTCCTCATTTACCGTTGCGAATATTGCAGTTAAAAAACATAAATCACCATTTTTTCGATACCACGCGCTTAAGCGCCTGATTACGTAGCGTCAGATCCGCGACGATCGATTTAAGACGCTGGTTTTCCTCTTCCAGCTGTTTGAGCCGCCTCGCTTCAGAAACCTCCTGCGTTTTGTACTTGGAACGCCACTTATAGAATGTTGTGTTCGAAATCCCATACTTTTTACATATTTCATGCACTTTCATTCCTGATTCAGCTTCCTTTAAAACAGCAAGTTTCTGCTCATCAGTAAATCCCAACCTCTTCATCACGCTTACCTTTGTAATTTTAATATTGAAATATTAATTTATACGCTTTTTGGCAAAATCATCTCCTGTATGGATGAATGTTTATATTACTGTGTTTTTGTTTGACTCCCTGATCTGAGCCACAGCTGGGGTGCCGTAATCATAACCCTTGATTCGATAAAGCAGCATTGAAAATATCCAGCTCACAATAAAGATTGACACTACAAATATTCCAATCAATTCCCAATGGTTACTTAATGTCTCTACCTGGTTCCATATCTCGCCCTTCAGATTTAACCGCTCGGTCATCAGCGCAATAATTTCAATCCCGGCCACGATTATGGCTACAAGCGCAGATACAGTCGTTATGGTCAGATTGTAATAAAGTTTACGGATCGGGTTTCTGAAGGCCCAGCTATACGCCCGCACCATCAAAATACTGTCGGTAGTGTCCATTAGCGCCATCCCTGCGGCAAATAGCGCAGGAAACACCAGTATTACCCATACTGACAGCCCTTTTGCCGCTTCTGCGCCCGCGATACCCAAAAGGCTGACTTCCGTTGCGGTATCAAAGCCGAGACCGAATAAAAAACCAATAAATACCATGTGCCAGCTCTTGTTTATAAGCCTAAATAAAGGGCGAAAGATACGCGAAAAAAATCCACGCTTATTCATCAGCACATCAAAGTCTTCCTCGGCATAACTCCCGCCATTTCGAACCCGCTTGAATACAAGGTAGGTAGAGCGCGCTATTGTTAAATTCAATACGGCCATGATGATCAGGAAAGAAGAGGAAACGAACGTGCTCGCTACACCGGCAGTACTTTCCATAAAGCTGAATTTTTCGCTTGACGAACCCCATGCGGCCAGGGCTGCAATTGCCGCAACAAACACGACCAATGCGAGTGAATGCCCGATTGCAAAATGCAGACCGACTGTAGTTGGGCGTTTGTTCTTTTGCATTAACTTTCGCGTTACGCTATCAATTGAAGCGATATGATCGGCGTCAAACGCATGGCGCAACCCAAAAGTATAGGCGAGCACTGCTGCACCGAGCAGCACAGTGTTACCTGCGAAAACTGTAATGGCCCAGATCCAGGTCACGACATTAAAGATGATGAGAAATGCATATAAACCAATAACTTTCTTTCTAAAGTTTCCGGCATTATCACTGAAGATATGATGCAGTGTTGCAATTATCTGATTCATCACAATCATCCTCTCTATTTGCCTTATCTGGTTAAAGAATGTCCTGCAAGATATTTATACTTTGGTTTTCGCCTAAACATTATGCCCCACCGCGATGCCAGCTGAATCGTTTGATCAACAGCACACATATACTGTCAAGTAAGTACCCAACGATGCCGATGAGAAGCACCATCGCCATCAGGTGGTCATAGGATAATGATTCGCGAGCATCTTCAATCGCATAACCGAAGCCGGAGGTAACCCCGAGAAATTCAGCCGGCACCAATACTATCCATGCCACGCCGAGCGCCAGCCTGATTCCTGTGAGTACATCGAAGGCGATTGCCGGCATGATGATATGCGGTATTATCTGCCAGGGTTTTGCCCCAAGATTGCGAGCGACTTTCAGCCATGCCGGATCCACCTTTGACAGGCCTGCAGCGGTTGCAAACGCAACCGGCCAAATCGAAGCGATAGCTATCAGGAAGATAATTGCAGAGTCCCAGGTAGGTAGAACGATTACTGCAATAGGTTCCCAGGCCAAGGGACTGATCATGCGTAACAACTGGAACGGCGAATGACTCAGCTCACGGAATGTCCTGCTGCGGCCCATGAGAATTCCGATGGGAACTCCAATTGCGATTGCTATGAGAAGCCCACTGCCAAGGCGATATCCGCTTGATACAAGGGCACGCGGGATTTCGCCATCGGTCCACATATACGGAATTACCTTGAACGCCGCTATCGGACTGAAATCGGCAAATTGCGACATGTCAGGGTTTAGCGTAATCAAATAGATACCAAACCACCAGATGACCAGAAGAATCGCCAACCCGCCTAAAAAGTTAGTCAATTTCTGTGTCGAAGCCTTTAGAGTGCGGGAGGAAACTGATCCAGATTTATTATTCCCAAACAGATTATGTCCCATTGTTGCAATATTGTTGCTCATCGTTCATCCCTCCCCGCGATGCCAGCTGAAACGTTTAATCAACAGCACGCAAATGCTGTCGAGAAAATAACCAATGACTCCGATTGTCAGTACCATTGCGGTGAGATAGTTATATGAAAGTGTCTCGCGTGCATCTTCGATGGCATATCCGAGACCGGATGTCACCCCAAGATATTCAGCCGGCACCAGAACGATCCAGGCAACACCAAGTGCGAGACGAATACCTGTAAATATGTCGAAACTGATAGCCGGGAGGATAATTTGAAACAAAATGTGTCTTGGCCTGGCACCGAGATTGCGCGCCACTTTGAACCAGGCTGGATCGACCTTGGCCAATCCAGCTGCCGTTGAAAACGCCACAGGCCATACCGATGCCATTGCAATGAGAAAGATAATAGAGTGATTCCAGGTGCCGTACACCAGCACAGCAATAGGCATCCATGACAGTGGGCTGATCATGCGCAACAACTGAAAAGGTGAATTGCTTAGATCACGGAATCGTTTGAAGCTGCCCATTAAGATTCCAAGTGGGACGCCAATGGCAATGGCAATTAACAGCCCATAGCCAAGACGATAGCCGCTAGCAATGGCAGCGCTTTGTAATTTTCCGATTTCCCATAATTCCGGAAATGCCTTTAAGGTCGGAATCAGACCAAATGTGGAAAAATTCCTGGTAGTAGGATTGATGGATATGAGATAACCTCCGATCCACCAGAGTGCGAAAAATATTGCAAGTCCGCTGATAAAGTTAAACAGGCGCCGCCCTGCCGGTTTAGTAAAACCCGGCAAAGCGGCTACTCCGGTAGGTGCGGCGCCATTACTCATATTTCAAAAACCTCCATGCGGGTATACGGGTCACCTGTTTTTGGAACGCTTGCGTCATTTTTCCACTTCGGATGTGCTTCGAGTGCTTTCTTGACAAAGTCGTAATTCACCAGGTCTTTTGCGACAAACTCCGGGGTGAGGTTCTTGAGGAATGCGGCATCACCTGTGACGACGGTCTGCTTCAGATCGGATGTAACAAGTTCCGTCGCGGACTTATACGGCCAACCCTGAAAATCAATGCGATCCATGCCCCACTGCGGGTGTTTAATCGCGTTTGGATTTTTATAATAGGCAGGGTCATAGAACAACATGGCACGCTTGATCACTTCTTTCGGGAATGGGAGGTAACGTTTACCATCTTTTGAGAGCATTACAGCCATCTCATCACGGTTTTCCGCAAGATATATTTGCGCCTCAACGACGGCATGGTGCACAGCCTGAGACCAGGCAGCGCGTGCCGGGTCCATGGTGTCTGCCTCATGCATCACCACCACACAACAAGGGTGGCCCTTCCATACATCG
>JBECKZ010000078.1:0-5238 GCA_040235555.1 Thiohalomonadales bacterium | reverse complement strand
ATGGGTCGTAGGACGGGAGGTTTCAAAACAACCACCTTGATCGATAGCTACATCGACAATCACCGCACCAGGCTTCATGCGCTTGACCATCTCAGCCGTCACCAGCTTGGGTGCCTGTTTGCCTGGTATCAGCACCGCCCCAATCACCAGGTCGGCGCTGCACACGCATTCCGTGATAGCCTGGTTATCGGCATAGCGGGTGCGCAACAAGGGACCGAACAGATCATCCAGGGCGCGCAAGCGATCCAGATTATTATCCAGAATCGTCACCTCGGCCCCCAGGCCCATGGCCATGCGTGCGGCCTGCGTACCAACGATACCACCACCGATAATTACCACTTTCGCTGCCGTGACCCCGGGTACCCCGCCGAGCAAGGTGCCATTCCCGCCGTTGATCATCTGCAAGGCGGTGGCACCTGCCTGAATCGACAAACGCCCTGCCACTTCACTCATGGGAACTAACAAAGGCAAGCGTCCCTGTTTATCAGTCACGGTCTCATAAGCGACACCAATGACTTTGCGATCGAGTAAGGCCTGAGTTTGCTCAGGATCCGGCGCCAGGTGCAGATAGGTAAACAGCAACTGGCCTTCCTGCAATAACGGATACTCCACCGCTTGCGGTTCCTTGACCTTCATGACCATTGGGCATTGGTAGACCGCTTCACTCTGTTGCACAATTGCGGCACCGGCATCCTGATAGGCTTCATTGCTAAAGCCGATGCGTGCGCCTGCATCTTTTTGTATCAATACCTCGTGGCCGGCCTGTACCAGAGTACTCACTCCTGCCGGTGTCAGTCCTACCCGGTATTCCTGGTCCTTGATTTCCTTAGGTACGCCGATACGCATAGTATTTCCCTCCGAATGTCACCGGTCTCACACCGGCTCGATGTTTTGTAACGCCAGCTCCATCAGGGCCATGGCCTGTGACTCGCAGCGTTGATAGATATCTTTATCCAGGGCATGCAACCATTTTTTTGGAATCGCAGAGTATCCGTAATAACTGCCTGCCAGCATGCCGGCAATGGCGCCGGTAGTATCGGCATCACCGCCGCGATTGACCACGTCGATCAAACAACTGGCAAAATCATCGGTATCAGAAAACGCCTGCAGCACGGCATGCATGGTTTCGACTATGAAGGCGCTGGGATTTTCTCTGCGGCGGATACGGAAAACAAACTGGGGAAAGCGTTTAATCAATGATGCCACCGGCCCCTTGAGCATGTCTGCCTTATCCTGACCATCGAAGGCACCCTGGATCATCTCAATGACCGTTTCGCTTGCTGCATCTGACCACTCATTATTGTGGGTCACGTGAGCCTGGCGTTTGGAGGCAGCCTTCATGCGCGCGAGGGTCTGCCCATAGGTAAACAAGGCAATCGGCAGACAACGCATACAGGCACCATTACCCGCATCCCGATCATTGTACGGAACTACCGGGATACCACTGGAGCGGAAATGCACCAGGCCGCGGCGCACTGTATTACCAATATCTACCGGTTTTTGCTTGAGCCACTCGTTAAAGGATTTGGCAATAGCCAAAGCATCGACGTTACCCTGTTGCAAGATCGCGTCACCAAGTGCCAATGCCATGGTTGTGTCATCGGTCACCTGACCACGTTTGAGCTTGAGCCAGCCACCACCGCAAATGCTGTCATGCTGTCCATAGGTAGACTGAATTTCCCTCGGTGTCATAAATTCCACCGTTGCGCCCAGAGCATCGCCAACAGCCAGACCCAGATAGGCACCTATCACCTTATCCAGCATTGCTGCCGGTATGGTACTGGTAATTTGTTCTAATGTAGCAGTGTGTGACATGTTTATTCCTCCGGACCAAAACAGCCTGCATAGTCCGGACACACTTCACAGGATGGGGAACGGCAGACATAGATTCCTTCTGCCAGACACAATTGTTTATATAAAAACTTTTTCCATTTCATATCCCGGTCGTTTTTGGCCGCGAGTGACTCGAAATTCTGTTGCATCAATAAGGTTAGGTCCTTGCGCGACCACAACCCCAGATCCTGCCAGAGATGATCGCCACCCATGCAACCTCTAACCACAATCTGCCCCATCCACTCACCTTGATCACTGGGGTCACTGCAGTGAGTCTGTAGTAAGGCACGCAGTTCGTCCTGTTCCGGCATACGCTCTACATCGATCTCCGCGTCTGCCATATAACTCTGGGGCAATTCTGCGCCGGGAAAGTGCGTCTGCATCATGGCTTCATACTGGAGCGGAGTTAGACCCAGGCGCGACGGCATTGCGCCATTACCCGCAAGCTGTGAAGCCAGCATACTGGCCAGGATATGATCGTTGCGCAGGCCGTGGCTCTTTTGCATCAAGCGCTGGTAGATTTCATTGGCAACGGTTTGGGTTTCAATGTTCTGTGCAGTAGCTTGCATTCCTTCCCCCTATGCCATGGCCGATTTAGTATCGGTTCCGGATTTTGCACAAACTTCAAGATTCTCAGTTTCTGTCCGCTGAACCAGTCCTATCCAGCGATCAACAGCAATCTGATCAAAACCGACCATTCTATCCTCGTTCACCTGCATGAGCGGCCGCCGAATCAGCAATGGTTCCGCCTGCATCAAGGCTATCGCAGTATCGACATCCAGCTTCGCTGGATTGATTTCTCCAGTTTTTACGCGTGGGGCACTAATGTTGAACCATTGCCCCACCGGTAAATCCGCAAAAAACTGTTTAAGTTCACTGGCCTCCCAGCCATGTGTCAGCAAATTCTTCTCGATCACTTCGTGGCCTGATTCACGCAACCACTTTTTCTGCCTAGTGTTATTTATACAACCCGGCTTTTCATAAAAAACAACTGTTGCCATTCACCCTCCACTCACGATGTACAGAGCCTTGTGCCGGTGCGGGGACACATCCCCGCTGCCTGGGCATAGGTCTGTTATTTGCCACCGTCGTGTTGTGGTTCAGACTTTTCTACCTGATCTACTAACAAGGTCAGCAGGGCACTATGACGTTTCCAGACACGCGGCGGTACGCTTGGCAACATCTGTTGTGACTCCCAAACATGCCGGGACTGGATACCCGGTTCCGCCTGGTTCAGAAAATTACGTACCAGCAAAAGCAGAGAATGTACAATCTTGCCGCTACTGTCAGTTTCCGCTTGTGCCGTATATCCAATCATCGTGCTCATATCTCGACCTCCATCAGGTCAAACCGTCTTGCTTAACGTGCCTGCATTTCTGCCATGGCTTCTTCCATTTTCTCCGGCGGGATCCCGGTCAGGGATCCCGGCGGATTAATGGCATCACCAAGCTCATCCAAAATCGCACCTTCGATAGGGCAAATTGCGGCACATTGCATATCGTCGTAGTCGCCTGCGCATTCCGTGCATTTCATCGGGTCGATGAGGAAATGCGGCTTGGCTTCATAGATCGCTTCGTTAGGACATAACGGCTCACAGGCCCAGCAATTCACGCAAGTTTCAATTATCTCCAGTGACATTTCGGACTCCTCGGGTTATCTGGTACGTTTAGCTGGAATTACGCGCTGGCTTTGGCCGCTTGTGCTTCCACTTCTTCGTCGAGTTTGCCGTTCTCGATCATTTCCATATACACAGCCATCACGGCTTCTTCGATATCTTCCATACCGTGTTCACCATTCGGAATGATGCCGGCCTCTTCCAGCATGCCCCATGGCTCATAACCGATCTTGGAACAGAGAACCGCTTCACAACCTTCCAGGGTACGGATGGTTTGTGCCAGAACGCTTTCGCCGTCACCACAGCTACTATTACCTTCACAATACAGGTCGGTCTTGCGATGGCTGATAAAGCGCACACCATTTTGGGATGCTTCGTAAACCAGGAATTCCTTGGCATGACCAAAGTGTTGATTGACGACACCGCCACCGCTGGTCGCAACCGCCATCAATACCGGACGATAGGTCTTGTCAGGATTGAGCTGAACGATGGTTTGCTCGGTCTTGGTTGCACGCTTGGATTCGAGTTCCATACGAATGCCTTCGTGGATCTTGGAACGCTTGACCATGGCCGCATCGTAGTCGATGTCCATTTGCTCGATCTTGTCCAGGGTAAACTCGGAACCGCGGTCTTCACCCAGCAGGCCCACGGCATCGGCACGACACTGACGGCAATGACGCATCATGTTCATGTCACCGGCACAGGAATCCTGCAGTGCCTGCAGTTCCTTGGCATTAGGCCCGCGCTGACCCATAACTCCGTAGAAGGTACCGTGTTCGGCTTCGGCGATCAGCGGCATCACGTTGTGCAGGAAGGCACCTTTCTCTTTCACGATCTTGCTCACTACCTTCAGGTGATCATCGTTTACACCCGGGATCATGACGGAGTTAACCTTCACCAGGATGCCTTTGTCGACCAGCATTTGCAGACCTTTCTGTTGCTGTTCGATCAGGATTTTCGCGCCTTCAACACCATGAATGCGCTTGTTCTCCCAGAAAATCCAGGGATAGATCTTGGCCCCCACTTCCGGGTCCACGCAATTGATGGTGATGGTGACGTGGTCGATATTGTGCTTGGCCAGTTCTTCCACGCTCTCCGGCAGAGCCAGACCATTGGTGGACACACACAGTTTGATATCTGGTGCCTTCTCGGAGAGTTCACGGAAGGTATGGAAGGTACGCTCGGGATTAGCCAGGGGATCGCCAGGACCAGCAATACCCAGCACGGTCATTTGCGGAATCGTGGCAGCCACGGCCATGGTCTTCTTCACCGCCTGATCCGGTGTCAACAGTTCGGAAACAACACCCGGGCGTGATTCGTTGGCGCAATCGTATTTACGATTGCAGTAATGACATTGAATATTACAGGCTGGCGCGACCGCTACGTGCATCCGCGCGAAATAATGGTGTGCTTCTTCTGAATAGCAGGGATGGTTATAGACCTTCTGCTTGATTTCTTCCGACAGATGTGACATTTGATCATCATTGCTGCCACAGGATCCTGCAGAGCAACCCTTGCTAGCTGGTGCTTCTTCTTGCCCAAGTACGTTAAGTTCCATCCTGAATCCCTCTCGATTGATTGAACACGATGTTCAGCAGTTACAAAAATCTCGCTGAAACAGGTACTGCAAGAGCTGTGCCCGTCTTCAACTGTGCGTTATCTTGTTGATTACTTAATGAAAAACTGTGTCAGGACAAAAACAATTGTTGTGACATAGCAGACAATACCGAGTACTCTGCTGTGTCTTTCATGACAAAGAATCGTAACAAAGCCGACGAAATTAATTTGGC
>JBECKZ010000247.1:0-19965 GCA_040235555.1 Thiohalomonadales bacterium | reverse complement strand
CTTGTGGCATGCACACCAGGACCTGGCGCGAGAAGTGGCGCATGAAGTCATCGACATCCAGGAATGGCTGACCAATCAGACGTTTGATCGTGAACGACTGATTGGCGGGATGGTCGAGGGCATGGATGGTGACCCGGAACACATGTGCATGGGTCGCTCAGCACCGGTTCGATTGCAACGTGCTCTGCAGTATGCGGATGAGGCAAGACTGCCGGTGCCGAAACTGCGAGAGATATTTGCACAGGAAGTTCAAGAATGATTCATATCGTTGTTTTCGGTATACTTTTCCAGTCATTAATGACTTGTTGTGTAATATTTAAAGGACCAAAATCATACGCAGCGATTTCTTTCCCTGACAATAATTTGTAATCAGCTATTTCATGGTTAGTCGAAATTGTGCCCGTCGCGATAACTTCGTAACCAAGTATGAGCTGGTTTTTCTCGACAAAAGTATAATTTCCTAAATGCTGGACAATCTCACCAGTTAAGCCAAGTTCCTCACCTACTTCACGCAATACGGCCTGCTCTGGTGTTTCGCCTGCTTCCAGATAACCTGAAATAACTGAGAAGATATGTTCTGGCCACTGCACATTTCTGGCAAAAATGTACTTGCCGTCAAATTTAACCAAAGCAGCTACAACCGGTACCGGATTATTCCAGAACACATAGCTGCACTGTTGGTTGCTGCAAACCAGCCGTTGCGATACATCTATTTTTGTATAATGAAGTTCGCTGGCACAATAAGGACAGTACTTCATGAACCCTCGTGGACAAAACCTGGTTGTACTAGCGTATTATACAGTCACCCAGGAAGATGATGCCACGATACCCGTGCCATTTGATTTTTTCTCAATCGAAAAAATGCCACCGGAAAGCATCGTGCGTTTTTGCATGGTATACAATGGGATAGTCGATGCAATCGAAGGGCTTGCCTTCATCTCCATGGTTTCCGGCAAGACACTATTATCTTCGATTACCAATGTGATGGTGTTATCAGTCTTATACAATTTAATGTTTACTTTATCCGCTTCGCCCTCGCTGGCAATACTGTGTAGTGTATCCTGCACTACCCGGTAGATAATGGATTTTTGCGTATCTGCCAGACCGGATTCATCCAAATCAAGCTCGGTTTCAATCCGGATTTCGGGGTACAGCATCTGATATTGCCGACATAACCAGCCCAGGGTTTTTATCAGTCCAAAATCATCAAGCGAAGGCGGTCGCAACTCCATCGCCAGGGTTCGAATTTCGCTGATTGAATCCTGAAGCATTTTGACAGATTGCTGAAGCTCGCCATTTCTATTAGCCTTTTGCTCAGGTAGTTTTGTCAATGCTGTCTCTATCACGTTCTTTGCACCTGCCAGTGTCTGTGCAATATTTTCATGCAGGTCTCTGGCCATTTCCCGCTTTTCATCTTCCTCGGAATTAATCAGCTGCGAACACAACATCTCAAGCGTATGCGTCCGTTCCTTGATTACTGATTGCTGATTCTCTATCGTATTTGCTGCGCGAGTTACGATTGTCACTAACAGCCCATAAAGCAAAAACAGGATGACCACCACACCCAGGATAATCATGATCTCTGTATGTTTCACTTCATTAATAACCGGGGAAACATCGGTGTAAATCTCAAACACACCCAACACCGGTGAAGTTTCACTTTCACGTACCGGGAGGTAACTTTCGACCAGGTTTTCAATGTCTGAGGGTTTGCGCAGCAGGGTGAAGATATCGTTATACTCTACCTTACTGCTAACCTTTCCTGAAATAGCCGAAGTAAACCCACTATTATCACTATCAAGAATCAACTTCGAGTGGTGTGTTGAATAAACTATAGTGCCGTCTCTACTATAGATTTTGATTTGCACGACATAGATATTCGATAAGGTATTGTGGATAGCAGCTTCCAGATTCGACGGAATCGTATATTTGCTCGCATCGGTGTTATGCACATCATTCACACCACGCAAATAGTTAATCAACTCATGCTTGACGGAATTCAGTGCGCTCTGGGCCAGCAGCTGGTTTTGTCGTTCACCCTGTAACACAATATCCTGTACTATCATGTCGCGATAAAATATTGTCAGCGCAATAATCGCGATCGCAGTTGCCATAAATCCGGTCACGGCAAACAGATGCTTGAACCCGAATGCACTTATCTCTCTGGGTGATGACATATTTCTAAATTCGGCCTGGTCCGGAAAGTATTTTGTTTACTTTAATATCCATTATAGGGGATAGAGCTCCGGCCGCGACACTTGAAAACGCCACCCTGATGAATTTTCAATGCAATTTCTAGCCTCCGCCGTTTAATCTACAGGCTTATCCTACCTTGACTGGATATTCTCAAAGTGACACTTCTGACAATACCCATTTATCCAGAAACAGATCTCGCTGTGTAGTCGTGGGGTCAACGCATGTTATCCGCCTGCTATTTCCGGGTTGGTCTTCATCCTGCGTCGTAAATAATTCCACGGCATCGACCTTATTCAGATCACCGTTGATGGTTTCCAGGGTAACCATCAGGCTGTCGAGCAGTTCCCTGCTATCTGATTTGATATTGATCGAAAGTGTATATCGAGACATGAGGTACTCCTTATTATATTAGGTAAGCTTGGCTCGGATGAGCCGGATATGGCTTCGGCGCTAACCACATAGCGTCGGCTACCGCCAGCCTGTAAGGCATCAAAGGGATAACAAGTCACCAGCACCAGCCACTTGCCGCTGGCAGGGACGCTGACGTCACCGTAGCGGGTATCAATAATCTGCAGATCCTGGACCCGGTAACGATCGATAACACCATCTTCGTGCTGTAATTCGATAATTTCACCCAGGATGACATACTTTAAAAAATGAAAGTGGGTATCACGATGGGCGCTGATCATGATGGCGCCGTTGTGTTTATCCATGTATGACTGGATGGACTCACCCGGTGCAAACGCCAGGCTGTTACCCGTGTCTCCTTCCAGTACGATTTGATCAATGTTGTGACCGGGTACAATCAACCGTGCCACCGGCCAGGTGTCCGCCCACGGCCAGGGTTTATTGATTTGACCATGACCTGTCAGAGTGTCGGCCCAGGCTTGCTGCAACAGTTGTTGTGCTAACATCGCCTTTGCCGGGATATAAAATGCACTGCCGAGAAAGAACAGGGCCAGGGCCAATAATAGCCAGATCAGGCGCCGCATCAGTTTGTCACTCAGACCGTGCATGAGGCACCTCCACGACGAGTAACCCACTTCAATGCACCCGCCAGGACCAGTAAGATCAGGCCCAGCAGCCAGTACAGGTTTTGTGCTGTGCCAGATTGCGCCTGCATGGCAAAGATCTTTGCGGCATCCTGACCCTGTGGCAGATTGACCGGGACTGCCAACGAATTGAGCGATGCCGTTTGTGGACGCACCGGCGTGACATCGACGGCCACCAGACTGGTGTACTTGCTGACCATGTGATGCTGCAACGCCAGCTCGATCACCTGCTGACGAACCTGCTCTGCATCGGCACCGTCCTGTACACTGTCGAGCAGACTGTCGATGCGTTGACGGGCCCATAATTGGGCAATACCACGACCCGGTTTGGCCGTTTGCAGAAACAGACTGGTTGACCACTCCTGGTCTTGACGTAGCCCTTTTAATACCAACTCACCCGTCGCACTATCGCTGCGTGCGGTGAACATCAACGGCTCACCCAGATACAGGTCTGGCAGGTGTGCCGGCGACATCTCAAATTGATTAAAGCTGTGTTGCAGGCTGAGGTCCCGCATTACCGGGCTATCGAGTTTGGCAAACAACGCCTGCATCTTTTCCGCCACTTCGGTAACCCGACTGATATATGTAAAGGTTCCTCGGCCGAATTGTGCAGCCTTGGTCATGAAATGGCTGTTGGGCGCCGAACCAATACCCACGGTGAACAAGCGACTGTTGCCCAGGTGATGGCGAATATATTCAAACAAGGCGTCTTCGTTACCCACTGCACCATCTGTTAAAAAGATCACCTGGCGCAGTCGCTGTGAATCTTCGTTCACTGCCAGGGCCTTGTGCATGGCATCCATCATCTCGGTCCCACCACCGGCCTCGAGATTCATAACGTAGCGCATTGCCAGTGTCTTGTTGATCAGGTTGGCCGCCACGGGATGTTCAAACAGGGTATCCGTCACCGAATTGAACTGAATCACATTGAAGAAATCGTTACTACGTAGGCGTTTGAGCGCCAGCATCAGGGCCGTGCGGGCCTGGCGAATTGACACCCCGCCCATGGAACCGGAAGTATCGATTACATAGATGACTTCACGTGCCAGGGTATTTGACTGTTGTGAATCTGCCTGTGGCGGTAACACCATCCCCAGGTAATACATCTCTTTGCCGACATGCTCACTGAACAATGCCGCCTGCGGTGCCTGTCCCGCCTCCGGCGTCCACACCAATTCAAAATCGTGATCGCTGGGTACCTGTCCATTAGCAAGGTTGATGGTGTAACGGCCTTCGCCGTGGTCGTTGATAGTAATCGGATGGTAACTGCTCTTGATCTGACTTACCGGAAAACCAGCATCCAGTTCGATATGAATCGCGACCGGATTGATTTTTTGATCCAGCGCCACTGGCGGTGTAATGCGATCGGCATTCGGAACTTGCGCGGTCGGTTTTGCCGATCCATAACCAGCATTTGCGGGATTCTGTTCCACGGGTGAACCCGGAATATAACGTGGCGTGATCGCCAGTGGCAGACGCAAACGGAACTGGCCCTGATCGTAAGTCAGGGTCTGCTGATATTCGATCTCAACCATAATCGTTTCATGTGGCCCGATATTGGCAACCGAGGTGGTAAACATGTTGGGACGTTCCTGTTCCACCAGTGAGGCACGCTTACCCGCACGCTTGGCCTGTTCATAGGTTTTACGTGCCTGTTGTTTTTCCTTGATCTGGCCCTCAATGACACGATCGCCGATATGGATGCGCATGTGATCCACTGCCGCATTTTCCGGCAAGGGAAACACATAGATACCCTCCATCCATTCGTCACTGCCATTGGTAAACGTTTGCGTCAGATGCGCACGATTGATATAGCCTGTGACACGCATGTCAACATCGGTGTCGAGCACCGGTGCCGCACGATACTGACCGTCGTGCGCTGCACGGTAAAACAAGGTTCCCTGTTTGATGCTGGCAAAATCCGGTTCCGCTGCCGTCACCGTCTGCACGAAAGACAGAAATAACACGAAGACCGCCAACACAATGATGTGCTCGCAGATGTCCCACACGCGTTCACGCAGACGCGGCTTGCGCGAAACGCCCCATAACCGAATCGCTTGCATTTCTGGCTTGTTGTATTGCATTGTCATTGCCTCCTGTGACCCAGCGTGCCGTCCTTGGCCTTGATGCTTTCCCTAAACGCGCCGGAAGTTTGTTTTTGATGCTTGAAGTATTACCGGCGGAGATGGCAGCAACGGGGATGGATTGGGGCGGGCCGGGGACGAATTCTGATGAATTCTGACAATTGCCAGGTGGCCTGCTTACTCACCAGGCGGGCTGTGCTAGGGTATAGGTATTCGTGTACAGGAGGACAAAATGAGTCGGACCATTGCGATTGTCGAAGACGAACCGGCAATCCGCCAGAACTATGCTGAGGCCCTGGGTCGACAAGGTTATCAGGTGGACCAGTACGCAGACCGTCAAACGGCCCTTTCCGCTTTTGGCAAACGCCTCCCGGATCTGGCTCTGCTCGACATCGGTCTGCAGGACGATGTGGACGGTGGGTATGAACTGTGTCGTAGCCTGCGTGCACTCTCACCGGCGCTGCCGATTATTTTTTTGACGGCGCGCGATAGCGATCTGGATACCATCTCCGGTTTACGCCTGGGTGCCGATGACTACCTGACCAAAGACATCAGCATTCCCAATCTGTGTGCGCGCATCAGTGCCTTCTTTCGCCGGCTGGACCTGAGCAAGCAACCGCTGCAGGCAGAAGAATTAATCACGCGTGGACCGTTGACCCTGGACATGAATCGTTTTGCCGTGCGTTGGCGGGAACAAACGCTGGACCTGACACTGACCGAATTCTGGATTGTGCATACTCTGGTGTTGCATCCCGGTCACGTTAAAAACCGGGATCAACTCATGAAGGATGCACGCATCGTCGTGGATGACGCCACCATCACCTCGCACATCAAACGCATTCGCAACAAGTTTCTCAAGCTGGACCCGAATTTCGATCACATCGATACGGTATACGGCATGGGATATCGCTGGGTAGAACAAGCCAGCTGAGTTATGCCGAAGTTCGCACCGCCGCGTCTGCGGTTCAGTATCCGATTCAAACTGTTGCTGGTCGCCTCCAGCCTGCTGATCATCCCGCTCATCGGTACCAAATACATTCGCGAAATGGAAGACTACCTGCGCACGCAGCAGGAAGATGCCCTCCTCACCCGCACCCAGATGGTAGCTGCGGTTTTCCAGGGCAAACCAGACCTGTTCAAAACCCAAAGCGGTGATGCCTTCCCTACTCGCGGTGTGCAACATGTCCTGATCCGATCACTACATACGCCAATTCAACTCGATGGTTATCTCGATGACTGGGCCATCTATCGCGATCGCATGCAGTTTTATGGACTCGATCATGCGATCAAAGGATCAGAACCGGGTTCGCTGAGCTTTTATCATCAGCTTGGCAGTTATCACAACTATGTCTATGCCGCGTTCCAGGTCAAGGATGATCGTATCGTGTATCGCGCGCCCAATAGCATGCGCATTGATCAGGCAGATCATTTGCTGATTGTGATGGAGGACAAGTTGGGTCAGATACACCGTTACATCATTTCGACCCTGGCGCCAGGCTGGGTCAATGCCTATGTGGTCAGTAACGACCCGCAAAACCCGATTCCACTGGCGCCGGAGGTGCGCATCAAGGGCGAATGGCAGGAAACCTCGCAAGGTTATAACATCGAGATTCGTATCCCCATCAGTATGCTGGGTAACAAACTATCGTTTGCCATCGCGGATGTGGATGATCCCGACAGCCGCCAGGTGGATACGGTTATCAGCACAGCCGGGATTGATGATCCTGCAACGCTGGGCACTATCATGTTTCCATCCCAGGAAGCTGAAACCATTCTCGAACGACTCAAACACCCGTTGATGCGGACCTGGGTTATCGACAAGCAGAATCGGGTCATCGCCCGGATTGGATCATTGACGGCTGATCCGGATGCGCAGGTCGATGATGATACGACACCAACTGGAAAAGAACCTTCGCTGTTCTCAGGTCTGGTGACCCTGTTTTATAAGTTAATCCTCAAACAGCCTGCAAGTGAATTTCAGGACGAGTTGCTCAATGCCTCGCGTCTGGACAGTATTGAGTTTCGTGAGGCCATGGCAGGTCAACCGGCAACACGTTGGCGCCAGACACCAGACAAACAGGCCACTATCCTGACCGCGGCCTATCCGGTCTATAAAGACAAACAGGTCATCGGCGCCGTTGCCATCGAACAGACCAGTAATGCGATCCTGCTTGCCCAGAACCAGGCAATGGAGATCCTGTTCAATCTCAGTGCCCTGGCCTTTCTGATCGCATGCAGCGTGTTACTCATATTTGCCTCGCGTCTGACCCAGCGCATCCGGCGTCTGCGTGATACCTCGGAAGCCGCTATCACGCCAGATGGCAGAGTCGTTGGAAATATTGGCACTACCCGAGACAGCGATGAAATCGGTGATCTCTCACGCAGCGTAGCCAACATGCTGGAACGCCTGGCACAATATAATCGCTACCTGGAATCCATGGCCAGCAAACTATCGCACGAACTGCGAACCCCAATCACGGTAGTGAAGTCCTCCCTGGATAATCTCTCGCGTGAAAGTCAGCCCCAGGAGATAGATACCTATACACAACGTGCTCGCGAAGGTATCGATCGACTCAACAATCTGTTAACCCGCATGAGCGAAGCCACGCGTCTGGAGCAGACTCTGCAGAGTGAACAACTCACGCGTTTCGATCTGTATAAAGTGGTGCAGGGTTGCGTGGAAGGTTACCGGCTGGCACATGCGGACATTCATTACGAGTTTAATGGCCATGAAGGCGTACTGATGCAGGGTGTTCCCGATCTCATGGCCCAGATGCTGGATAAACTGATCAGCAATGCAATCGACTTTCACCGCAAGGGAACCCCGATTTTGATCGGACTAGAGACCGATGGGCGCAACATCAATTTACGGGTAAGTAACAGTGGCCCTGCCCTGCCGGACGAAATGGCCGGCAACCTGTTTGAATCCATGGTCTCGATACGCAATAGTAAAGGTGCACAGCCGCACCTGGGACTGGGTCTGTATATCGTACGCCTGATTGTGGAGTTCCATCATGGCAGCGTACAGGCACGCAATCGTCCTGATAATAGCGGCGTGGAATTTATCGTCTCTTTACCGGCAGTGTGAATAGAATACATGTTCATACGGCCCACTATCGAAGATAAAAGTGGTTAAACGGTTTCTCCCTTTACTTTGCTGCCGGACCTTGTGTCACTTGCACGAGCCGGGTCGGATCAATCCACTTGGCGTAGGCTGCTTGAACCTGCCTGGCATCAAGCTTGAGGTAGCGACGCGCGGCCAGTATCGGTTCATCCAAAGGCAATCCAAGCTGCGCACGGTGGAGCAGACCACCGGCGATATCGTCGACACTCGATTCCGCCAGGGCTGTTTTGCGTAATAACAAGTTTTTGGCCTGGCGCAGCTCATGTGGAGAAACCGGCTTGTCGCGCATATTCTGTAGATCGCGCTCAACGATCGCCCTGGCTTTCGCAGTGTTCGCAGGATCGCTTGCATAGCTCACCAGGTAGATACCACGCGTTTTGCCCGTTTGGAAATTTGAGCCGACATAGTAAACAAGGCCGTTTTGCTCGCGCAGATCCCGGTAAAGACGTGTGGCGTAAAACGCACCACCAAGCACATGATTACCCAGTTCCAACGCATAATAGTCAGGGCTGAAGCGGTTAATGCCAAGGGTCTCTGCAAGAATAACACGATCCTGCACACGGCTCGCATCGGGCACCGCAATCGTCGACGCAGCATTGAGGGGAACAGCAGGCAGTTGTGTTTGCGGTTTTGCCCCATGTGCCGTCCAGTTACCAAATGCAGCTTCGATCTGCTTGCTCGCCGCGTCTGGCGTGATGTTGCCGATAACAACGATTGTCGTGAGTTCGGGTCGGAATACCGTACGGTAGTAACGCTTTATGTCAGCCAAGTTAAGCAATGAAACACTCTTGGGCGTCGCTTCCCGCCGGGACGGGTCGTGTGGCGGAAATAAAGCCGTACGCAATGCGCGATGCACTTGGTAACCTGGGCTTTGCAACTCGCCAGCAAGTTCAGCCGCCGTCTGCGACTGCACTATCTTGAACGCCTGAATCGGAAACGCCGGATGCAGCTCATTATCGGCGAGCAACTGCACACCGCGCGCAAAATCCGCCCTGAGCACTTGCAAACTAAAATCCGTACCTGCTGATTCGTCCGCACCAATCTGGTCAAGGGCGCGTTGAAAGGCAATGCGATCCAATGTCTCGGTGCCATAAGAAAATAGTTGACCGAGCACATCGTTGACACCTTCTTGTCCTTTTGGCTGTTCCACGTCGGGCTTGTTATCGATGTGGCCATAGACACTCACGGTGTTGCTGATTGTCTCGGGCTGCACAATCAAACGTAATCCGTTGGGCAAGATGGTGACAACCGGCTTCACAGTAGACTCGGGTATTGCAAGACGCGCAAGATACGGTTTGCTCCAAGCGGGCAACTTCACTGATTTTACCTCCTTTGGCGCAAAGGATTCCTTGCCACCGAAACCGTGAGACAGGATCGGTTTACCTGACGATTGCGGCTCGAGAACAGCGAAGATTGCGTGGTTGAAATCGAGATAATGGCGTGCCACGCGTTCGACGTCGGTAGTTGTTACCGTCTGGATTGCATGGACATCGTCTTCGGGAGAGTCATGGCCTTCTACAGCTACCGCCTGTGACCAGGCGGAGGCGAGATCGGAGATGGCGTTTTTCTGGAACTCTACTGAAACCACCGCATGTCGCCTGGCAGCAGCCACCAGATCTTGCGGTACGCCATGTTGCACGTAATCAGTGAGGATGCGGCGCATGTTCGCCAGCAGTGCATTGGCATCGCCATCTTTCGGGAACACCGCAGCAGCGAATCCGATTCCCGTCTCTCGGAATGTGTTCAGCGAAAACTCCGCAGACAGCGCCTTACCTTCGGGCACCAGGGCGAACAGTTTGCCACGCTGACTGCTGAGGATATCCGACAACACCACGGAAGCAGCGTAGTCATTGCTGGCGTAACCCGGCATGCGGAACGCAATTAGCGCGGTACCGTATGGTTGGTCGGTATTCAAGTGCAACGTGTGTGTCTTCACTGGTTCGAGTTTAATGCGTGGTCGCTGCGGCAACTTCCTGGCCGAAATCTTACCGAACAGTTGCTCAACCTCCGCCAGTGTTTTGTGCGGATCCACATCGCCGGCAATTACCAGTACGGCATTGTTTGGTGTGTACCAGGTGTCATGAAACTTGCGCAACATCGCACCGCTGGTCTTGTCGAAAGAGGCACGGGTACCAAGTGCATCGTGCGCATAGGGCGTTCCCTTGAACATGGCAGCAAGTAGCTGGGTGTAATACACATAGCCTGGGTTAGACAAATCCTGCGCGACCTCCTGCTCGATCGCACCCCGTTCCTGTTCCCATAATGTGTCAGTATCAAGTACCCCGCGCATGCGGATTGCTTCCAGGTGTAAGGCCAGGCCGAGATCTTTTGCGGTCGTGGTGAAAAAATACTGGGTGACCGCCTGCTGTGTGTCCGCGTCGAAATTGCCACCCATCTCAGCGCTGATCAGCGCCAACTGACTGGCGGAAAGGCCTGGACTACCGCGGAACATCATATGCTCCAGCGCGTGGGCCATGCCCGGGAAACCTGCAGGGGCATTGTTTGATCCAACCAGGTAGTTGATCTCCGTGGTCACCACCGGCGCCAGTGGGTCGCGCACAATGATCACTCGCAGCCCATTTGAGAGCGTCGAACGCAGAACCTTCGCAGCGTCACCCTGCCCCGGCCCTGTTTCAGCGAGTACCTGCATGGCAAAGACAAGACAGAAAACGAGCAGCACCAAGTTAAAAAATATTACTGGATGGAATTCGCGTTGATGTGAATCAATCGCGGCAGCAGCATTGTTTGCAGGCATTACAGTCCTTTCTATTATACGTTACAGGGCTTTTGGCGGCGGCATATTACCTTTGGAGTCTTTGCCGACATGGAAGTTCAGGAAATACGGGGCATCATGCGTCACAATGGACTGTTTGTCATAGATTGCCTGATGAATTCCCAGCCAGGTAACTGCTTTATAGACATCAGAGCCTACCGCACCAAACACATCAACTTCAGAATTCGGCCAGCCGCAGTCACTCAAGCATCAGTACGCCATTCAATAGAAAGGTGATTGCCACGCCAGGTGGCTGGAAATGCTTCTTCTTGGGTCAAGTGATATAACACCCCACCTTCTGGTGGGGTGTGCATGGTAGGAAAAGTTTCGCTTACATGCTATCCGCTGGTGGTGGTGCCGGATGGATATACGCCCATCCCTCGCTTTCCCGCAAGGTAATCTCACCGACACCGGAAGGCACCATCTTGATAAAGGAATAGAGATCCTTGCGATCAATGTGCTTTTCGCGCAGCGTGTTGGAACACTGTGCCAATATCACACCTTCCTTCTGCAATTGCCTGAGTTTCTTTTCGAAACCATTATTTTTGACATACACATCATAGCCCTTGCTGTTGGCCAGCAGTTCGACATGGATGTGTCCCTTGACACGAGGATCCTTGATCAGATTTTCGATGTTGTTCAGCGTTTTTTTGATCGCGTGATCGCCACCACTATCGAGTTGAAAGATCGTACCGTATTCATGGTGTGCTGCTGACTTGGCAGGCACTGCGACCTGCGCCTGTACCGGGCCCGTACATAAACTGATGGCAAAGCCAACACCCATGGCGGCAAGCGCCTTAGTTGTTATGGATAGTCCTTTGTTCATGAGGTATCTCCTTTCTGAAATGGGACGTGATGTAGTTTGTCGGAGTTACTCTCCCATTCCCCGTAGCGAGGAATGGGAGAGAGTTGTGAGACGAAAGCCGATTATGGCTGGACGTACTCGTAGCCTTCCGACTCAAAATCGCTCATGGCGGCAAGACCTGCAGTTACATAATGCACACCCGGGATCACGCCTGCTGCGACATTCCCCGGCTCTAACAGACCCGCGCGGATGAAACCACGAACGGTATTCTCACAGAAATAAAATTTCACCCCTTCAGCCATCAAGTGTTGCACCTGAGCGATAAAGCGATTCTGGGTTGAATCACTTAGTAGCAAGCGACCACCGGGACCATGAACGACAACGATCAAACTGAAGTCAAGACCTTCAGTCATACCTGCCGTGATCGTATAGTCGTTATAGACGTTCTGGATCTGATTGAGCGCATAAGGCCCTGCTGTGTCTGGACGTGTCGGATCAGTCACATATTGATCGACCGCGAACATCGTCTTGACTTCATGACGCTTCTTGATACACCGGGTATCATTCGCAACCGCTGCCCCGAACTCCGTGGTAAGGTCCATGCCACTGACCAAACCAACGGGGCATGTTGTGTCAGAATCTCCGGCTGCAGCTCGTGATATTGAAGACACACTGAAGAGAAGCATAACCAATACACTGCCTAACAATTTGTATGATGTTATTGTTTTTTTATAAGACTTCATTGTATTGCCTCCTGAGCGATGGTGTTTTTATTACATGTTGTTAGTATGCAATCACAGAAAACAGACAACGTGATTTGTCTCACCCCAAGTGGGGCTGGAATGAGTATAGCCATTTATTAAAATATGGGAAGATCGTTTTAGTATTTTCGATATTCGCGAATATTCTGAAGTACTGATAAAGCAGCCGCCATTGAACAGATATAGCGAAATAACTTTCGTGATTATTACCAGTCGATGTGATGAGTTTGTTCTACCATTTGTTGCAGATCATTTATTGCGTCAACAAAATCCCAACTCTGACATTAAATATATTTTGGAACCGGCTCGTCGTGACGAAAATATTCAGGAATACAAATAAAAAGTGGAGCTTAAACATTAATTGACCCACGTGTGTATAGAGGATATCCGAATTTACAGTTTTCAGGATTAATTTTATTTTCATATATAGATGCCCACTTGGAATAAACGCACATCGCTAAAGTGAAAAGCATATGGACGCGCGAGTGAATTGCGATTTATACCGTTAATATCTGTATTATTTTTCAAGCAGACGTTGATACCATCGTAGTTCGACAACTACTCACCCTCTTACCGGCCAGAAACCAACATCTAGACTATATGCTCCCACATCCATGTATGCTTTCAGCTAAAGCTGCAACATAAATTTACAAATTTTGACTCAGATCCTAAGTGCTGCAACCGATAGCAATGAAAACCAACGCAAAATATGCCGCCCACTGGCTATATCCGCAGTTTATATTTATTTTAAATTCGTAAATAGTTGGACTGATACACATTAGTACGATCAATCAGGCGAGGAAAAACCTCATGCAATCAATACTCATCGCGGAAGATAATCCTTTAGTTATTATGTTTCTGCAAGCATCATTGGAAAAATTTGGGTTCGAGGTTGAGACAACCGACAATGGTGAAAGCGCTGTAGCACTGACACAGACAAAACATTTTGATTTGGTGCTACTCGATAACAATATGCCAGTGATGGATGGTCTGACAGCATGTAGACAGATCGCAAAAAAGCAGAGTGTCTTTTTTTATTCAGGGGAAGACATCGCAAATGAAGCCATCGCCGCTGGTGCAACCAAATTCCTCACAAAACAATGCCCTGAACGCGCGCTCAAGGCTATCATAGAATATCTTTTCGTAATGCAAATCCAGCAACAATAATAACTCACGTGCAGTAGTTAAAAATCCGTTAATAGGATTTTTTAAATCGGCGTGCATATACATCACCCCCCAATTCCCCGCACCTCCCAGAGTCACAATCTTCATTTAGCCAATAATTAGGGTTATGCCCGACGAATCTATGCCTCAACAATGTCTGCCTTCGTACTTTGCATGAGTGCTACTACTTCGCTACGTTCAGTCTGAGAGACCTGAAGAGCGTCCAACGTGGCATTGAGGTATCCCAGGAATGTTGACCAATCGCTTTCACTGATTTTCATTCCTTTATGGGTGATTTTCATATCTCGTCCCGTGTAGTACAGAGGACCACCTGCACTCGCGCATAGAAAATCAATTAGGAGCTGCCTTGAGCGTCTTAAACCATCTTCGCCTCGATTTTGATAGAAGCGTCCAAGTTGTGCATCCGCTTGCATACGAGGCAAAAGGTCATTGGCTACTGCGGCGATGGCATCATAGCCACCAAGACGTTCATAGAGTGATTTGTTATTCATGACTACTCCTCCCGTTTGTTAGGAAAGGGCATAACCGTTGGAGTTAAGGGGCAGCAACGGTGCCTGCCTTAAACGACTTATTATGCACCCGGCGCATGTTATCCGCGGCGTACGGCCAAAAACACGCCGACCGACATCAAGATGAGACCGACCAACCGTTGAAAAGTGATAGCATGTGTTGGAGCACCCATCAGGCCGAATTGATCTATAACCGCCATGGATATGAGCTGGCCTAGCAGTACAAAAGCCACAGCATTGCCGACACCGAATCGTGGGGCTACCCAGGTGACGCTGAGGACGTAAAAGGCTACGAATACACCAGCTAAGTAGAAATAGAAAGGCAGCGATGTTTTCGGGAATGGCCTCAGGCCACCCTCTACAGCGAATAGGAAAGCAACCGAAATAGACAGCGCTACCAGAAACAAGACAGAGGCAGCAAACGCAGGGCTTCCGTACTTAGTACCTAAAGTTGCGCTTAACGCCGCCATAACAGGGATCCCAATTCCTGTAGCAAGCATGAGACATGCGAAGAAAAGTTGGCTTCCCATTAACTATGGTCTTCACGGGTTAGGAAGGTGGATAAAGTTTATTTAACGAGACCCCCGTCTCGTTATACATTTATAGCGTGACTTCGATTTTTGTCAAAGTGATAGCAAGAATTCAAAAAGGTAGTGACTTAGTGTCTCGTTATGCGCCAGGAATGGATCGAGACAGGGTATAGAGGACAAAGTCCACTTTGGTGCTACTTAATCACCCCTTACCCCCCTAATCTCATGCAACTCCTGTGTCTGCAATGGGTTGGGGATTCAGCCACTCACCATACGCTAAGGACAACATACCTAAATTATAACTATAACTACAAGCACACAAACTGTATATCGCGAAGCCGCCAGATTTTGTCATTTTTCATCGTCATCTTTCCTGATTTGCTCCCGAGTCCTGCCATTTTGCACGTGTTTAATTAAACACAGGTAAAACATGCAGCGGGCGCAGTGCCCGCACAACGACGAGGAACAAATCATGCAAACACCCGCTATTAATCTGAAATCATTGCGTACCCTGGGCATTATTCTGGCCTGTGGTGGTCTGGCTGTTGGCTGTGCCGGCAACAGTGTTAGCCCCAAGAATCAGGAAATTTCACCTGTTGCTTCCACAACGGATGCACAGAACCCAGTGACCACAAGCGAGGCCACACCAATGACTGAAGCGCCGCGAGATACTTCACCGAATACGGTGGCACCTGATTCGAGTGAAGTTCAATCCAGTCCTGCGGATACCGCAGCCGTTGTCGCTGAGAGTGCACCGGTGAGTGAGGCTGCTGCTGATATCCAACAACCCACTCAATCGACTTTCTATTTCGGCTTTAACAAGACCGAACTTGACGATCAGGACAAGGCCATCCTGAACGAACATGCACGCTTTCTGAAGGCCAACCCAAGCCTCGTACTCGAGATCAACGGTCACACCGATCACACGGGACCGCACAATTATAACGAGTTTCTGAGCAAGCTACGGGCAGAGTCAGTCGCCAAGGTCCTCATCGCGGATGGCATTAATCGCTCGCAACTGGTGATCAAAGCGCTGGCGGATGACAAACCTCTGGCTGACAACATTGAACCGGGTAAGAACCGCCGGGTAGAACTGCAGTACGATGAAATGGATATGTTGAGTACCAAGTAAACCGGTTTGGGGCCAGACATTCCAGCACTGATATCACTCCTCCCTCCTGTTCTCTCCATCAGTGTGTCTGGCCCTTTTTTTTCTACTGCACCACCCCTTCTGCACTCTCCATTCTCATGGCACCAACCAGGTGGGTTGCGTGCGGCCCGAGAGATCGACCAGGTAACCACCACGGGTGTACAAAGGCAGATAGGTAGTGAGCTTCGACGAGTGATCCAGCAGGTCCAAGACATAGTCGTGAGAAAGATAAAGCCCCGTGTGTTCGACACCTTCGGCAAAGGTCATACAAGCAAAGTAAGCTAATGCCTGACGACGTTCATCCTGAATCTTCACACCTTGCACACGGGCCCAGGCACGAAACCGTATCCTGGATACCGCATGTCATTTACTGCTTAAACTCTGGAAGGATCCATGCGGATTTACGCGTGTCGAGTTTTCCGTGTACGACAGGCAATAGGTAACCGCCTTTATTGACGAATATCTGACCTGGGCCAAAGGTTGCGCGCGGATAATAAGGCAAATATAAATCCATGCCCTGTGTATGACCGATTAAATCCAGCATGTATTTGCGAGTATAAAACCCGTCAAGATGTTTGATCATTTCGCTCATGAGCAAGGATGTAAAAAAAGCTTCACTTTGTAGCCGTGGATAGGACAATTCAATTTTACGCACTTTCGCCCAGGCCTGCAGGCGTCTGAATGCCGGATCAATTTTACCCGGCAAGCGATAAGGGTGTGCTAGGTACACACTGTCTGCTCCACGGACCGATAACGCTTCAAGCTTATCGCCTATGAGCATTGAAGATAAATAAACCCGCGAACCAGCGGGTACAGAAATCTTTGACAACTGTTGCTTATCGAGCCAGAAGACCAGCACCGCCTTACCTGGCGCTTTCATTAAAGCCTTAACCCGATCGACTGGCACCTCTTTCTCACAGTCGAAGCTGATGCGCGCCGTTTTGCCGGCATGTCCTGTTAAGTCCTGTTCGAGGTGATCCGCAGCACGTGCCGCCGATGACTGGCAATAAACCTGTATCAGCTGATCATACGTAACGTCCTTAAGATGCGTCGCAATAAGATCGGCTTCCAGCCCCAGCCCTGCTGAATAATATAAGGTATACAGGTTATAAAGATTCCCCTCGCCGGGCACCGGGTAACGGGTACTCGGGAGTACGCAGGGAATCGCGTTTTGCTCACAAAAACGGGCCAGCGGTTGCGGATTTTCCGGCAGCAGTCCGCCAAGAATGGCGAACACCGGGTTTTTCTGATAGTAGTCTGCGAATTGCTTTGCCCAGCCGGCTTCATCGCCGGTGAGTCTCCAGACATCCAGCACCCAGTCACGATGAACAGTGTGCAAGCGGCTTTCCGGTGTCGTACCCCGATCCCAGCGCTTACCCTCGATCCGGGTCTGACGGCTTTTTTCTTCAGCGAACCGTTTGATCACGGCCAGTACGGCGTTTTGTTCGTCAACACTGCTGTTGTCGGTCACCACCGTGGCAAACCGAATGGTCCACTCGTCGACGCCGGGTGAAGGATCGGTAGTGAGGGTATGCAGGTAGGCCGCCATGGCCTCAACCTCGTGATCGGTCAGCCGGAACCGGGGCATCAGACGATCCAATTTACGTCCGGTGGGGGTGACACCGTCACGTAAGACTTTCGCCAGTGATTTAAGATCATAAGCCGGTCGTGCCGGCTGGGCGGCAGGTGCAAACAGTTTCGAACCGGCGATGACAGGGACGATCACTGAGGCTTCTCTCGAGCCCATACCGCTGATGCCATGACAGCTTTCACAACTGAACTGGGTACCCAGTATCTCGACATCACCGCTGACTATGGCTGTCAGGGGAGTACCGTCTGCGCGCAAACCCTGCATGTATAAGGCCCGCCCGACTTCCAGGCTGGTCGCTGCCTGTGCTGCGGCGGCATTTACGGATAATAAAGCTATCAGCAGCAACGGGAGCATGATCTGCTTGCTCATGCCTATGCGACCCGGGAAATTGACCACTGATGGCTTAGAACAGTTTGCTCGAAACCAGGTCTGCCAGGTCTTTACCACTGGCCAGTCCATCGACGCGTAACCAGGGCTGATTAGGGGATTTGCGCAGGAATGTCACCGGCTGGTGGTTCATCTTGGAACCGGTGTAAGCCTCGAAGGCACGCATGACATTATTGATATCCAGGCTGTCACCTGTCAGGAACACCCAGGATTGACTCGCCTTGAATTTATCCGCATAGGCGCGTAATTCAGCCGGGCGATCATAATCCGGATCGATGCTGATGGAGATAACCCGAAGTTGCTTTAACTGCGCCTCATCAAGCTTGCTCTGCATGCTGGCAAAGGTTGCCGTCATCACGGGACAGATGGTCTTGCAGGTAGTGAAGATAAAATTCAGTGCCACTGGCTCTTCTGCAGACAGAAGTGTTGCCAGAGAGGTCTTGTGACCATCCGCATCAACCAGGGTGACGTCAGGGATGTTGTACTTCTTGGAGGATAATTTGTAATCCCGGTTCTGCATCATCTGCATGTGCATGGAATGGTCACCCCCCCCACACTTCATATCATGCATATCATGGCCTTCATGCTTTTCGGTCATCACTATACTGTTTTGGGCATGGACGACTGTAAACCCACCCAGCCCCAGAACGGACACGGTCACAGCAGGAATCAGAAACTTCGTAATTCTCATAACATAAATCCTCAAACTAAGCAGCCATCAGGAGCCAGGTTTATGATGAACCGGCATCTCGAAACGCTTGTCATCGATAGCTGGGTTGACAATGATCTTGTCTACAGCGAGGAACTGGGAACGCTTGTCACCGACTATCTGCGTATCAGTACGTCTAGCGAAAAGCAGGCCGTTTTGCGTCTTCCAGTTGGAGTACCGTGATACGACAGTGTGTTCCTTGCCACGAATCGTGCGCGTGTATTCCAGTTTCGTTTCCAGCCCCGTTATCTTATCGAGATAGAGCCAGCGCACCGTGCCACCGGGCATCGTCAACTTGAGCTTGTCAGCCAGTAGACCATCGACATCGACCTCGCCCAGCCACTCGATATCTACACCGCGATGGTATGCATTCAGCAGCATACCATCGATAGAAGCGGTGTCAGCCATCGCGCGCGCATCCTCCTTAGACATCGCTTCCGGTACGTTGCGGCCCGTATATGGCAGGAACTGCCAGCCACTGTCCCCATCGATACACTGCACCACCCTGCGCTTGTCGAACTCGTACTCCATGCACATTTTGAGCGGGCGCTTCTGATCGATCGTGTACGGAACGTTGACGTCCTGGCCAAGCGACATCATGCCTGATATCTGCAGCGAAGACACTTTCTTCCACGCATCTTCGCCACCCTTGGCCTTGGTATTCTTTTCAATCAAGGCATTGATCTTTGCGCTGTAGCCGGCAAAGAAAACAAAATACACGATCGCGATGAGTACGATGATCGCTGGACCGATTACGTACTTCTTGTTCGCAGCTGCGTCGATTAAATACTTCTTGTCCACATATGACTCCTGGTCCGAATTGGTACCTATTTTTTGACGATCAGATGTTCCTGCAGGTAATCACCGATCTGGATACTTACCGCGTCACCCGGTTTGATAGACCGACCCGGGTTGGTAAAAAACATCCAGTAGGTTTTACCTTCCACCGGCATGTTTGAATTTCGCAGTGGGCCGATCTTCCCCGGCGATGTCACACCGACCCGGCCACCGGTTTTTTCATCGATCAGTTCGGGCTTGGTCTGCCTGTCAAACAGCGGTTTCGCTTTTTCCGTATTCAGTACCTTATAACGAAATTCGAGCATGTAGCC